>NZ_JBFTKU010000008.1:0-176092 GCF_056665975.1 Caulobacter sp. 05T431 | reverse complement strand
CGGTGCTGTCGACCGGCAGCCTGGCCGCCGCGCGCCGGGCCGCCGGGGCGGTGGTCGCCGCGACCCGCGCCGTGGCKGCGGGGCAGGGGACCCGGGCCTTCTGCGCTGTTCGCCCGCCCGGCCACCACGCCGAGCCCGGCACGGCCATGGGCTTCTGCGTGTTCTCCAACATCGCGGTGGCCGCCCGGGTGGCCCAGGCCTCGGGGCTGGGGCGGGTGGCGATCGTCGATTTCGACGTCCACCACGGCAACGGCACCCAGGCGGCGTTCGAGAACGACCCGACGGTGTTCTTCGCCTCGATCCACCAGTCGCCGCTGTATCCCGGCACCGGCGATCCCTCCGAGACCGGGGTCGGCAACGTCGCCAACGCCACCGTCGCGCCCCACGCCCCGCGTGAGACCTGGCGGCGCAAGTTCGAAGGCCTGATGGACCAGGTTGACGGATTCGCGCCGCAGCTGATCCTGGTCTCGGCCGGATTCGACGCCCATGTCCGCGATCCCCTGGCCGCCCAGAGCCTGGAGGCCGAGGATTTCGCCTGGGCCACACGGGCGATCGCCTCGGTCGCCAACCGCCGTTGCGGCGGGCGTATTGTTTCCTCGCTCGAGGGCGGCTACGACCTAGAAGCGCTCGGCCGTTCGGCGGCGGCGCATGTCAAAGCGTTGCAGGAGGGGTGAGAGGTCCGAAATCAGGTCGCCGGTGGCGATGAAGGGACCTCCAAGATCTATGGCCGACGAATCCGCCGACCACCTTTCCGTTCCGCAAGTCCGTCCCGGCGCGATCACGCTGGCCCGCCACGGCGAGCCAGCCCTGTCGCGCAAGGTCCGCTTCAACGCCCCGGCCTATGGCGAGTGGTGGGCGCGCTACGAGGAGGGCGGGCTGCTGCCCGGCCAGACCCCGCCGGAGTCGCTGAAGGCCACGGCCAAGCGGGCGGGGGTGATGATCGCCTCGACGCGCCGGCGCTCGATCGAGACCGCCCAGGCCGTCGCCGACGGCAAGGCCTTCGCCACCGACCCGCTGTTCATCGAAGCGCCCCTGCCGCCGCCGCCCTGGCCGCGCTGGATCAAGATGTCGCCCAAGAACTGGGGGTTCTTCGCCCGCTTCTGGTGGTGGTTCTTCGATCACCACGCCGGCCAGGAGAGCCGGGCCCAGGCCGAGGTGCGCGCCGACCAGGCGGCGGACCTGCTGATCGACCTGTCCAAGAACGGCCAGGAGGTGCTGCTGGTCGCGCACGGCTTCTTCAACACCATGATCGGCCTGTCGCTGCAGAAGCGTGGTCTGAAGAAGACGCAGGACCAGGGTTTCAAATACTGGTGCGTGAAGCGCTTCGAGCGGCCCTAGGCGCCTGTTCGGACCGCAGGGACGCCCAAGCCCTGAACCTCGTTCACCAAAAGCCCCGCCAACGGCGTTGCCCGCGCGGCGACCCGCCACTAGGGTGCCCTTGTTCGCCCCGGAGTAGAAATGATCAGTCCGCAAGATCTTGAAGGCATGAGCTTCGAGCAGGCCCTGCAGCGTCTGGAGCAGATCGTCGGCGAGCTCGAGTCCGGCAAGGCCGAGCTCGAGCGCTCGATCGAGATCTACGAGGACGGCGCGGCCCTCAAGGCCCATTGCGAGAAGAAGCTCGAGGCGGCCCGGCTGAAGGTCGAGAAGATCGTGCTGGGTCAAGGCGGCGCCCCAAATGGCGGGATCTCCGCCGAGCCGGCCGAGTTCAACTGATGGGCCAGGCGTCGCCGCAGATCGGCTACGAGGACTTCGAACGGGTCGATATCCGTATCGGCACGATCATCGAGGCCACGCCGTTCCCGGAGGCGCGCACCCCGGCCTATAAGCTGACCATCGATTTCGGCMCCAAGATCGGCGTCAAGAAATCCTCGGCCCAGGTGACCAAGCACTACGCCCTGGACGAGCTGGTCGGCCGCCGCGTGGCCGCCGTGGTCAATTTTCCGCCGCGCCAGATCGGTCCTATCCAGTCGGAGGTCCTGTGCCTGGGCTTCCCGGACGCCGAGGGCGGCGTGGTGCTGGTCGACGTGGACCGTGACGTTCCCAACGGGGGTAAGCTGTTTTGATCGACCTCGAGAAGCGCATCGTCCAGGCGGCCGACATCGTCACCGTGGCGCTCGACGAGCTGCTGCCGCGCGCCGACGGTCCGGAAAGCCGGCTGACCGAGGCCATGCGCTACGCGGCCCTGGGCCCGGGCAAGCGCCTGCGGCCGTTCTTCGCCCTGGAGACGGGCAAGATGTTCGACCTGCCCGAGCGGCCGGTCCTGCGCGCCGCCTGCGCCCTGGAATGCATCCACGCCTACAGCCTGGTGCACGACGACCTGCCGGCCATGGACGACGACGACATGCGCCGCGGCCGTCCCACCGTGCACGTGCAGTACGACGAGGCCACCGCCATCCTGGCCGGCGACGCCCTGCAGACCGCCGCCTTCGAGATCATGGCCCACCCCGACACGCATGACGACGGCAACGTCCGCTCGGAGCTGGTGCGCAAGCTGGCCATCGCCTCGGGCGCCAAGGGCATGTGCGGCGGCCAGATGATCGACCTGCTGGGCGTCCGCGACGACCTGGGGGCCGTGGCCCGCATGCAGCGCCTGAAGACCGGCGCCCTGATCGCCTTCGCGTTCGAGATCCCGCTGATCATCGCCCGCGCCAAGGCCGAGGAGCGCGCCGCCCTTATGGGCTTCGCCCAGGACCTGGGCCTGGCCTACCAGATCGTCGACGACATCCTGGACGCCGAGGGCGACGAAGCGGTGCTGGGCAAGGCCGCCGGCGGCAAGGACGCCGCCAAGGGCAAGGCCAACTACGTCACCCTGCTTGGGCTCGAGTCCGCTAAGGAACGAGTCAATCTTTTGGCCGCTCAAACCAAGTCACATCTCGATATTTTCGGCGAACGGGCTGAACATCTGCGCCGTAGCGTGGATTTCGTGCTGGACCGCCGCAACTGACCGCGCTTTCTTCGGACATGCCTGCTTTGACCCCTCTCCTCGACACCATCTCGTCACCGGCCGACACCCGCGGCCTCAGCGTGCCTGAACTCAAGCAGCTGGCGAGCGAGGTGCGGGCCGAAACCATCGACGCCGTCTCGGTGACCGGCGGCCACCTGGGCGCGGGCCTGGGCGTGGTCGAACTGACCGTGGCCCTGCACCACGTGTTCGACACGCCCAAGGACATCGTCATCTGGGACGTCGGCCACCAGGCCTATCCGCACAAGATCCTGACCGGCCGSCGCGACCGCATCCGCACCCTGCGCCAGGGCGGCGGCCTGTCGGGCTTCACCAAGCGGGCCGAGAGCGAATACGACCCGTTCGGCGCGGCCCACGCGGCCACCTCGATCTCGGCGGCCCTGGGCTTCTGCGCCGCCCGCGACGCCCGCGTCGCCGCCGGGGGCGAGGACAACAGCGTCATCGCCGTGATCGGCGACGGCTCGATGAGCGCGGGCATGGCCTACGAAGCGATGAACGCGGCGGTGGACACCACCAAGCGCCTGATCGTCATCCTCAACGACAACGACATGTCGATCGCCCCGCCGGTGGGCGGCATGAGCGCCTATCTGGCCAACCTCGTCTCGGGCGGCGCCTACCGCAAGGCGCGCAAGCTGGGCAAGACGGTGGTCGAGAAGCTGCCCACCCCGATCCGCGACGCGGCCCGCAAGGCCGAGGAATACGCCCGCGGCATGGTCACCGGCGGCACCTTCTTCGAGGAACTGGGCTTCCACTACATCGGCCCGATCGACGGCCACGACATGGACGCCCTGGTCTCGGTTCTGAAGAACGCCAAGGAATTCGACGAGAAGCCGGTCCTGGTCCACGTCGTCACCCAGAAGGGCAAGGGCTACGCCCCGGCCGAGGGCGCGGCCGACAAGCTGCACGCGGTGGTCAAGTTCGACGTGGTCACCGGCCAGCAGCACAAGGGCGCGGCCGGCCCGCCCAGCTACACCAAGGTCTTCGCCCAGGAACTGATCAAGCACGCCGAAATCGATCCGAAGATCGTGGCCATCACCGCCGCCATGCCCTCGGGCACGGGGCTGGACCTGTTCGGCAAGGCCTTCCCCGAGCGCACCTTCGACGTCGGCATCGCCGAGCAGCACGCGGTGACCTTCGCCGCGGGCCTGGCCGCCGACGGCATGAAGCCGTTCGCGGCGATCTATTCGACCTTCCTGCAGCGCGGCTACGACCAGGTGGTCCACGACGTGGCCATCCAGCGCCTGCCGGTGCGCTTCGCCATGGACCGCGCCGGCCTGGTCGGCGCCGACGGCCCGACCCACGCGGGCACCTTCGACCTCGGCTTCATGGGGGCCTTGCCCGGCATGGTGCTGATGGCCGCCGCCGACGAGGTGGAGCTGGCCCACATGGTCTCGACCGCCGTGGCCATCGACGACCGCCCCAGCGCCTTCCGCTATCCGCGCGGCGAGGGCCTGGGCCTGACGATCCCCGACCTGGCCGCTCCGCTGGAGATCGGCAAGGGCCGCATCGTCCGCGAGGGGACCAGCGTCGCCATCGTCTCGCTGGGCACGCGCCTGGCCGAGTGCCTGAAGGCCGCCGACCTTCTGGCCGCGCGCGGCCTGTCGGCCACCGTCGCCGACGCCCGCTTCGCCAAGCCGCTGGACGTCGACATGCTGCTGCGCCTGGCGCGCGAGCACGAGGCGATCATCACGGTGGAAGAGGGGGCCGTCGGCGGCTTCGGCGCCTTCGTGCTGCAGGCCCTGGCCGAGCACGGCGCCCTGGACCGCGGCCTGAAGATCCGCACCCTGGTGCTGCCCGACGTCTTCCAGGACCAGGACAAGCCCGAAGCCATGTACGCCCAGGCCGGCCTCGACGCCGAAGGCATCCTGCGCGGCTGCCTGGCGGCGCTTGGCGTGGACAACATCAGCGCGGCGGGGCGGCGGGCCTAGCCAGCCGGGGACATGCCCTTGGGCGTGTCCCCATCAGCATCCGCCGAGCCTGGACTTGGGGACACGCCGCGAGGGCATGTCCCCGACCCTAAGCCGAGCACGCCTTGAAGAACGCCTTCACGTCGTGGCGGTCGGCCGGGGCGGCGTCGAGGCTGTGGCGTTCGTCGGCGATCAGCAGGTCGAGGTCGCCGGTGCGACGGAAGGCGCTCAGCGCCGCGGCGTCGACCGAGGTCCGCGCCTCCAGGACGCCGCCGACGACCTCCGAGGCCACCACCCGGGCCTTCAGGCGGGTGATCTTGTCGTTGGAGGCCAGGGCGATCTCGGTCCCGCTCAGGTCGGTCGCCGTCAGGGTCACGGCGGCGGCGCCGGGCGCGCAGGCCATCATCATCAGCACTTCATCGCTGTCGGGCCGGCCATAGGCCAGCTTGGGGCCCTCGTCGCCCGGCTCCATGTAGCGCCAGGCGTAGCCGGGCGGCGACGGATGTTCGTAGGCGCAGGCGCCCAGCGTCAGCCCGCCCAGGGTCAGGACCAGGAGCAGGGCGTTGGGCAGAAGGCGGCTGGAGAGCAGGCGGCGGGGCATATGCGGGTTCCTTCGCCGGAGGAACGCCGCTGGGCCCCTGGAGGTTCAGAGCCGCCAGTCCACCACGCCGTCGTCGCATGCGCGGAGGGCCCCGGTCCGGCCGATCGCGAAGGCGTCGGGATCGGTCAGGGCCGCCAGGGCGGCCGTGTCGGCGGCGGGGACCCGCGCCAGGGTCCTCGTACCGTCGCCCGTCCGGACGATCGCCACGCCGTGGGTCGGCGCGCCGTCGCGGTCGTAGAGCACGGTTGAGGTCTCCAGCACGGCCGGGCCCGTCGCGTCCTCGACGAAGGCCGGGACCGCGCCTCGCCGGGCGTCAGCTTCCGCCTGGACGCTGACGTCCTCCAACGGCCGGCCGCCCTCGGGCGCGGGGCGATCGGCCAGGACCAGGCCGTGGTGCTTGGTGACGAACTCGCCCTGGCCGTACAGCAGGCCCGTTCCGCCCCCCTCGCGCAGCCGCCGGGTCATGGCGACCGCCGCGTGGGTCATGTAGTCGTTCATCGGCGCCCCGAAGAAGGTCAGGCCGCCGGTGACGGTGGGCGTGACGTCGGCCGGCAAGCCCAGGGTCCGCCGGGCCATCTTCGGCACGCAGGGGAAGCAGCTGTAGAGCTCCAGGGCGTCGAAACCGTCCGGCGCCATGCCGCTCACGGTCTCCAGCACCGCGTCCTGGGCGACCGAGCCGTGATAGTGGTCGCGCTGAAGGTAGTCGCCCGGCTCCTTCGCCGCCGCGCCGCCCCAGACGAAGACCAGCCGATCGTCGGGCACGCCCGCCGCCCGGGCGGCGGCCAGGCTGGTCACGATCACCGCCGCCCCCTGGTTCACCTGCATGTTGGCCACCATCAGCTTGGTGTAGGGCCAGGCGATCGGCCGGTTGTCGGGGCGCGAGGTGGTGATCTGCTCGGGCGTGAAGGCCGTCTTGAGCCAGGCGTTCGGCTGGCGCGCGGCCACCGCCGCATAGGCCGACCACAGGGCGCCTGACTCGGCCAGGGCTTGGCGCGGCGTCTGGCCCCAGTGATGGGCGGCGGCGTTCTCGTAGAACGGATAGACGCTGACCGGCAGGAACACGCCCAGCTTCAGGGCCAGGGGATGGACCTCGATACGCGGCCCGCGCCCGTCGGCGGCCGGCTTGGGCGTCCAGGGCAGGTCGAGGCCGGMGGCGCGGGCCTTGTTAACGCTCCACTGCGCCTCGGCCCCGACCACGGCGCAGACCTCGGCCTCGCCCCTGGCGATGCGGATGGCCGCCTCGTGCAGGTAGCGCACCGGGCTCTCGCCGCCCACGGGGCCGTAGACGGCGCGGGCCGGGGCGATGTCCAGCCGGGCGCACAGCTGGCCCGCTGCGTCGGCGTAGCGCCAGCTGAGCTGGTTGACGACGTCCAGCGAGCCGATCCGGGCCAGGAAGCCACCGCCCGCGTCGGCGTCGGCCTCGCGCAGGGCCGCCTCCATCAGGGCCAGGGGCTCCAGGGCCTTGGAGAGGTCGCTGGGCCGGTCGAGGGCCTCGCCGACGCCGACGATGACGGGGATGCGGTCGGGCGTCACAGGACAGGTTCTCCGGCGCTCTCGGCGGCGATGGCGCGCTGGTAGGCGGGGCGGGCCTTCATCCGCGCCAGGTGGGCCTTGAAGGCCTCGGGGAAGGCGTCGGCGAAGCCCAGCTGCTCGCCCAGCTTCAGGGCGTAGGCCACCGAGATGTCGGCCATGGTGAAGCGGCGGGCGGCCACGAATCCGCTGTCGTCCAGCAGCCTGGCCGCCGCCTTCAGTCGCGACAGGAACCACTGCACGTAGTCGGCGGCGGCCTGGGGCAGGCGGCGCTCCTCGGGCTCGAACACCGCGTAGCGCAGGTGGATGGTCTGCGGGAAGGTGAGGGTGGCCTCGCCCATGTGCAGGAAGTTCAGATAGGCCCCGAAGCCCGGCTCGTCCGGCGTCACGGTCAGGTCGCTGGGACCATAGCGGCGGGCCAGGTATTCGCCGATCGCGGCCGACTCGCTCATCAGGACGTCGCCGTCGATCAGGGTGGGCGTGGTGCCCAGCGGATTGATCTCCAGATAGCCCGGCTCGCGGAACCGGGGCGGGAAGGGCGTCAGCTTCAGCTCATAGGGCAGGCCCAGCTCCTCCAGGGCCCACAGGGCTCGGAACGAGCGCGCGCCCACGCAGTGATAGAGGGTGATCATCCTGGCCGCCTCCCGCCTTTCGTTGGCCCGAGCATCCGACGGATTCCGGCGCCAGGCCATCGTGCCCTTACGTCCGCCGCGTCCGGAAAGGCCGGGACAACAGGTCAAGCCGCAACGCTTTTGGCGGCTCCTTGTGCGCGGTGGATCAAGTTTCTTGACCTTCGCCGTGCGGAAAGGGGCGGGGACTGAGCAAGAAGCGAGCGCCGGGGACATTTCGTTCAAAATGTCAGAGGTGGTTCCGGCCGGGCGGCGGCGGCTGGGTGATGCTGGTCCTCAAGAGGCGTCGTCCTGGGGATAATCACCGCGGGTGATGGGCGCGACGACCTCGAACGAGGACGTCATGTCGAACCAACGGCTTTTGATGGCGGGAACTTCCGTCGCTGTTCTGCTCGCTCTGTCCGTCGCCGCGTCGCCCGGTCACGCCTTCGCCGCCGATACGCCGGCCGCCGATCCGGCCGACGCCTCGACCGCGGTGGACGAGATCGTGGTCAAGGCGCGCGACAAGGCGGGTCTGATCGAGACCCGGCCCAACAACACGGTGTTCGGCATCGACAAGCCGCTGCTGGAGACGCCGCGCTCGGCCAGCTTCGTCAGCGACACCACCCTGCAGCGCTACGGCATCGAGACGATCGACGGCCTGACCGCCGTCTCGCCCGGCACCTACACCGCCAGCTTCTACGGCGTGCCCGGCGCGCTGAACATCCGCGGCACCCTGGCCGAGAACTACTTCCGCGGCTTCAAGCGCATCGAGAACCGCGGCACCTATTCCACGCCCATCGGCGCGGCCGACCAGATCCAGATCGTGCGCGGTCCGCCGACCCCGATCTACGGCTCGGGCAAGGTGGGCGGGATGCTCAACTTCATCCCGAAGTCGGGCAAGAACGAGGGCGGCTACCTCAGCGAGCCGACCGGCGAGGTCACGGCCACCTTCGGCTCGTACAACCGCAAGAACGCCACCGCGCAGATCGGCCTGCCCGTGAACCTCGGTCCCGTGACCGGCGGCGTTTACGCCTACGGCGAGGTCGAGGACAGCCACAGCTTCTACAAGGGCATCTATCCGCGTCGCCAGACCGGCGAGATCTCGGCCGACTTCGACCTGGGCAACGGCTGGTCGACGGCGTTCGGCGGCATGAAGTACCACTCGGACGGCGATGTGCAGACGCCCGGCTGGAACCGCCTGACCCAGAGCCTGATCGACAACGGGACCTACACCACCGGCCGCGACACCACGCTGGTCGACAGCGACCACAACGGCCGCATGACCCTGAACGAGATCAGCGGCAACAGCGCCAACCCGTACTACTACGACCCGACGTTCAACCCGCTCTACATCCCGTATTACGGGTTCTACAACACCAACGCCGCCCACATCCTGGACACCGGGGTGGGCACCACCAAGCTGTCGCCGCGCACGGTCTATATCAGCCCGGCCGACTTCTCGAAGACCGACACCAACACCCTGTATTTCGACCTGGCCAAGGCCCTGTCGCCGACCAGCACGATCAAGGCGCAGTTCTTCTACGACGATCAGGAGAACAAGCGCTTCGTCAGCTACGGCTACCCGGCCTGGTTCGACAGCTCGGTCTGGGAAGGCCGCCTGACCTACAACTTCGAGAACGACTTCGGCGACGGCTTGGTCACCGCCAAGTCGTTCGTCGGCGCCTCGTACCGCGACTTCTCGGGCCGCCGGCGCGAAAGCTACAACAGCGGCGTGATCGCCCTGGATCGCCGCGACATCAGCTTCGGCGCCACGGCCACCGACATCATCGACAGCCCCTTCACCACCGAGACCGGCGCCGGCGTGCTGGGCCTGGCCTGGGAGAACGACAACAAGTCGAAGTGGCAGCAGACGGGCGTGTTCTTCATGACCGACGTCATGGTGGCCGAGAAGCTGAACCTGATGGTCGGCGGCCGCTGGGACGACTACGACGTCACGTCGCACGACACCGGCGTGCTCAGCTACCAAGTGTCGGGCGAGCAGAAGGCGGGCAAGGACAAGTTCACCTACACCGCCAGCGCCACCTACAAGGCCCCGGGCGGGGTGATGCCCTACATCACCTACGCCAAGGCCTCTGCCCTGGAGATGAGCCAGGCCGGCGACGTGGCCGCCAGCCTGGTGGCCGACGCCAGCGACGCGTGGCTGTCGGACAGCGACCTGGCCGAGGCCGGGGTCAAGTTCCAGTGGCTGAAGGGCACCCTGGTCGGCTCGCTGGCGGGCTATCGCCAGAACCGCACCCAGCTGACCGGCATCACCGGCACGCCCACTGGCACCCGCGCCAAGGGCGTGGAGCTGGAAGTCCGTTGGCTGGCCAGCGAGAACTTCAGCTTCACCTTCTCGGGCAACAGCCAGCACACCACGGTCAAGGGCCCGGATACCTCGTTCCAGTACATCCCGGCCTACACCGCCGKCGTGCCGGGTTCGCAGGCCTTCGGCGGCACCTACGTGGTCTGGGCGTTCAACAGCCTGCCGGGCCGCGCGGGCGACTACGACTACACCCTGATCCCGAAATCGGTGGTCAGCCTGTACGGCGCCTACACCAGCGACGACTACAGCTGGGGCAAGGTCGGCGGCACGCTGGGCGTCACCCACGTGACCAAGACCTCGGGCACCGTGCAGAACGCGGTGACCTATCCGGCCTACTACGTGGCCAACGCCTCGGCCTACTACGAGTACGGTCCGTACACGGTGACGGCCAACATCGATAACCTGTTCGACAAGCTCTACTTCACGCCCGACGCCGACAGCTACGCCAACCTCGGCGCGCTGCCCAGCAAGGGCCGCGAGTGGCGCGTGACCCTGTCGCGCAAGTTCTAGTTCCCCCGTCCCGCGCTCCGGACAGGGGCGCGGGACCCTCGCTTTGACGGAGGCAAGCCCATGTCGTCGACGATCCCGTGGAGGTCCTGGCTGCTGCTCGGCGCGCTGAGCCTGCTGCTGTTCCTGATCACCGCCTCGACCTTCTCGTCGCTGGGCGTGGTGCTGCCGGCGATGATCAAGGAGAACGGCTGGAGCTTCTTCAACGGCTTCCTGGGCTTCACCCTGCTGGGCGCCTTCTGCGGCGCCTCCTCGAAGTTCCCCGCCATCCTGATCCGCAAGATCGGGGTGCGCGGCGCCATCCTGGCCGGTTCGGCGGTGATGGTCGCGGGCTTCGCGTGCCTGGCGGCCTCGCCGGGCCTGCTGGTCTACTGGCTGGGCACGGCGCTGCTGGGCGCGGGCTATCAGATGATGGCCCTGATCCCCGGCACCCACGTGCTGTCGATGCTGTTCAAGAAGCGCGCCCTGCCGTTCGGGATCTATTTCACCATCGGTTCGCTGGGCGGCGTGGCCGGGCCGTGGATGGCGGTGACGGGCATGGCCGCGGCCCATGGCGGCTGGCGACCCTACTGGTGGGCCCAGGCGATCGCCTCGGTCGTGGTCGGCGTCCTCTGCGCCGCCCTGGTCGGCGGCCGCGCCTGGCTGGAAGCCGCCGCCGTCGAGACCGACAAGGCCGTGGCCGAGGACATCCAGGCCGCGCCCGCCAACGCCAAGGTCTATCGCACCGCCGTCGACTGGACGGTCAAGGAAGCGGTCGCCACCCCGCAGTTCTGGGTGATCCTGGCCGCCTATTTCGCCCACCTGCTGGGCGGGGTCACCGCCGTCAGCCTGGCGCCCAGCCATCTGAGCGAGCTGGGCGTGGTCTCGGCCGTGGCGATCGCCGCCATCAGCTTCGAGTCGCTGATGCAGGTGGCGGCCCGGATGGGCGGCGGCCTGCTGGGCGACCGCGTCGACCCGCGCTGGCTGCTGGCCGGGGCGCAGGGGATGATGGCTATCGGCCTGCTGGCCCTGGCCTACGCCACCTCCTGGCCGCTGCTGGTGCTGTTCGCCGTGGGCGTCGGCGTCGGATTCGGCCTGACGGTGCTGGCGGTCAGCATCCTTCTGCTCAACTATTATGGCCGGAAGAACAACCTGGAGATTTTCTCCCTGGTCTGCCTGGTGGGCGCGGTCTCGGCCCTGGGCCCGGTGGTTGGCGGCGAGATGCGCGACCGCCTGGGCAGTTTCGTGCCCACCTTCCAGGTGTGCGCGGTCATCATCGGCCTGATCTTCGTCGCCGCCTGCTTCATGCGGCCGCCGCGCAAGGCCACCCAAATAGAGCCGGTCGCCGAGCCGGTCCCTGATATGCTTCAAGACGCCGCGTAAGGAGGAGCCGCCATGTTCCACAGCCCATCCAAGCACAAGGACTTCGGGGTCTTCCTCCCGGTCGCCAACGGCGGCTGGATCATCTCCAAGACGACCCCGGTCCTCGACGGCCTCTACCAGCAGAACAAGGCCGCGGCGGTGAAGGCCGACGAGGTCGGCATGGACTTCGTGATGTCCATGGGCAAGTTCCGCGGCTTCGGCGGCGAGACCGACCACTGGGGCACGGCCCTGGAGTCGGTGACGATGATGGCCGGCATCGCCGAGGCCACCAAGAACGTCCGCATCTGGGCCACCATCCACCCGCTGCTGCAGAACCCGGCCGTGGCGGCCAAGATGATCGCCACCCTGGATCACATCAGCGGCGGCCGGGCGGGCCTGAACATCGTGGCCGGCGCCTACAAGGGCGAGTTCGACCAGATGGGGGCCTGGKACGACAGCCTGTCGCACGACGACCGCTACGCCCTGACCGAGGAATGGACGACGATCGTCAAGCGCCTGTGGTCCGAGGACAGCGTCGACTTCGCCGGCAAGTTCTTCACGATGAAGGACTGCCAGTCCAAGCCCAAGCCGCTGGCCAAGCCGCGTCCCGAGATCGTCTGCGCCGGCATGTCGGACCGCGGCTTCCAGTTCTCGGTGCGCGAGGCCGACGTCTGCTTCATCGGCGGCCGCACGCCCGACGAGCGCCGCGACGCCTCGCTGCGCGCCAAGGCGGTGGCCGAGACCATGGGCAAGACCATCAAGACCTACGCCATGTGCACGGTCGTCCACGGCGACACCGACGCCGAGGCCGCCGCGATGGTCGAACACTACAAGGACGGCGCCGACATCGGCGCGATCCTGGCCATGCTGGCCAGCTGGGGCGTGCCGGCCGACAAGCTGGACTCCGTCGCCAAGCAGCAGGGCGCGTTCATGACCCACACCGTGGTCGGCTCGCCCAAGACCTGCGGCGAGCAGATCCAGGAGTATATCGACTACTGCCAGCTGGACGGGCTGATGCTGATCTTCCCGGACTATGTCGAAGGCCTGACCATGTTCGGCGCCGACATCCTGCCGGGCCTGCGGGCGGTCTATTCGTGAGCGAGACCTCGGACGGCCTGGCGACCTGGATCGCGCCGAAGCGCACGGCGGTGCTGGTGATCGACATGCAGGTCGACTTCGCCTCGCCCGACGGCGTGCTGGGCGCCTTCATCGACATGGGCGTGGTGAAGCCCGCCCTGGCGGCCGCCGAGGCGCTGGTGGCCGACGCCCGCGCCGCCGGCGTGCCGGTGGTGTTCGTGGGCCTGTGGACCACGCCCGAAACCGACTCCCCCGCCTGGAACGAGCGCATGCGCCGGCGCGGGGGCGATCCCGACGTCGACGCGGCCCTGTGCCGGGCCGGACAGGTCGGGTCCGAGTTCTACGGGCCGCTGCCGGCGCCCGGCGAGCTGGTCGTGCACAAGACCCGCTACAGCGGCTTCGTCGGCACGGATCTCGACATGCGGCTGACCCAGATGGGCGTCGACACCCTGGTGGTGGCCGGCGTGACCACCGAGTGCTGCGTCGACAGCACCGTCCGCGACGCCTTCGACCTGGACTACCACGTGTTCGTCGCCGCCGACGCCTGCGCCGCCTACGAGGCGGACATCCACGAGGCGTCGCTGAGGGTGATGGAGCTGAACAGCGCGATCCTGACCGACACGGCGGCGATCGCGAGCGCTTGGAAAGGGGCTGCCTGAGTATGGCCGACGGATTTCCGCAACTGGGCGCCGCCGCGCCGTACCAGGTCACCGACGAGGACCGCGCCGCGATCGCCGCCGCGATCGACGAGGCCGAGATCGTCGAGCTGGCCCTGACCCTGGGCAACATCCCGGCGCCGTCGGGCAAGGAGCTGGAGGTCGCCAACTACGTCTACGACTGGATGGCGCGCGAGGGCTTCTCGCCGCGCAAGGTCGGGGCGACGCCGGAACGTCCGAACATCATCGGCACGCACGGCGGCAGGGGCCCAAATACCATTGGGGGCAAGAACCTGCTGTTCACCGCCCACCTCGACACCGAGGCGCCGACCTGGAACCCGGACCTGGACGCGTACAAGTACAGCCCTGACACGCTGGCCAATCCCGAATGGGAGAAGTGCTGGCTGGAGGACGGCAAGCTGTACGGCTATCCGATCGCCAACGATCGCGGCCCGATGAGCTGCTTCCTGATCGCGGCCAAGGCGCTGAAGAAGGCCGGCTACGAGCTGGCGGGCAAGATGTACCTGACCGCCTGTCCCGGCGAGATCGGCCCCGAGCCGATCGAGGAGCATCGGGGCGTGGCCTACATGGGCAAGGACATCGGCGCCCACTACCTGTTCCACCACGGCGGCGTCGCGCCCGACTACGCCATCGCCGCCGAGGGCTGCGACTTCGGCCTGACCTGGGTGGGCTGCGGCTATGCGGTGTTCCGCTTCCAGGTGTGGGGCGAGGGGGTGTTCACCCCGCTGCTCGAGCATCCGGAGACAGCGTCCAAGCACCCCAATCCGATCTACAAGATCGGCAAGCTGACCGAGGCGATCCACGCCTGGAGCGGTGAGTACGAGAAGAAGAGCCGCTACGACAGTCCGGGCGGCGTGGCCCAGCCCAAGTCGCAGATCGCCTCGATCCGCGGCGGCATCCCCTACGCCTTCGGGGCGGGGACCGAGCTGGTGAACCTCTATCTGGAGGTGGGCCTGACGCCCAAGCAGCGCGTGGCCGAGGTCCAGCACTCGCTGGAGGCCATGGTGCGCGAGGCGGGCCTGGGCCGGATCGACATCGAGCCGGTGGTGGTGCGCCACGGCTTCGAGGCCGACGCCCGCGAGGTGGCCCCGCTGGTCGCCGCCGTCGACGAGGCCACCAAGCTCAGCCTCGGCCATCCCGTGGCCCTGGCCAATCCGGTCTATTCCAGCATGTGGCGCGACCACAACGTGTTCAACATGCAGCGCATTCCGGCCATCACCACCGGCTTCCGCCGCTGGCGGCCGACGCCGAAGGACCTTGTCGACAGCGCCCTGGTCTACGCCCTGACCGCCCTGGCGGTCTGCGGCCGGGCCAGCCCGGACGAGAGCGCCAAGCGCCCGGCCTCGGCGGTCTATCCCGACAACCCGTTCGGGAACGAGTGAGATGGGGGCCGCCGTCCAAGCGCTGGCCCCCGAGCCGCACGACTTCCGCAAGGCCATGGGCAGCTTCGCGGCGGGGGTGACCGTCGTCACCGTCTGTCACGAGGGTCGCCTGGTCGGCACCACCGTCAGCGCCTTCAGCTCGGTGTCGATGGACCCGCCGCTGGTCATGGTCTGCCTCAAGCGCGACAGCCGCACCCTGGCGGCGCTGGGCCAGGCCAAGTCGTTCTGCGTCAACATCCTGGCCAGCGACCAGGGCGACCTGGCCTATCGCTTCGCCAAGAGCGGGGCCGACGACCGCTTCGCCCTGACGGCCGTCGAGGCGGGCGTGTCGGGCCATCCGCTGCTCGCCGGCGCCGTCGCGGCGGTCGAATGCGACCTGCACGCCGCCCACGACGGCGGCGATCACGAAATCCTGGTCGGCCGCGTCCTGCGCGTGGCGGTCGACGACGCCAAGGCCCCGCTCGTCTATGTGCGCGGCGGCTTCCTGAACGCTTAGGGGAGCGGTTCCATGACCTACGACGTCCTCGACGTGAAGCCGATGACCCGCCGGATCGGCGCCGAGATCTTCGGTGTCGACCTGGGCAAGCCGCTGACGAACCGCCAGTTCGAAGAGGTCCACCAGGCCCTGACCCAGTACCAGGTGATCTTCTTCCGCGACCAGGAGATGGACCACGACGCCCACAAGGCGTTCGGCCGCAAGTTCGGCGACCTGGCCATCCATTCGGGCGTGCCGGGCCTGGCCGAGCACCCGGAGATCGTGGCCATCCACGCCGACGCCAATTCCAAGTTCGTGGCCGGCGAGAACTGGCACTCGGACCTGACCTGCGATCCCGAACCGCCCCTGGGCAGCATCCTCTACATGAAGGTCCTGCCCGACGACGGCGGCGACACCTGCTTCGCCAGCATGTACGCGGCCTACGAGACGCTGTCGGACCGGATGAAGGCCTATCTGGAAGGACTGTCGGCCGAGCACGACGCCAACCCGGTCTACAAGGCGATCTTCCCGGACATCGACCGCAAGTACAATTGCTCGGTCCACCCGATCGTCCGCACCCATCCGGTCAGCGGCAAGAAGAGCCTGTTCGTCAATCCGTCCTACACGACCCGGATCATGGGCGTGTCCAAGGCCGAGAGCACGGCGATCCTGAACTTCCTCTACCAGCATGCCAGCAACCCGGACTTCCAGGTGCGCTTCCGCTGGAAGAAGAACTCGGTGGCCTTCTGGGACAACCGCTGCACCTGGCACCAGGCGATCTGGGATTATTTCCCCGACACGCGCACGGGCTACCGCGTGACGGTGGCGGGCGACCGGCCGGTTTGATCCCAACCACCACCATTGTCATCCCGGAAAGCGCGTAGCGCTTGTCCGGGACCCAGGGGCGGCTGCACGGCCTTGGCCCAATCACCTGGGTCCCGGACAGCCTCTGCGAGGCCTCCGGGATGACAACCTTTGTTGAGCTGCGAGATGAACCCCGCTGACCGCCGTATCCTCCTCCTAGGCGCGGCCGGCGGTATCGGCTCGGCCATCCGCGAAGGTCTGGCCGGCCGCTACGGTCTGATGCGCCTGGCGGACATCGCGCCGATGACCCCGGCGGGGCAGGGCGAGGAGATCGCTCACGCCGATCTGCTCGACATCCCGTCCCTGGTCTCGGCGATGACCGGGATCGACTGCGTCGTCCACATGGCCGGCGTGCCGGTCGAGCCCGAGGACAACGCCTGGGACCAGGTGCTGCCGGCCAACATCGTCGGGGTCCACAACCTGTTCGAGGCGGCGCGGCTCGCGGGCGTGAAGCGCGTGCTGTTCGCCTCGTCGCACCACGCGGCCGGCTTCCATCGCCGCGAGACGCTGACGCCCGAGACCCTGGTCCCGCGGCCCGACAGCTACTACGGCGTCAGCAAGGTGTTCGGCGAGGCCATGGGCCGGATGTACGCCGACAAGTTCGGCCTGCAGGTGCTGTCCCTGCGGATCGGCGCCTATCGCGACCGGCCGTCCGACCCGCGCCAGCTGGCGGTCTGGATCAGCCCGCGCGACATGGTCGAGCTGGTGCGCTGCGGGATCGAGGCGCCGGATTTCGCCTACGCCACGGTCTACGGAGTCTCGGCCAACACGCGGAGTTTCTGGGACAATTCGGCCGCCGCCTTCCTCGGCTACGCGCCGCGCGACAACGCCGAGGACTGGGCGGCCGAGGTGCTGGCGGGACCGCCCGAGAGCCCGGTCGCCGCGCCGTTCCAGGGCGGCTGGTACTGCGCCAAGGACTTCGTCGGCGACCCGGCCCGCGTCGACTAGGCGCCCAGGCGGTCGACCAGATAGAGCCGCGCCATCGACCGGAACTCGGCGATCGCCTGGGCCGGGGCGGGCTCGGCCTCGAGCATGGCGACCATCTTCATGCTGCCCAGGAAGGCGATGGCGACGTCGCGCACGGCCTGGGCGGGCTTGTCCGGCGCGCGCCTGGCCAGGAGGGCGGCGATCCGGTCGCGCATCATGTCGCGCAGGGCGGCCGAGCGGGTGTTGCGGTCAGGCCGGCTGTCGACCAGGGCCAGGGCCGCGTCGCGCTCGTGGCGACGGCTGGGGAACAGGTCCAGCAGGGCGTCGGCCAGGGCGGCGGTCGACAGGCCGGGCAGGGCGGCCTCCAGCCCGTCCAGCGCCTCGCCCAGCTGGCCCGCGTAGCGGTCGATCAGGGCGTCGGCCAATACGTCCTTGTTCGGGAAGAACTGGTACAGCGACCCGATCGGCGCGCCGGCCCGGGCGGCGATCTGGGTCATGGTCGCCGCCTCGAAGCCCTTCTCCGCGAACACCGCCAGCGCCGCGTCCTGCAGGGCCGCCACGCGCAGCTCGCCCCGTTTACGCTGGGGCGCACGGGCGGCGGTTGACTTAGATGAGGGCATCCTCATATATCCATAGGTGAGCTCATCCTCATATAACGAGCCGACGCGTCGCGGGCTAGCGGCGTGCGCGCCGGCGCTTGCCCGAAAGGCGACTCTCATGATCAAGCTCGATCCCAAGACCACGGCCCTGGTGCTGATCGACCTGCAGAACGGCATACTGGCCATGCCCGTCGCGCCTCGCACGGGCCCGGAGGCCCTGGCGGCCGGCAAGTCCCTGGCCGAGCGCTTCCGCGCCGCGGGCGCGCCGGTGGTGCTGGTCAATGTGGCCTTCGCCGCCGACGACGGCGACCGGGTCAAGACGCCCGTCGACCAGCCCATGGCCCTGCCGCCCGGCGGCTTCCCGGCCGGCTGGGGCGACCTGGCCGACGGCCTGGCCCAGCCCGGCGACATCCGCGTGACCAAGCGCCAGTGGAACGCCTTCCACCAGACGGGTCTGGACCTGGAGCTGCGCCGGCGCGGGATCACCACGGTGGTCCTGGCCGGGGTGGCGACCAATCTGGGCGTCGAGTCGACGGCGCGGGCCGGCTACGAGCACGGCTACGCCATGGTGCTGGTCGAGGACGCGATGACCACCTTCTCACCCGAGATGCACGCCTTCGCGGTCGAGCGCATCTTCCCGCGCATCGGCCGGGTGACCACGGCGTCGGACCTGGCCCTGGAGGCCTGATGGGCTGCGCGCCGCGCTTGCGGGCGCGGCGCGTTCCCCGGCTATTCTCGAGTGAAGCTCGCCGGAATCTCCGGGTTCGCGCCCGCCTTGCCCCACAGGACGATCTCGTTGCCCCACGGGTCGCGGAAGGCGTGGTTGTAGCCGTTGAACTCGGCCCAGTAGTGGTCGCGCCACAGCAGGGTCGCGCCCAGTTCGGCGGCCTTGCCCAGGATGCGGTCGGCGCTGTCTTCGTCGCCGATCAGCACCCAGATCCGCGGCTTGCGGCCGTCGGTCGACAGGTGGCGCGGCTCGACGCMGGCCGGTTCCGGGTGGGGGCGGGCGTTGGCGGCCTTGAAGATGCCCAGGTGCAGGTTGCCGATCTCGCTGTCGGTCCCGTCGCTCTTCTTGAAGAAGCCGCCGGGCACCATCCGGTGGTACTCGCCCTCGGGCCGGGCGTCGTTCTGCCAGCCGAACACCTCGGCGTAGAACTTGCCGGCGGCGCTGGGGTCTTCGGAGGCCAGGTCGACGAAGATCAGGGTGTTGGTCACGGGCGGTCCTCAAAACCGATGGAAAGGGTCAGGTCCTTCCAGGCGTCGATGTCGGCCTGGAGGCCGGCGGCGGCGTAGCCGGCGTATTTCAGGGCGTCCTCGCCCAGCAGCAGGTGCAGGGGCGGGGCCTCCTCGTCGGCGATGCGCAGGACCGCCTGGGCGGCCTTGGCCGGATCGCCCGGCTCGTGGCCGGCGTGGTCGGCCATGATCCGTTCGGCGTCGCGGGCCAGGCCGTCATAGTCGGCGATCTTGTCGACCACGATGGTCTTGGAGCCGCCGGAGAAGTTGGTGCGCAGGCCGCCGGGGGCGACGTTGGTCACCTTGATCCCCAGCTCGGCCACCTCGGCGGCCAGGGTCTGGGTCAGGCCTTCCAGCGCCCACTTGCTGGCGCAGTAGACGCCGGTGCCGGCCCAGACGGCCAGGCCCGAGACCGAGGTGACGTTGATGATCCGCCCGGTCCGGCGGGCGCGCATGGCCGGCAGAACGGCCTTCAGCATCGCCAGCGGGCCGACGACGTTGGTCTCGAACTGGGCGCGGAGCTCGTCCAGCGAGGCCTCCTCGACCGCGCCCACCAGGCCGTAGCCGGCGTTGTTGACCAGCACGTCGATCTTGCCGGCGGCTTCCACCTCGGCGACGCCCTTGCGAACCGCCGCCTCGTCGGTGACGTCCAGCACCAGGGCGTGGCCGCCCAGCAGCTCGAAGGCGTCGGCGTCCTTGGCCTTGCGCACCGTGCCGAAGACGGTGTCGCCGCGGGCGATGGCCGCCAGGGCGATCTCGCGGCCCAGTCCGCCGGACACGCCGGTGATCAGCCAGGTCTTGGTCATGCTCTCTTCAACTCATCAAGGTTGTCATCCCGGAAGCGTTCAGCGCTGTCCGGGATGGCGACGGAAGGCGTGGGGAATTAGTACGGCTTGTCGCCCTTGACCCACAGCCGGTGCATGGTCCGGAAGTACTTGGTGTCGTCGTACAGGGTGCCGGTGTGCAGGGTGCAGCGATTGTCCCACATCAAGAGGTCGCCCTTGGACCACTTGTGGCGATAGACGAAGTCGTCGCCGGTCATGAAGTCCACCAGCTCGCCGATCAGGGCCAGGCCTTCCGGGCCCGGCTTGCCGATCACCTCGGTCACCGTGCCGGTCGAGGGCCACAGCGCCTTGCGGCCGTCGGCCGGGTGGGTGCGGATCAGCGGGTGCTCGACGTCGGGATTGGCCGCCTCCAGTTCGGGCGACAGGTTCTGCTGCTGGCCGAACTGGCGGGTGGCCATGAAGTGCTTGTAGCTGTGATGCAGGCTCAGCGGCAGCAGCTCGGCCTGCTTCTCGGGCGAGAGGGCGTTCCAGGCGGCGCAGCCGTCGGCCAGCAGGGTGTCGGAGCCCTCGTCGGGCACTTCCACCGCATAGAGCATGGTCAGCATCACCGGCTCGGGCTTGTAGCTGTAGTCGGTGTGCCAGCCGACGCCGTCGTTGTGGGCGCCGATCGGCTTGCCGTCCACGACCCGGTTGCTGAGGATGAAGATCTTCGGATAGCCGGGCAGGGTGAAGCGGGTCTGGGTGTGGTCCTCGGCCTCGCCGAAGCGGCCGATGAAACGCATCAGGTCGTCCGGCGTCATCGACTGGCCGGGCACCACCACCGCGCCGTGGCGATGGAAGGCGGCCACCACCTTGTCGATCTCGGCGTCGGGCGCGGTCGACAGGTCCAGGTCGTGGATGCGGGCGCCGAAGCCGGGCTTCAGTTCCGAGATCGTCAGGTCGTCGGCGAGCGTCATGTCCACGGGCGCGGTCCTCATCGAAGCGTTCTGGGAAGCGTTCTGGAACTCAACCTAGGCCCCGTCCAAGGCCACGTCTTGCCGGTACGCGCACGACGGCTTTGCGTGCGCGTCCGGCAAAGTCTTCCGGCGCCGCAAGCTTGCGCGCCTTTTGCTCATTTCCGCCCGAGAACCCGGCGACGACGCCCGTCGACCGGGCGACGGCCAACTTATCGTGCGCGCTGGTGCAAGACCGGTGGGCGCGCCCCGCCTAGCCTTCGTATCGATCTTGCGAAGGAGCGCAGCCGCCATGGGCCTCTCGCCCGCACCCCATCTCGATGACGCCTTCTTCGACGGCCTGTCGCGCTCGATGCGCGACGTCGACGCGGCCGAGACCCTGCCGCCCGCCTGCTACACCGACGCGGCCTTCTACGACTTCGAGAAGGAGGCGCTGTTCAACCACGAATGGCTGTGCGTGGGCCGCGTGGACTGGGTGAAGGAGCAGGGCGACTACTTCACCACCACGATCATCGGCGAGCCGATCATCGTCACCCGCAACCGCTCCAACGAGATCAAGGCGATGTCGGCGGTGTGCCAGCACCGGGCCATGCTGGTGGCCGAGGGCCGGGGCAACACCCGCGGCTTCGTCTGCCCCTACCACCACTGGGTCTATTCGCTGAACGGCGACCTGGTGAACGCCCCGGCCATGGAGCGGGCCTGCGACTTCGACAAGAAGGCGGTCAAGCTGCCGACCTTCAAGGTCGAGATCTGGCTGGGCTTCATCTTCATCAATTTCGACGCCGACGCGCCGCCCCTGGCCCCGCGCCTGAAGGCGGTCGAGGACGCCGTCGCCAACTATGACCTCGCCAACGCCGAGGGCCTGACGCCGCCGATGACCGGCCAGTTCGCCTGGAACTGGAAGGTGATGTTCGAGAACAACAACGACGGCTACCACGCCAACAAGCTGCATCGCGGCCCGCTGCACGACTTCATCCCCAGCGAGCTGTGCAGCTTCCCCGAGGCGGGCGCGGACGACGCCGGTTTCCTGCGGTTCAACGGCACCACCCATCCGGACGTCAGCTTCAACCCCACCCAGAAGGCCGTGCTGCCGGTCTTCCCGAAGCTGAGCGAGCAGGACCGCAACCGCGCCACCTTCGCCAACATCCCGCCGACCCTGTCGCTGGTGATGACCAGCGACATGGTCATCTACCTGATCCTGCGGCCCACGGGTCCCGAGACCATGGAGCAGGACACCGGTCTTCTGGTCGCGCCCGGGGCCACCGAGGTGAACGGCTTCGAGGAGCGGCTGGAGATGATCATGACCTCGGCGGGCAAGATCATCGCCCAGGACATGCACGTCGACGAACTGGTCCAGGTGGGGCTGCGCTCGCGGTTCGCGGTGCGCGGCCGCTATTCCTGGCAGGAGGGGGCGCAGGTGCAGTTCAACCGCTGGCTCACGCCCCGCTACCAGAAGGCCTGGGCGAAGATGAAAGAGGGGGCGGCGCTGAAGGGTTCGAAAGCGGAGGTCGCCGCATGAGCCGCCGGCCTGTCGCCTTCTTCGGTCACGGCAGCCCAATGATCGCCCTGGAGACCAACGACACCACCCAGACCTGGAAGGCGATGGGCGAGGCGTTCGGCAAGCCCAAGGCCATCCTGTGCGTCTCGGCCCACTGGCTGACCAAGGGCGTCGGCGTCACCGCCATGACCGCCCCGCGCACCATCCACGACTTCGGGGCCTCGTTCCCGCAGGCGCTGTTCGACGTCCAGTACCCCGCGCCCGGCTCGCCCGAACTGGCGGCGCGGGTGCGCGACCTGCTGGCGCCGCAGCCGGTGGTGCTGGACCAGCAGGCCTGGGGCCTGGACCACGGGACCTGGTCGGTGCTGTGCAAGGCCTATCCGGACGCCGACGTGCCGGTGGTCCAGCTCAGCATGGACGCGACCAAGCCGCCGGAATGGCACTTTGAGCTGGCCCAGCGCCTGGCCCCCCTGCGCGACGAGGGCGTGCTGATCGTCGGCACCGGCAACATCGTCCACAACCTGCCGGCCATGAACTGGGGCGAGCGCCATTGCGCGCCCTACGACTGGTCGCTGCGGTTCAACGACTACATCAAGCAGGCCATCGTCGACGACGCGCCCCAGCGGGTGGTCGACTTCGCCTCGCGCGGCGACGACGCCAGCCAGTCGGTCCCGACGCCCGACCATTTCTGGCCGCTGCTGTACGTGCTGGGCGCGCGCCTGCCCGGCGACGTCGTCCGCTTCGCCCCCGACCACATCGAGCACGGCTCGCTGAGCATGACGTCCGTCACGCTCGCGCCGGCGGCCTGAACCCGAGAGACCCTGAGATGCCCTTCATCTGCGAACCCGGCCAGACCCGCCCGGACGTCCTGCCCGGCGCCCTGCACACCCTGAAGGCCACGCCGGCCACCGTGCACTGGGGCTATTTCGATCCCTCGATCAAGCCGGCCCTCCGCATCAAGTCCGGCGACCTGGTCAGCGCCGAGGCGATCACCCACCACGCCGGCGACGCCCCCGACCTGATGATGGACGAGGCGGTCACCCGCATCTTCACCGAGATCCCCGAGGACGACCGCAATCCCGGCGTCCACATCATGACCGGACCGATCTTCGTCGAGGACGCCAAGCCGGGCGACGTGCTGGAGGTGCGCTATCTGCGCATKGTCCCGCGCAACAACTACGGCTCCAACCTCGCCGCCAACTGGGGCTATCTCTACAAGGAGTTCGGCGAGAAGGAGCGGGTGACGATCTACGAGCTGGATCAGAACACCAACACCGCCAGCGCCCTCTACGCCTACGACTTCGAAGGCAAGTACCTGATCCCCGGCACGATCACCAATTGCCCCGAGTGCGACCGCCAGCCGGCCCTGGGCGGGGTGCGGGTGGCGGCCCGTCCGCACCTGGGCACGGCGGGCGTGGCGCCGGCCGTCGACGGCCGGGTCAGCACCATTCCGCCCGGCGCCCACGGCGGCAATATCGACAACTGGCGGATCGGGGCGKGGGCGACGATGTACTACCCCGTCCAGGTCGAGGGCGGGCTGTTCTCGATCGGCGACCCGCACGTCAGCCAGGGCGACGGCGAGATCTCGGGCACGGCCATCGAGAGCTCGCTGAACGTCCTGATGCAGATCGTCCTGCGCAAGGACTTCGTCTCGCCGGGGCCGCTGCTGGAGACACCGAAATGGTGGATCGTCCACGGCTTCGACGAGAGCCTGGACGTGGCCATGAAGGACGCGTCGCTGAACATGCTGACCCTGCTCAGCGACCACGTCGGCCTGTCGAAGAACGACGCCTATTCGCTGATGAGCGTGGCTTCGGACTTCGGGGTCACCCAGGTGGTCGACGGCAAGCAGGGCTGCCACGTGCGCATCCCGCGCGACATCTTCCCCAGGATGAAAGGTTAGGAGCCCCCCGATGAAGGCCTGGTCGTTCAGCACCGACAGCCACCCCCGCGCCGAACGCGCGCAGGCCTGGCGCGAGGCGATGAGCCGGCTGGGCCTGCCGATCGAGGGACTGCCCGACGCCGAACCGGCCAGCGCCTCGGTGGTGTGCCTGACCTCGCCCCTGGGCATCGAGTTCGCCCTGGTCGAGGCCGGGGCCCAGGCGATCTCCGGGCGCCTCTCGGGCCAGCCCGCGGCCGTCTGGCTGGCGGTGCTGCTGAACGGCGAGGGGACCCTGGTCACCGACGACCTGGCCGAGGCGCTGGAGCCCGGCGACATCGCCTACGGCCCCACCGGCCAGGCCGCCGCCCTGCGGCTGGAGACCCGCTGCCGGCTGATGTTCGTCCGGGCGCCCCGCGTGGCCCTGGACCATCGGCTGATCACCCCCGTCAGCCTGCGGGTCGGGCGGCTGCAGGCGGCCACCGGCGTGGCCCACATCCTGTCCGGCCTGCTGCGGGCCACGGCCGACGGGCTGGAGGACCTGACGGTCGACCAACTTCGCCCTGTTGAATTGGCCCTTACCGAGTTCCTGGCCATCTGCCTGGCCGAGGGCGGGGCGGCGGCCGACGTGCTGGGCGTGGGGGCGGCCGCGCCCACCGCCCACCTCCAGCGCCTGTGCCAGACCATCGAGACCCTGCTGCCCGATCCGGACCTGTCGCTGCGCCGGGTGGCGGACGAGGAGGGGGTCTCGCCGCGCTACGTCCAGAAACTGTTCGCCAGCGCCGACGAGACCTTCAGCCACTATCTGCGCACGCGCCGGCTGGAGCGCTGCCGCACCGACCTGGCCAGTCCGCAGCACGCGCGGCTGTCGATTTCGGAGATCTGCTTCCGCTGGGGGTTCAACGGCTCGGCCCACTTCAGCCGGGCGTTCCGCGACCAGTACGGCGTCTCGCCGCGCGAGTTCCGCCAGCGCGCCGCGGCCTAGTCGAGCGGGCTCGCGGACGAGCCTGAGGCCGTCCCTTCAGCGATCCGAACAACAGAGTTTCCTTCCCCCGGGAGGGGAAATACTCTTCGCGTTCTTTAACTTGTAGGAGAAAGAATGGTGGGCGCAGTAGGATTCGAACCTACGACCCGCTGATTAAGAGTCAGTTCAGGGCGGCTGAAAAGCGCTTTGAATTCAACGCCGTTCAGCCGCCTTTACTGTTCGTGTGCCCTTGGTGTGCCAACGGGCTCGATTAGGTCTCTTCCTCCTCCTCGTCATCCTCCCTATCTTCATCGAAGGAGAGGCTGCGGGCGATCTGATCCATCGCTTCCCGGTGCGTTTCGGACGGGAACATGTGGCCGTAGCGATCCATCGTCACCGCCAGAGACGAATGGCCAGCAAACGTCTGAATCACCTTCGGCGCCAAGCCCGCGTCAATCCAGCTGGAGATTGCGTAGTGTCGAAGTGCGTGCCAGGTGAAGCTTGGCGGTGGGGTTCGGTTTCGGGGCTCTTTTACGCATCGGTCCTCGATGCTTTTGAAGCACCGTTTTAGGTGAATGGATAGGAACTGATAGTTTATGTATTTTCCTCGGAGCGTAAATATGAGGTCGTCTTCTCGATAGAACTTGGTGCGCTTGTGAAAGCTAACCAATTCGGAAATCATTTTCTTTCCGATCGGAATTGTTCGGTTTCCAGCCAACGATTTGGTGCCTTGGCCATCTTCGTTTCCCCATGCATCGACTCTAGTTTCGATCCGCACCTGACCTGCGACGAGATCGACATGCTTCCACCGCAGCGCCCGCATCTCGCCGACGCGGCAGCCCGTGACGATGGAGAACCGCAGCATGAGGCGAAGCATCCCCTCAGAGACGTCGATCGCCGCGTTCACGGATGCGGTCGATGGAGCGACCACTTTTCGTGAGCCTTCGTCTCTTCGGCCGATCACTCTGATACCGGTCACCGGATTGGTGCCGATTAGGTCTTGGCTTCGACCATACTCAAACATGGCGTGCAGCGTTCGGAAAATAGCGCGTGTCGTCGGCACGGACACGCCAAACTGACGCAGGCGATCACGTAGATCACCCATTTGGCGCGGAGAGAGGGCGGCTAGCTTGAGTTCGCTGATGCCTCCCGTGAAGCCCACATTTCCCGGGCCGACGATGTAGTTTCGCAGGTGGCTGATGTACCCGAGGAGTGTGGAATGGGTCATTCGTTCGCCAGCCGCATTTCKATCACGGCAGTTTTGCTCATAGGCTTCACAAAGTTGGCCCACGGTCTTTTTCGCCGCCTCACCGCGATAGGTGCCAGCCCGTAAACGAGCCTCGACTTCCACCCGATGGGCGTCAGCCGCCCTGCGCGTCGGAAACTTGTCGCGGTGTCTCGTTCCGGTTTGATCGGTCCAATCMACGCGCCATGCCGGCAGATCGTCGCCTGTCTGCCGATCTCTGCGGGTGCATTTTGTGATTTTCATTGAAATGCTCCCTCATGCGACGCTTGAGAGTTGTCGCCGTCAGACGCGAAGAGACGTTCGGTCTCTGATGCCGTCCGGCAGTTTTCGATCGCGCTGAAGACAGCTTCGGCCTCTCGGTAAGAGGCGAAGATCGCGCGCTCTTGGTCCTTGGTCGGAAGCCGCCAGGTCACCACCCAGGCAACCCAAGATTCCCCGCCGGGCAACGTCCACTCGCGTTGTTGGATTAGGCAATTCATTGTCCGCCTCCCTTGGCGGGGCGCGCGAGGGTTTGCCGATCAGTAGGTTTGTTACCCGCGAGCCAGGCCAAAAGCGTCGAACGGCGAGCGCTCAGCGAGGTGCCGACACGTGTTACTGGGATATAGCCTCGGTCCACCCAGTAGTAGATGCGCCGCCGTTGACCCTCGTCACCGAGTACGAAGCGAGCGATTGCCGATGCTCCAATCAACAAGTCTCCGCTGCCGGAATAATTCTGAAAATCTGGCGGCGTTGTTTGTGCCTTGTATGGTCTGTAATAGAAGTAAAAGGTCGGTGTCTGTCGCATAAATCTATCTCCTAACGCCGGAAACATTCCGACATGGGAGGGCGTTTGCGAGGTTTGGGCCAACTATACATGGAGAAATGATTGCCAGTATTCCTGGCGATCGTTCTGCTTCGTAGTTGGGCGACCAGGGAGTGCCAGTAATACTGGCGAAGGGAATTCCGAACCCGTGAGCGAAAATGGGACCTGCTCTAATTGTGGATCGCGTTTTCCCAAAATGGGACGTGATTTGGCGCCGATCTATCGGGGATGCTCACGATCTGAAGGCCAGGTATCGAGTCCACCTGGCCTTCGCGGCCGTCCACCATTGTCGTCTGTGCGACCCGGATGATCGCCTTTTGTTATCAGCCGTCCGTCGGCAGACCGTGGCGAAATGCCTGATCTAGGAAGTTTGCGATTTTGGTCCATTCTTCGCCCACGCGGCCTGGCAGGGACGCTTTGATCCAGACCTCCGCTAAAAGTGCCTCTCGATCAACGTAGGCAGCGGTTTTCGTATAGTCATCTCTGAGGCGGGCAGGCCCTGACCGGGAGAGCTCAGTCAGCTTTGCCAGGGAGTGCGCGCCCTTGATCCTATTAGCTCTATCGCTGACGACCCTGATATTCCCCGCAATGTATCCGCAGGCAGGTCGAATGCGATCGAGCGATGGGGAGTTTTGCGATCGGCGCCCTCCACTTATCAGCGGGATTCCAAGCACTGGGCAGCGCTTCGGAATCACGATTGCCTCACGCTTGAGCGCAAAGGGTACATCAAGGCGACGCGCTCGACGGCGTGCGCGCTCCCAAAGTTCCAAGCCTGGCGCGAATAGCCGGCGCTGGCGCAAGTATCCCCGCATATACGCCGCGTTACAGGTAGCGCAGCGCCGGCGGTTTTTCGGCTTTCCATGGATCGGACAGATTGGGGGACAGGAGGTACGGTAGGTCATCGCGAAGCTCCGTGCTCGTTAGCAGGAGCTTCATATGTTAATCATGGTGTTAAAGTTCAACTATGATAAATAAGACTATCAACGATGGGGCCGGCCTTGTTGTGACGGGCGCGCAGTTGCGAGCAGCCCGGGGCCTGTTGAATATGTCGGTTCTGGAGCTTTCCGAGCGAACCGGGCTCGCGCTCAACACCGTTCGCAAGGCGGAAGCAACCAACGGAATAGCACCTATCACGCTGGCCAATGCGAAGCTTTTGGTCTCGACGCTCGACGAGCTAGGAGTTGTATTTATCCCAGCCGATAGTTTGGGTGCTGGCGTGCGGCTACGCTCGGTGGATCAGGAACCGTTGCAGCGTAGACGGTCCAAACCCGCATCTTGATGATTTGGTTTTCTCGGATTGGAACGAGGAGATTACTAGGCGATCCAAAGCCCGACCGGTTGCTGTTCGAGCCCTGGGGAAGTTTGACTCGTTGCTGACCTTGGGAAGGTCGGCCTGCAGGCCTGACTAGCGACCGCGCCGACGGCCTGCGGAACTCCCCAGCGTGCTCAAAACTTTCGTTTCGGATCGGCGGTTCAGCGGCTGCAAGTAGGTTGCACTATTAACGCGAGCGATTCTGATCGATTAGGCGCTCGAGTATGTCGAACTCGTCGGCATCTGGCCTGAGTCCCACGTCCGCCAGCAGAATAGCGTCAACCTCGCGCATCACCAAAGGGTCACGCAGGCGCTTTTCGACATCCTTAAGATCGTCCAGTGTGGGCTTTGAGCTGGTTGAGCTAAGGCCGAGCAGTGTCATCAGTTCGGGGAAGGCGTCTGACTGTCGGGAGAACCGCAGTTGCGGTGGGCTTTTGTCGTGAGCGGGCGTTACTACGAAACTCAGGGTCAGGGGGAAGGCCTCGAAGGTCTGTCCGACTTGGAAGCGCGAGGACCAACTGGTCGAGCTTGGGAGAAGAGCGCGCGCCCAAACCGCAAACAGGCGTGAGAGCAACAGGGTCGGTACAGCTGCATCGCCATCGATCAGGAACAGGCGCTGGGCCGGCACTTCGTCGATCGACAGAGATGCGATCTCCACAGGCACCTGGCCATCCTCAAGGACCCAGCGCCGACCATCTCCGGACGGCCTCGACCAGGCGGCCGCCAGATCGCTGATCCGTTTTCCACCGCCGGCGCTGCGACTGTCGTGCCGACGCATATCTTCGGCAAGGTGCTGCGCTACGCGGTCACCGGCGTTCGCCGCGTCGATTACAGCCGGCGCGGGAAGCGCAACCACCGCGTTTGCGGCGACACGCAAGGTGGGCCGATAGCGCCGCACTTGGTTCTCCAAGACGGATCCGCCGGAGGTCGCCAGCAGGTCTTCCCAATGGGACGGCGACAGGCGGACAATGTCACGGGCGTCAACACCACGTGTCACAAGCCCGCGGTTCCGTGCTTGTCGACGCAGCGACGGCAGTCGGATTTCAGAGGGCAGACTAAAAGGAGCCTCGCCGTTGAAGAGGGCACGAAGTGCGTCTCGATCAGTATAGCGAACAACCTGAGTGCCGCTTTGTTGGCCAACGCGCAACGCCGTCAGATCGGGCGTCTCGGCGGTGACTACTAGACGATGGTCGCCTCTGGCAAAAAACGCCTCGGTGGGTCCCGCAATAACCTCTCGAACTGCATCGGGCACGCTGGTGTGCTGCACCGCTGCCAGCCCCGATCCGGACGCCGCCATCACCGCAGCCGCGGCCAGACGCTGGAAATCTGGTCTGGCGTCGCGCAGAACGACGATCGCCGTGTGGGCCTTATCGTCCATAAGATCGCGAACGCGGATGACGAAGCGAGCGTCCTCCTCACTCGATGACGCTCCGGCAAGTTCCGAGATCGTGGCGAGATCGCGATCGGTCGCGCGGTCAAAAAAAGTCGATAAAATCCTAGGTCCCGTCTCCGGCATGACCAGAAGCTGCCTGTGTAGGCCTGTTTCTCCTGCGGCCGCCGCGCTGGTGGTGGCGATGATATCGGCCATGCGCCGATCGACGGAGCGTCGCGAGGATCCCGACCAGTAGGGGGAGCGAGCCAGCGTCGTGTCGATAATCCCATGGCAGCGCGCAAGAAGCTTGTCCGCCGTCCCGTCGAATAGGTTTGAGGGCCCGTCCGCGGGTGGGATCGGCGCGAACAGAAAAGGCCGACCGCGGCCGATCTCTTCGGCAATCGACATCAATTGGTCGACAAAGCCGGCGTCGTTCAGCATCTCGTTGGTGACCAGGCAAACGACCACCTGGCTCGCCGCGAACATCTCTGTCGGCGACAGACGATCGGCCACATGGATACGCGGTTCGACGAGGGGCCTCAGATCAGCCTTACGGCCGAGCGCTGACCCGACCCCAGTAGACGCACTGTTGAGATAGCGGGCGATCTGTCCGGCCCGCCGGTCGGGCGCAATAACAGTGATGCTCGGGACATCGGCCTCGTCAGGACTTGGTCCGACGGCCAGGAAGGGCTCTGGTCCGGCGACTGTCGGGGTAAAGCTGATCGGCTCGGCCCGCCGCGTCTCGCCAGTTTCATAGCGGACGCGAACCGACACGCCGAGCCGTTCGGCAAAAATGGCGACAGCTGCATCGAGCCTGTCGGCGACGGCCTGACCACCCAGGGCTTGAGCGATCCCGGGCGGCATCGACACTTCGAAAAGCCCGGCTCCGACCTCACGCGCGGTGATGTTGGCGCAGAGTGCTGTGGCCTCGCCTGCGCCGCGGTTGCGGTTCTGAAGGCGCCGCACAACCACCAAGACGCCCGGTCGAAGCACAAGATTGCAGAAGGCTCGCGCATCCCGTCCGCTGGCCAAACGCTGCGTGAGGAATGCCCGCGCCCGTTCCGCGAGAGCGGCTGTATCCGGCGCGTCGGCGGCCAGCGACAGATCGAGCCATGAAAGCGGCGCCACGCGCTGAATATCGGCCGCATACGCTGCTAGCGCGGCCAGGATCTCACGCGGCGTCCCAGCGAAGGCTTCGCTGTTCCACAGAAATACGTCCTGCCAGGCCGATCCCAGCCCCGCAGACAGGGCAGGGCCGGCGAGTCGTGTGACCGGCTCGTCCTCAAGCACCGCAAAGCCGGCGATTGCGCCGCTGTGATCGCCTTCGACAGTCGGCACGGCACAGTACCAAGCGTTGGCACCCGGGCCTGCGCCCCAGGCCGGCAACGCAAAGCCGCTTTCGGCAAGCTTCACATAACCAGCGAGGTAGAGCGGGCCATCGATCATCTCAGTCATTGAGGAGACCCTTGCCGCGATACCACTCACGACAGATTGCGCGGATGTCTTTCTGGAATTCATCCGGGGCGCGATTGGGCTGCCAGTCATAGAGTTCGATCTCCGCGCCGATCTTCTCGATCGCCGCGACCAGTGGATCGTTGCCTTCCAAATATTGTTTGGGAAGGATGACCAGCTCCACATTGCCGACTAGGTCGACATTGTGTGCCGCCGCCAGTTCGATCGTCGAGGCGCGCGTGTCATGGTCGTTGCTGAGTTCGACACCCATGCGGGCGACGTCGACAAATCCGCTGGTCACGCTCTCGAAGGGCGGAATGTCGGTGTTGATGTCTTCCCGCAAACGCCCCTCAAAGTAGGCCTCCAGGGCGCCGAAGGCCCAGCCGATGTGACCGACCGCGGCCAGATGGTTCGGCTCTAACCCGTAGTCTTCCAGAGGCACATACTTGTCGGCTTTCGAGGTGAACGCGCCCTTGGCACCGCCACCGGTGTCGAAGGGATAGACATGGCGCGGCGCTGGAACCGCCTCGGGCCTGACGATGAAGGCGACGGGGAACCGCGATATCTGATGAGATTCCTCGCCTCCGAACCGGCTTCGGTAGGCCGGCCGAAGGACGAAAAAATAGAGCAGCTCGACGTCGAAAACGTCACACCGGCGCGTGACGAACTTCCCGGTCCGAACGACCTCGTTGGCCGACCAGGCCGCGGTCATATGCACCAGCGGCAGGCTCTCAGGCAGGCCATCGGGCCTGGTATGGCCGATCAGCTGGCGGTCGTAGTTGACCCCGTCACGCCGCGGCATGCCACCGGCCCAGGTGCGCGGTTTCTTCGGCCCGGCCATCAGACGGGCCTCGCTTCGCGATTGGCCGCGTCTAGAACGCCGCTCGCCCGCGCCGTTTGTAGAGCCTCAAGCCCGTATCTGGCCTGCTTGACCGATGGACGCTTTTCCCAGCCGCCGATGGCGTAACCAGCCAGGGTGCGCAGGATGCCGGCCATCCGCCAGTTCAGGACTCCGGCCTGCTGACCAAGCTCGGCGGCGCGCAGCCAGGTTTCGCTGTCGATCTCCATGACCTGGCGGATGCGGTCGAAATCCTCTCCCGCCAGCGCGCCGGCCTTGTCGCTTTTGCCCGGCGCGGTGGAGGCGCTGGCGTTGGCCAGTTCCGGGGGCAGGGGATCAAGCAGCGGCGGGAACTGCTCCCTGACCGCCACCCAGCACTCTTCGCGCTTGAACCATTCGCCGGGATTGCGCTGACCGGCGGTCGAGCGCAGCGCGGCGTCGACCGCACCGGCCCAGGCGCGCAGCAGATCCTCCAGCTCGGTGGACAAGGCCTGGCGGCGCCAGACGCCTTCGAAGTCGAACGCCCCGCCGGTGCGCTGCGACAGACCCGCCACAAGGTAGGCGACGATCTGCGAGCGGAAGGCCGGAAAGCCCGTCTGACGCACGATGCGTTCGGCTGTGCGATAGAGCAGGGCGGTGGCGACCAGGCGTCGGAACCAGGCCTCGTCGGGCGCCGCCTGCGGATGCTCCTTCAGGCGCTGCATGAAATGCTGGAAGTTCTTCTGGCCGCCCATGCAGACCCTGTAGGGCTGACCGTTCCAGGCGTTGAGGTAGCGCGCCAGATCGAGCTTGCTCAGGCGCCGCGACTTGGGGGTCTGGACCTTGAAGGCCTGGTCGTCCTTCGACCGGTAGGACGCCTTCTGCTCGGCGGCCAGATAGGAGCCGCGGGCGCGTTCGTAGAACCACCGTCCGCGGCCGTTCTCCAGCCAGCAGTTGTTGGCCAGGGTCTCGACCGCCTGATGGAAGGGATCGTTGGCCGAAAAATCGGCCTGCTGGACGGTGTTCTGGCGATTGGCCGCGCGCGAGACCGCGCCGACCATCTCGCTGAGGTCGCCACTGGTCACGCGAATGATCTTGACCGGAACCTCGACCCCGTCGAGCGGCAGCCGATCCTTGAAGCGAGCCCTGTGCAGCGACGCCGTCGTCTGCCCGCCGTTGACGATCTGCAGACCGCGCAGCCCGCTGATCAGCTGGCGGCCGGCCGCGTCGGTTTCAAAGTCGATCGCATCGACCGTGGCGACGATGCCGTTGTTATAGGCCAGGAAGCGCGAGGGCTCCTCGGCGATGGTGCGGCGAAGCTCGGCGTTGACGCTCTTGCGACCCTGGATGCCCAGGAAGGCGCGAACATTGAGCTCGAGCAGGCGAACGCCGTATGTCTGGTAAATCCGCGACAGCAGCTCGCCGGGCAGGACGGTCAGATAGGCCTCATAGCCGCCGGCGTCGGGTCGGACGGGCAGGCAGGCCAGCGACGCGCCCGACATCTGCTTCAGATCGACGGCGATGTCCGATCGCGTTTCGCCCTCGCCTAGGACACGGTGCAGGCGGGTCATGTCGAAGGCGTCGTGCTGGATCGCTCGGCCGTTCCATTCGCTGTCCGCAGGCAGCGAGGACCCCGTCAGCTGATCGGTTAGCAGCGTCAGCCGGATAATGCTGATCTGGTCGGCTTCCTTTTCGATCCGCCTGGCCAGGTCGCTGGCGTCGGTATTGGACGGCTCGAGCTTGTCAGCCAAGCCCTCCATGGAGGCGCGGGCGAAGCGCAGCGCGCGGTCGAAGGCGGTGCGGATGTCGGCCGTCGGCAGCCGGGTCGGCGGCGTCTGACCGGTATGGATGGTGGTGAAGAGCTCCAGCGCGCCACGCTCCTCATCGATGGCGTAGCCGTCGATGCGATAGGCGGCCCGGCCGGTATGGCCTTCCTGATAGAGATCGAAAGCCTGCTCCAGGCGTTCGGAGTCCTCCAGCCGCTCCAGCACCAGCTTGGTGAACATTTCTCCGGAAAACAGCGTCGGGGCGTCAGGGCTGGCGACGGCCTCCTCGACATCGGCGGCGAAAGCTTCCGCGTAGGCGTGCAAGGGATCGTCCACTCAAGTCCTCCGCGGGCGGAAGGCGGCCCGGATTTCCGGCCATAGCCGGCCGAGCGCTCGAAGATGAGCAAGGCCTGTCGCGTTGGTCATCGACGTTTGTGCTCCTTCTGGAGCACGGTGTTTTCGACATAGACACGGCGGCTGGCCGTGTTGCTGTCGGGGAAGCTGACGACGACGCCGATCACCGCTTCCTTGGTGCTGACGTTGGTCCTGACTGTGTCGGGCTTGCCGGGTTTATCGGGCTTGTTGGGATCGAGCGGGTAGATGATCAGCAACCCGTTCCGGCCGGGCCGGATGCGCCGAATGTCCGGCCCGGCCGGACGCACCGCGGGCTCCTGGCCCGTGGCAGCCCGAACGGCATTAGTCTCGGCCAGGGCCTGCAGATATTGCGCGTCGGTCAGGTCAACGGCTTCGTCCGGCGGGTTGAGGATCGAGCGGACGATATAGCGGTCGGCGGCTTGTCGTTCGGCCACAGGCTGGCGCACGGTGCTGCGAAGATCATGCCCGGCTAGCGTCACGTCGCGCCCTTCGCCGGTCGGTACGAACACCGTCCAAGTCGTCAGCTCCGCCGGGTTCTGGCGCAGCTGGTCCTCAATGTAACCGGCCAGGCGCGCGGCCTCGATCTCCCTGTTACCGGGCGGAAAATTCAGCGTCCGCAGATAAGCCGCCACGCGCTCGCCTGACACGTCGCGCCAGATCAGGCCCGTGGCCGTGCCCGTGCCCGCCGGCCGCGGACCGTCGCGCTGCGGCGGCGCCAGCGTCTCCAAGAAGACTTCCGTCGCCGCGGCGTTCTCTTCCAGCGGCTCGCGGTCGGTGTACATGACCGTCTGAATCTTGCCCTCGCCGCCAAACCCCGCCTGACGCTCGACGGCGTGGCGCTGCTTGTTGGCGGCGGTGACGTTCATAACGCTGTGGGCCTCGACACGCAGGCCATAGTCCTTGGGCGTGTCGCGCATCAGCCGCATGTGGACCAGCTCGGCGCGCAGCTCCTTGCTGGCCGTGGCCACGTGCCGGAACCAGTCTTCCATGTCCGGGGTGGTGTAGAGGCGACAGACGTCGGCGAAGCCGCGGCGATAGCCGAACCAGCGGCCCATCTGCAGCAGGCTGTCGTACTGCTTGGAAATGCGCAGGAAGTAGCTGACGGTCAGGCCTTCCAGGGTCAGGCCGCGGGAGAGTTTGTCGCCGCCGATGGCGATCACCGACAGACCGGTCTCGACGTAACGATCGTAGTCGAGCGTCGACTTGGAACGGCCGTTGGCGACGATGACTTGGATCTTGTCTCCGGCGGTCGACAGCGCCGCCCGGATGGCTGGCCAGTCGACATGGACGATCCCGCGATCGAAGACCGTGCCTGCGATGGCGTCCGTCGTCGGCACGAAATCATTGCGCCAGAGCGTTTCCAGCTCGGCCAGAACCTCACTGTCGCCGCCTGAGATGCGGGCCCGGACGTCATCCAGGTATCGCTCGACCTGGGCGTGGACCTGGTCGTGGACATCGATGAAGCGCGAGACGTGGATCAGCATCGAGCAGTGGGCCGAAGGTTTGCCGCGGGCGGCGCGGATCGCGCAGGACAGCAGGAAGGCCAGGACCGCTTCCTTCAGCGACGGCGGCGGCTCGCTGGCGCCGTGATAACGCGGGCGCAGGAAACGATCGTGGGTCTCTGGGATCCAGCCGTCCCCGGTCTGGTCGACATGGCGGATCAGCGGCAGCGCCGAGCTGTCGACGTCGTCGTTGGTCCCGAACACTGCCGTTGGTCCGAAATAGTCGTCCGGCGGGGTCAGGGCGAAGATGAAGGTGGAGGGGAAGAGGTCCGAGCCATACTTCTCCGCGGCGCGATCGTCGTGGATGAGGATGTTGGCGAACGGGGTGGCGGTGTAGGCGACATAGGCCGAGCGCTTGAAGGCGCGCAGCAGTTTGCGGATCTCCCCATTGATCTTGGTGGGATCGTAGTCCTCGTCGAAGCTGCCGTCCGGCAGGGTCGGCTGGTCCTTGGTGTCGATCGAAGCCTGATCAGCTTCGTCGTCGATCACCAGCAGCGGCGCCTTGCGAAAGTCCTCGGGCAGCTTGCCGATCCAGCCGTTGAGATTACGCAGCACCGTGGCGTTCTTCTTGACCACGAACAGGCATGGCTGATCGAGTGGCGCGAAGTTAGCCTGGCGCGCGAAGGCGATGTTGAAGTCACCCGTCGGTGAGGCCAGGGTCAGCGCCCCGGCGGGAAGCGCTGGCGGGATCAGGCCCACGCCGACGGGCTTCATGCGGCCTGCATCCTGCTGTTCGGGCCGGGTGTCGTAGCCGAGGAAATCCAGCTCCAGCCGGATCTGGGTCTGCAGGCGCAGCACATTATGCATGCCCGCCAGAACGATCACGACGCGATAACCGGCATCGACGGCACGATTGATCACCCCGGCATAGTGGGCTGTCTTGCCCGACTGCACGTCGCCGACGACCAGGCCTTTCCAGTTCCAGGGCCCTGGGCGCTGGGGATCATCGAGCAGCTCGACGACGCGGGCGGTGCTGTCGCGCAGTTCGTCGACCGAGCGGACAGGCCAGTCATTCTCCTGCAGCTTCTGGAGATAGCGGGCCATGAACGGCCCGGGCCGGCGTCGATCGCCGACATACCACTCGCCCGGCAGCGAGCGATCGACCACGGCGATCGCCTGACCCTGCTGGACGACATATGCCGTCTCCAGCACCCTGACGGCCTCAGCCAGTTGAGCCTCACTGAAAGCCTGACCCGTCCGCCGGGCGACGATAGGGCTCACCGAGTCGATGGCCTCGCTGATGGCCGTGCGATCGACGGGCTGATCGTCGGTCGACGTCAGCAGCTGCCTGGCCATATTGACCAGGGTGTGAACCGCGTCGGCGCTCATTCAGGCGCGCCGAGCTTTTCGAGCACGGCTTTTCGCAAGTCAGGCGCATCGAGCCGCATGGCGCGCAACAGTCCGTCGAGGACTTCGGCCGGGGGCAGCCCGGGCGCAGCCGACCGGACGGCGATAACCAAATCCTCGACTAGGTGATCATCGACCGCTTCGCGGCCGCCAGCGGCCTCGACGTTGTCGGACAGGTCCAGCCAGATGCGCTCGACGGGTACGGAGCGCTCGATCAGGCTGATGGCCGAGCGGGCCAGCTTGCGCACGGCGGTGTCGGCGGCGAGCAGCTCGGCGATAATCGGATGCTCGCGGTTGATGCGGTAGCGACGCTTGCCCGAGCGATGTTCCTCGTTCCAGACAAGCAGCACCGGCTGGGCAGGCCCCTTCTGGCGGATGGCCCCGCCGCGCCAGGCGAAAACCTCGCGCGCCCTGTCACGACATTGGCCGCCGATCGCCGACAGCCGATTCTTCAACGCCGCCGGCGGCCGGGCTCTGGCCTTGCGCACGTCGATGCGCCAGGCTGCATCCACGGTCTGGGGAAGGTCGATGGCGATGCGGGCCAGACGGCTGCTTTCGTCCTTGGTCCACTCGCGATGTCCGCCCAGGCCCAGCCAGCTGCCGGCGACCACCAGCCGCTTGGCGCGATAGATGTAGAAGCCCTGGCGTTCAGCCCAACCACCAGGCCCGCCTGCAGCAGTGAATTCGGCCTCATTGGCGAAGCGGTCACGATGCGGCAGGACGTAAGGCGCTGCGTCGACGGCTTGAGCGCCGGCCCCGACCTTGCCGCTGGCGAGCCGGCTGGTGGCCGGGTGGGTGCGCAGCATCGGATCCCAGCCGTCGACCGGGCGATCGTTGATGATAATCGCCACCCGCCGGGCGTCGCCATTGAGAAAACGGTGGAAGACCATGCCAAAATGAGCGCGAACATCTTGGATCTTGGCGAAGAACCCTTCTTTATCCAGACCGTAGAGACCGCCCACCTCATCCATGCGCTCCAGGGCCACCAGGGTGCCGTCGGCGTCGTCCGGCGCGGCGACGTGGTCGAACGCGGCCGGGGTGACGCCGATCTCGGCGCACCAACTGCGGGTCTGGCGCACCTTCGCGACGTCCCAGCACATGCTGCTGGTCACCCCCGCCTGGCGGGTCACCACGGTCAGCCGCTGACACTGAGACAGGGATGCGGTCTTCAGGCCAAGGCCAAACCGGCCCAGATCGTCAGGGTCGCGTTCGCGATCCTCGTCGCCGCCAAAGCGCATGCCATCGCGCAGCGCCTCGAACGACATCCCTCGGCCATCGTCGCGCACGGCGATGCGCGGATCGCCGTCGTTCCAGTCGATGCTCAGCCGGATCTCGTCGGCTCCGGCCGACAGGCTGTTGTCGATCAGGTCGGCCAGGGCGGTTTCCGGCGAATAGCCAAAGCCCCGTAGGGACTTGAGCAGAGCGCCGGCATGGGGCGCAATTTCCAGACTGTCCACGTCGCCGCCCCCGCCATTTCCCCAAGGCGGCGCGGGGCTCAGCCGCTCTTCTCAAAGCAAGATCTAAGCTCTGCCCAACCCGCTTTGCGTCGTGGTGCAGAGCCAGCGACGCGAGGGTATGATGCCTGCAATGCTACAGCACGTTTTCGCCTGAACTCAAGCTTAGAGAGAGGGCGCGCTGCTCATGACACGTATCAAGGGTGACGGCGCTCTTCTTACGACGCAGCGGGCCAGTCGCCCGACAATTGGCCTTCGACCGCGCCGGCGTCGAGCCACGCGATTACCGTCTGTGTGACCTCCGGCATGGCCCGACGGGTCCGACCGCGCAGAGCGCATTCCCACACCGTCAGAACTCGCCAGCCTGCAGCGATGAGCATGCGGTCAGCCGCCGCGTCGCGCTGACGGTTTCGGGTGATCTTTTCGACCCAGAAGGCGGTGTTGGTGGCAGGTGTCACGCTCTTGGGACAGCCGTGGCCATGCCAGAAGCAGCCGTGCACGAAGATTACCGCTTTGCGGCCGGCGAACACCAAGTCCGGGGTTCCAGCCAGCCGGCGGTCGTGGATCCGATAGCGAAGACCGGCCGCGTGCAGATGGCGGCGCAGCAACATCTCAGGCTGGGTGTCGCGCGCCCGGATCTGCGACATGTTGTGACGTCGCTGCTCGGGCGTCAGGGGATCCAGGCGTTGCGCCAGACGCGAGACTTCCTCCAGCTCAGTCATGGCTTCCTCCGTGCGCTCGCGGCGCAACGTCATCGCGCCGGATCAGGCTTTGAGCCGTCCTGCATTGCGCGCCGCTTCCCGACGGGCCAGCACATGGGCGACCCTGCCGGCGATCGCGTGGCTCAGCATAGGCGGAACGGCGTTGCCCACCATCCTGAAGGCGTCGGTCAGCGCTACGCCGCCAAAAGAGAACCAGTCGGGAAAGCTCTGGATCCGGGCGGCTTCACGCACCGAAATCGTCCGGGGCGCGTAAGGGTGGACGTAGGCGTAGGTGTCCTTGCCCATATGGCTGACCATGGTCTTGGCCGGACGCGAAGAGTCCATGCGCGTCAGCCAGTCACCGTGGTTGCCCTCGCGCTTTTCCATATATTTCCCGCCCAGCAGATGATGGGGGTCGCCGAGCTTTTCCCCGGTATGCTCCAGCAGCAGCCGCAACGGCAGCGCGCCGTCCACGCGGTCCCGCAACGCCTTCAGCGCCTGACGATCGGGGAGCACCAGACCCTTTCGACGCGTCGAAGCCAGAACGTTGTAGTCCGATGGGGACACCGCCAGCAGCGCATCGATCAGGTGATTCAGGGCCCGGATGGTGGGGGCTTCATCGGCGCGGTAGTCCATCCAGCGCTTGCCAGGACCCATCAGCGAGAAGAACGCCGCATCGTCAGCCCGTGCGGCGCGGCTGGCGTGGGCGTCGACCACAGTCGGTATCGTCGGTGATCCAGGACGGGGCCGGCGGATCCACTGGACGAACGGATGCTCGCCGAGAACCGAATCGTCGACCTCCGCCAGGGTCGACATCGCATCGCCGCCCTTGATTTCGCCACCGACCACGGCGGGCGCAGGCAAGCCCGCCAGGGCCAGAGACATCGGGGCTTCGCGGTCGCGGCGCAGCGTCAGGCAGCTAGTCGCCTCCTTGGCCGCAGAAGCTGCACCCGGGCGGGCCAGCACGCCGACCATGAAGTAGCGCAGGCGCGTCTGCGGAATGCCGAACCGCGAGGCGTCGAGGACATCCGAAGCGACCTCATAGTTGGCTTCGCCGTCTGAAACGTTGGCGATCGCTTCGGAGAGAATGTCAGTGGCCTGGAATTCCCCGTCATCGACCTTCACCACCGATTCAAAGTGCTGAACGTTCTCGAAAACAAAGGTGTCCGGCCGCAGCGCGCTTAGCACCATGACATACTGTTGGAAAAGCAGATTGCGCGAGTCGCCGGCCTCGGCATTGCCGTGGACGTGAACGCGCGCGTCGCGCAGACTGCGGATCTTGCCCCGGCCGATGCGACTGAAACCCTGGCACGGCGGCCCGCCGACCAGAACCGAGACCTGGGCGGTTTCAGTGTAGAGCGCACGCACCGCCTCGCCGAAGGCTTCATCGGCGAACAGCTCGCTGCGCAGCTGCAGCCGCTGCGCCCGCCAGGTCATCCAGGCCTTGCGCACATCGTTCATGCTGTGGGTGTTCAGGAAGCGGACAAAACCGCCGACCCGACGCGGCGCAGACTCAAGCTGGCCAGGGCCTTCGGCCTTCTGTTTGTCCGCCAGGACCCGAACCTCATCGACCCATTCAAGGCGCGCCTCGTCCAGCCACTCGCTCTCAGGTTTCCATTTCTTCTGCCGCGTTTCGCCCAGATCGCTCGACGAGGCGCTCCAGAGCATCCGCGGCAGACCGGCAAGCTTTCGGGACGGGCGGGGGAGCCCCAGTTTCTCGTGAAACCCGATCACCGAGGTCTGATCGAGCGCACGATTGTCGAGCGTGTCGAGGTCGTCACGCCAGGCCTGTGTCGACCGGATAGTCCTCAGCTCTTCGAGGAATAGGCGATCAACGCCGGCCACCGCATTGAGAAAGTCCGGAAAGCCGCCGTTCCTGATTCCATTGAGCGTMGTGTGGATCGCGCTGTTTTCCAGTGGTCCGCCGACATGCTGCAGATAGAAGGCCAGGAACTCGGTTTCATTCATGAACTGGGTGAGGTCCATGACCCGGCCAACCGAATGGTCGCCATGGCCGAGGATCTCAGCGTTGCGATTGAGCACCGAGATCGGCTTGGGCTGGATGTCCAACGCCAGGATCGTCCGAAAATGGGCGCCGTCGCCCAGCACGTCAAAACCTAGGCTCAGGCCGCCACAGCCGGAAAACACATCGACCACGAGTCGCGGCCGGGCCGGCGGCGGCGGCGGGGCTTCGGCCGCATCCTCAGGCAGGTCTTCGGGCGCAGGTTGAGCCAGCACGAAGATATTGGAGGTCTCGCGTTCGGCCAGCCAGTTCTCGTACTTGCGCACGGAATCGCTGCGCACGTGCTCGCCGGCGAGATGGAGCTGAAGGGTCGTCGAGCCGACGCCGATGGCCGCCGCCGCAGACTTGATGTCAAGATTGCGCGCGATCATCGCTTTGTTGACCCGGTCCATCAAGGAGCCGGGAGCAGGAGGGCGCGGATCATGATTCGTCAGCTTCGACATTTCGCTACGATAGCGAACGCATGCGTCTCCAGCCTTAATCTTGAACGTGTCCTTGCATAATAATTCATGCCCTGCGTGTCGATCAAACCTCGAACGGAGTCAGGTCGAGACCGTCGCCGGCAACTAGGACGCATGCATCTGCAACCAGCTTGGTGTTGATATGCCAATAGCTCTGCCCGTTGGAGCGGTGAGTCATTTTCATATTTTCGAGAAGGGGCTCAAGGGTTCCAACCGGTATTGCCCAGGAGCGGCCGGTGTCGAGGCCAACTAATACCAAGTAGGCGTCGGGTGCGCCCGCAAGGTAGTCCCGCTGACTTTCGTACAAGCCATACCAATAAGTCTGGTAAGCGCGAGGATAGCGACGAGAGGTCATCACGATCGCCCTGACCGCGCCGTCGATGGTTTCGAACAACGAGCCCTTCTTGGAGGTCAGATCCACGCCCAGTCTGTCGGCAAGTGCGGCGGCAGCGTATTTTTTGACCTGTGGAGACGACAAAGCTCCTCCGGACGGTGTTCGGTTCGGGCGCACCCGATCAGACCGTATGACCCCTTCGACGGCTTTGCGCGGCTCAGCACGGCCCACCGCCGCTTCAATCATTTTGTCCGGATCAGGACTCAGCGGACGGCTGCCGTGCCAGGCCCGCGCGAAGGCCTCATGTATTGTCGGAGTGAGAACCCTGGCCTGCTCCCAAAGCTCCAGAAACAGGGCGCGGACCTCTTCTACAGCCTGGAAGTCCTCGGGCCGATCAAGACAGATAACGGCTTCGCGGTTGGAGGCAAACCCGCCGTCAGTGAGGTTGGCTGAGCCCAAGATAGCACAGTCGTCAAAAAGATAGATTTTTGCATGGAAGCGATGAGTTAGAAAACGCACCTCCACGTTTGGTGTCTGAAGAGCGATGGCGATAGCATCTGGGTGGGTGGCGCTGTTAAGGCCAACAAGAATTTGTATCTTCTTACCGGCAGCAGCAGCGTTGACGATTGGACTAGAGGCTGTGAAGTAGGGGGCGGCCAGATGCAGCCGCGAAGCTCGGGCAGTCAGCCGCTCAAAGAGGCTATGGACGCGATCGAACTTTCCGCCATTGGAATACACTCGTTTCATGTGTCCACCCAATGCTTTATGTGGATTTTGCCGGCAATGACCTGACTATGACTAGCAGCGCTATGCACCTGAATAGTCCCGCGGCCAACGGAGGCCTCTTGCGAAGACGAGTTTTTGGAGGTGCGCTAATGTCCGCTCATGGCGCGTGCTTGCTCAATTAGATCTGGCCCCTACTGGCCGTAGATTCTGGCGAGCGCCCGTACGCGCTCTGCCAATTTGCCGACGCCGTCCAGACCCAAACGCACGATGCCCTGGCCCCGATCGAAGGTGTCGGCCTCAAGCTCGTTTAGCCGGAAGAAGTTGTAGGTGTACCAACCCTTCGCGCTTCCTGCCTTGATCCTGAATTTGATCATCACCGCTTGATTGGATTGTTTCATTTTCCGGTCGAGATGCTTGGTCCAGCGGTCGTAGTTCGGGTGAATGATCCTGTAGTTTGCGCTGGTCTGAAACGGCGCTGATGACGTGGTGTTGACGACAAACGTGTCGCCCTCTCGCTTGAGCTCAAGGTTACAACGCTTGCACGACACCGAGAGGTTCCAGATCTCATATGTGAAGGCCGTGTACTTGGCCTTTGGCAGCACATGCTCGCGATCAATCTTGAAGGGGCTGTGGCCGTGCAAGCTTTCCTTGCAGTAGCAGCAGGTATCGCTCTGCCGAGCGAGATGGAAGACGCGAATCTGCGCTTTGACAGCGGCTATGTCGGGGTTGTCCACTTCCCAAGGCTTTGCCGTCGCCAGCGCGGCCTTAACCGCCGCTTGCTGCGCCACTGTGAGCGTCCAAGTCGAGAGCCCGGGCTTATATGCGTCAGTCATCGTTGCCCTCAGCGCCCAGAGCAGCGGGCTCGGTGCCGGCCTCGCCGATCAGCGCGCGAACGGCGGTGAAAAAGGCCTTTTGCTTCTCGTCGAAACTGTGCTCGGAGAGCGAATTGACGAACGCAAGAACATCTTCGCGGGAGCGCTCGCCACGTTCGTACTGATTGATCGCCTCGACTATTTCCTCACTCACAAAGTGGTTGGCCGGGGTTACGATATCGAAGGCCCGCCAGAGCACCTCTTCGATGCCGAAGCCCGACGATCGATCGGATAGGTCAAGCCGTCTGGGAGCGCCATCCTCTAACGCGTACACCGATACTAGGTCACGATAGCGGGTGATGGCGCCGGTGACGATCAGCGGCGCATGGGTGGCGATGATCACCGAGAAGTTGCGATAGGTCAGCGCCGCGAAAACCTTGGCGACGTACTCGCGCTGCCAGCTCGGATGCAGGCTATTTTCCGGTTCATCTATGAGAACGATGGCGTTCTGTCCAACGATCGTGATCAGGAAGATGAACGAGGAGATCAGCGACAGCTCGCCTGAACTGGCCTGCTTGACCTCGAAAGCGGCACCGCCTTCCTTCTGCAAATAGACCCCGACCTCTTTGAGCAGACCGGCTTTGCGCAGAGCGCCTTCGGCGCGAAGCACCGCAGCAAAGTCCTGGCCTCGTGAAAATTCGAAAGCTGAGGCTGATGCGTCGATCCAAATGATCTCGCCAATGCGAGAGCCCTGTAAAAAATTCACGGCCTCCTCAAAGTCGCGCAGCTGCTCCTCAGTTCGAATGCCGAGTTCCTCTAGTTCTGGAGGCGGCCGGTCTTGTGGGGGCCAGTTGTTCAGGTTGAGAACCGGGTCGAACCCAAAGCGCGGCTCGAAGCCACATCCCTCCATGAGAGCGCTGATCTGGTAGAAGTCCGAACGCGCCATATCGAGCGCTTTTGACATCGCGTGCTTTATCAGTGCCTTGGCGGACTGATCGCTGCGCCCGGCTGAGATACGCTTGGCGCGCCGAAGACCCACGAACCGATCGTGGGCAGCGTTACAGACGATGTAGACGTCACGACCGTTCGCATATTTCAGCGCGATCTTTCGCAGGTAATTGCTTTTGCCTGATCCATTGGGGCCCACTAGGATGGCGACCGCATCATCATCAGCTGTGCCTTCGTTGAAACCGAGGCTTCTCAACAGCATATTCGTTTCTCAGGTTCGATCTTGGCCACACGTGAGCTGCGCGTCCTTGCAATCACGTAAACCAGCCGCCGACGCTAGAGCTTGAGCATAACTGTTCCCATTAATCGCGCATCGCCTCCATCGTAGCCCGCGGGATGCTCACAGGAATCTGAACGTCCAGTTCTTGGACGTGTGCCAGATGTCGACTTCTGGCGCATCAGCCGATCCCGAAGCCCAAACGTTGGCGATGTGCTGCAAACCGAGTGCAATCAATGCATTTCCATCAGCTTCTCACCATCGAGACAGACGGAACGATAGGCCTCCGCGAACCCAGGCTTGTCTGGCGTCCATACTATGCTGGTGGCCATGAAGGGCTGTTCGCCGACATAGGCGCCGTAGGCGTTCTTGGCGTTTACAACACCGCATGCAGCGGTCACCGGTGAGCCATCAAGCGTCCCATTGACGGCCCAGACGTCGCGGAAGATCGCGCTGTCTGGATCGCGGAGCGAGGCCTTCATCGTGCTGTAAGAAGCCGACGCGATTCCGTAATAGATATTCGCCTGCCACTCCTTTGCATCGGCCTTTGCCTTCTCATCGGCGACCATCTTTTCCGTCGCGGCCGCGCGAGCGCTCTCTGCCTCCCGCTCGGCATGCTGTGTGGCCTGTGTTGCGGCATATTGTTTGGGCGTGAACATCGCCTGGAAGCGATCCACCACGAATACTCCCGCCATGGCGACCAGGGCGAGAAAGATGATGCCGCCGGCGGCAGTGCTGACCCAATCTGATTCACCCGAACTCGACATTGCCGTCCTCCATTAGTGCCAATTGATCACTATAGTGACTGGCTCAAGGTTGAGGATTCGTTGCGCTTGCGCCTCATGGGCTTGGCGCAAATTTTCGGGGCGAACGTTCGTCGGCTACGCCAGGCGCGTGGGCAAAGCTTAGAGGCGCTGGCCGACGAGGTTGGGCTTGCCTATACCTATGTCGGACAGATCGAGCGTGGGACGCGCAATCCAACGTTGGCCGTGGTCGAGAAGTTTGCGAAGGTGTTGGGTGTCGATGCGCTCGCGCTTTTAGGGAGCGGGCTTCAGGTCTCCTAATCGCCTGAGCACCTGTCCGTCAAAGGCGAGCTTTCTTTCTTGGCAAACTACGTTTTGAGGGAGCTTTGGAGGCAGCTAGGCGGAATGCTCGCGTGCCATTCATGCGCCATGGAGCGAGCGCCACGGATTAGCACCAAACGGAGACCGCGAAGCGAACATGCTGAAATCATTGGGAATGCCTAGTTATGGATGGCAAATCCATACCGAGCATTCCCAGAAGCTACAAAAAATGTAAGCTACTGAAAATGCTTGGAAAATGGTGGGCGCAGTAGGATTCGAACCTACGACCCGCTGATTAAGAGTCAGCTGCTCTACCAACTGAGCTATGCGCCCGCTCGGCCCGAAGCAGTGGAGTGCCTCGGCGGCGAGGCGCGGAACATACTCAAAGAATCTTGGAACGCAAGGGACTATTTTTTGGCCAGACGAGATATCAGCGGAGCCGTCGATTTCGCTTACCTGGAAGGGTTCGCGATGGACGATTCCGCGGTCATTGACGAGGTGCTGGCGCTGTTCCGCGAACAGGCCGCGCTGTGGACGCCGATGCTCGATCCGGGCCATCCCGGCTGGCGCGACGCGGTCCATACGGTGAAGGGCGCGGCGCGCGGCGTGGGGGCGTTCCAGCTGGGCGACGTCTGCGCCGAGGCCGAGGCGGGGACCGCCAGCCTGGACCAGGTGCGCGACGCCCTGGACGTGGCCCTGATGGACATCGCCGCCTACGCCCACGAACGGGCGCTGCGGTCGCTGAAGGGGTAGGCGCTACGGCTTCCGCGTGAACTCGCCCTTGAACCCGTCCAGCGCCAGGGTCCCGTGGTCGGGATCGGTGAAGGTCAGGGTCAGGTTCGACGACACCAGGAAGAAGTTCCCCGCCGACTCGGCGACCAGCGGTTCGGTCGAGCCCTTCCAGATTTCGGCGATCAGGCCGTCGGGCCCGGGGTGGATCGTGAAGTCGCCGACGCTGGGGATCAGGAACGTGCCGGCGTAGGGCGCGCGCTGGTCGGCGGTCAGGGCCGTGGCCGTGCGGACCACCTGCCGCTGGTCGGGCCAGCCGTAGGCGGCGGCCACGGCGCGAACGATCCGATTGCCCAGCTCATAGCCCTGGTCGCCGTTGGTCAGCACCACCACGCCGTCGCCGGAGGCCAGGTAGCCCACCATTGTGGCCTTGTAGCCGGCGTTGGAGCCGTCATGGCTGAAATAGGCCTTGTCGCCCTCGCCATGCACGCCCACGCCCAGGCCGTACTCGGACTTGACCGGGGTCAGCATCAGCCGGGCCGTGGCCGGCGAAAGCGCGTGACCGGTCTCGCCGCGCGCCGCGCCGCGCAGGTCGATCACGAAGCGGGCCAGGTCGTCGGCGGTGGTCCACAGCCCCGCGGCGGCCATCTCGGGATAGACGTGCGGACCACCGGCTATGGGCGCGCCCACGGCGTTGTGCGGCCAGGCGACATKGGCCAGGCGCTGGGCGTCCAGCGGCTGGTCCTCGCTGCTGTCGGCCATGCCGACCGGCTTGAACACCGTGCGGCGCACGAGGGCCGGAAAGGTCTCGCCCGTGGCGTCGACCATCATCTGCTGGGCGATCGTGTAGCCGCCGCCGGAATAGCGATAGGCCTGGCCCACGGGCGCGTCGACGACGACGGGCTTGGAGTTGGCCGGCGTCGCGCCGTCCAGCACCTGAGGCGCGGTGGGAACGGGCTGGCCGGCCGCATAACCGGCGAAGCCGTGCACCGTGGTGCCCGCCGTGTGCGAGAGCAGGGCGCGCAGGGTGACCGGCGTCTGGGCCGTATAGGGGCTGGCGGGCAGCTTCCAGCTCTTCAGCACCGTGTTGACGTCGGCGTCGAGCGGCAGGCGGCCGTCCTGGACCAGTTTCAGGGCGGCCATGGCGGCGATCGGCTTGCTGACCGAGCCGGCCTGGAAGGGCGTGCGGTCCGTCACGGCCTCGCCGCCCTCGTGGGTGACGCCGAAGCCCCGCGCCCAGTCGATCTTCCCGCCCTTGATCACGGCGATGGCCACGCCGGGCACGTGCAGTTCGGCCATGTCGTGGACCAGGGTCGAGCGCTGGACCGGTCGGCCGGTCACCGCCACCGCCGGGCGCAGGCCTTCGGTCACCGCCTTGATCCGGGTCTCGACATCGTCCGCCTGGGCAGCGGTCGCGGTCAGCAGGAGGGCGACGAACGGGAGGGCGACGTGACGCATGCGGGAACTCCTTGTGTCGGGATTGCACCCAAGCTTCGCGGCGCGGTCAATTTAAGGATGCGTAATTGGCGTCACGCCGTTCGCCTGCCTAAGCTGCCGCCGAATCCAACGGAGCCTCAAACACCATGACGAACGGTCCCTGGTCGCATCATCGCAGCGCCGCCGTCGCCGACGACATCGATTTCGAGATCAAGGGCCAGGAGCTGCAGTTCCTGGAGATCGAGCTGGATCCGGGCGAGAGCGCCGTGGCCGAGGCCGGGGCCTTCGTCTGGAAGGACGCCAGCGTCCAGATGACCACGGTGTTCGGCGACGGCTCGGGCGACAACGGCGGGGGCTTCATGGGCAAGCTGCTGGGGGCGGGCAAGCGCCTGGTCACCGGCGAGAGCCTGTTCACCACCGTCTTCACCCACACCGGCTCGGGCAAGGCGCGGGTGGCCTTCGCCGCGCCGACGCCGGGCAACATCCTGCCGCTGAACCTGGGCCAGCTGGGCGGCTCGCTGATCTGCCAGAAGGACAGCTTCCTGGCCGCGGCGCGCGGCGTGTCGATCGGCATCCACTTCCAGAAGCGGGTGATGACCGGCCTGTTCGGCGGCGAGGGCTTCATCATGCAGCGCCTGGACGGCGACGGCTGGGTGTTCGTCCAGATGGGCGGCGCCCTGGTCGAGCGCGAGCTGAAGGCCGGCGAGGAGCTGCACGTCGATACGGGGTGCCTGGCCGCCTACACGCCGGGCGTCGACTTCGACCTGATCATGGCCGGCGGCGTGCGCAGCGTGCTGTTCGGCGGCGAGGGCCTGTTCTTCGCCCGCCTGCGCGGTCCGGGGAAGGTGTGGATCCAGTCCCTGCCGTTCTCGCGCCTGGCCGGCCGGATGCTGCAGGCGGCCCAGGGCGGCGGCGGCAACCGCGGCGAGGGCTCGATCCTGGGCCAGATCGGCAACCTGATCGACGGGAATTAAGCCACGACTTCTGACGGGGACATGCCCTTGTGGCGTGTCCCCAAGTCCTGGCTCCGTGGATGCTGCTGGGGACACGCCGCAAGGGCATGTCCCCGGCCGGCGCTCAGTCAGCCCTTCGTCTTATCCCAGCTGTCGTACTCATACGCGATGCAGCGGTCGATCAGCGTGCGCCAGACGGGCTCGGCGATGGCTTCCGACAGGCCCGACTCGCGGGCGGCGGCCTTCACCTTCTCCACCACGTCCTCGATCCGCGCGCGGTCGAACACCTTGGAGCGGTCGGCCTTGATGCGGGCGGCGGCGTCCATGTAGCCCTGACGCTCGGTCAGGAGCTGGACCAGAGCCCGGTCCAGGGCGTCCACGCCCTTGCGAACGTCGAGCATGGTCGAACAGTCGGCGGGGGCGAGGCGCTCGTCGACCGTGAGAGTCGTCTTGATCATGCGCCCCTTTAAGCCGGTTCCGGCGGCCGGGGCCACCCGAAACCTTGAGCTAGATGCCCGCGCCGTTGTCCATGGTCAGAAGGGCGGCTTCGTGGGCCGCCGCCTCGGCCTGCAGCCACGAGACGAAGGCCTTCACCTGCGGCAGGCGGCCCTTGGCCTTGGGGTGGACGACGTAATAGGCGAAGTCGACGGCGGTGGCGGCCTCGAACGGGATGACCAGGCGGCCGGCGTCGAGATCAGCTTGGGCCAGGGTCTGCTTGGCCAGGGCGATGCCCCGGCCGTTGGCGGCCGCCTCGATCACCAGGCTGGACTGGTTGAAGCGCGGGCCCCGCGCCCCGTCCACCGACTTGATGCCCCGCGCGGCCAGCCACATGGCCCARTCCGGGCAGCTGTCGTCGGCGTCGGGCGAGCCGTCGTGCAGCAGGATGTGGTGGGCCAGATCCTCGGGCGATTCCAAAGGGTTGGTGGCCAGGAGTTCAGGTGACGCGACAGGCACGACCGTCTCGTTCAGCAGGCGGATGACCTCCAGGCCCGGATAGCGGCCCGAGCCGTAGCGGATGGCCAGGTCGACCTCGCCGGCGGCGAAGTCGACGACCTCCATGCCGGCCGACAGCCAGACGTCGACCTGGGGCTGGGCCTGCTCGAACTTGCCGAGGCGCGGCACCAGCCACTTGGCGGCGAACGAGGGGGCGGCGGTCAGGGTCAGGCGGCGGCCGTCGACGGCGGCGGTCAGCAGGCTGGCGGCCTCGGCTAGGCGGTCGAAGGCCTCGCGCAGGGCGGGCAGGGCGGTCTGGGCGGCGTCGGTCAGCAGCAGGCCCTTGGGCGTGCGCTTGAACAGGGCCGCGCCGACATAGTCCTCGAGGTTCTGGATCTGCTGGCTCACGGCGCCGGGCGTCACCGACAGCTCGTCGGCGGCGCGGCTGAAGTTCAGGTGACGCGCAGCCGCCTCGAACGCACGCAGGGCGTTCAAGGGCGGGAGGCGGCGCCGTTCTGACTGTCTTTCCATGAGTTTTACTGAACGCCCCGGCAGAAGACCTTGTTTGCGAATTGGCCCGTCGCCGCCCAATTTGCAAGCGTTCGCTGACGGAGATGGCCCTTTTCGTCGGTGAACGCGGGCGGGGCGGACCCTAGGGTTCGCCCCGCAATGCTTTCGGCGTAACCGGTTTGGCGAAGTCGCCGGTCCGGGGCGTCGGCAGTGGCGTCTGGCTTATAGAGGACCTGAATCGCATGGCTCGGCCCACGGTCCGATCCGTCTCGCGGCCGAAAGCCGGTCTCGTCGCCCTCGGCGGCGGGACGAGCGTGCGCGTCCCCGGCCGAGTGACCCTGGTCGGCGCGGGGCCCGGCGATCCCGACCTGCTGACGATCAAGGCCTTGAAGGCCCTGCAGGCCGCCCAGGTGGTCGTCCACGACGGCCTGGTCTCCGACGAGATTCTCGACCTGGCGCCCGCGGCGGCGCGGCGGATCAACGTCGCCAAGCGCAAGTCGCGCCACACCCTGCCGCAGGACGACATCAACCAGCTGCTGGTGGCCTTGGCCCTGGAAGGGCTGGAGGTCGTGCGGCTGAAGGGCGGCGACCCGTTCCTGTTCGGCCGCGGCGGCGAGGAACTGGCCGCCTGCCGCGAAGCCGGCGTCGATTGCACCGTGGTTCCCGGCGTCACCGCCGCCCTGGCGGCCTCGGCCGGGGCCGGCGCGCCCCTGACCCATCGCGGCGCGGCCCAGGCCGTGACCTTCGTCACCGGCCACGCGGCCCACGGTGAACCGGACCTCGACTGGACCGCCCTGGCGCGCCCGAACCAGACCGTCGTCGTCTACATGGGCGTCTCGACCGCCGGCCTGATCGCCGAGCGCCTGACGGCCGCCGGCCGCGCGGGTTCGACCCCGGCCCTGATCGTCGAGAACGCCAGCCGCCCCGACGAGCGCCGCATCCTGACCACCCTGGCCGGCCTGGCCGTCGCCGCCGAGGGCCTGAACGGCCCGGCGTTGCTGATGGTGGGCGAGGCCATGGCCATGGCTGACGTCGGTTCGCCCGACCTGGCCGATCTCCAAGTTCTCCAGTCCGCGAGCCTGCGTTCATGAAAGCCATCACCGCCAATCGCCTGATCGACGGCGAAGTCGTGTTCTGGAAAGGCGGCGCCTGGATCGAGGGCTTCGGCGACGCCCAGCTGTTCGACGAGGCCCAGGACGCCGAGGTCGAGGCCGCCGTGGCGACGGGCAAGGCCCAGCCGACCGTGGTGATCGACGTCTATTCGATCGACCTGACCCCCTCGGCCGGCCATTGGGCGCCGGTCAGCTACCGCGAACGCATCCGGGCCCTGGGCCCCACCAACGAACCCACCCACGGCAAGCAGGCCGTCGGCGGCGAGGTGGTCGAGGCGCTGCGCCACGCCGACGGCGCGGCCCGCTCGACCGGCCGCGTCGACCTGATCCGCAGGAAGTAAGCCGCATGTACCTGTACGACGCCATCGACCGCGAGTTCCTGACGGACCGCTCCAACGAGTTCCGCCACCAGGTGGCCCGCCGCCTGGCCGGCGAGCTGACCGAGGACCAGTTCAAGCCGCTGCGGCTGATGAACGGTCTGTACCTGCAGCTGCACGCCTACATGCTGCGGATCGCCATCCCGTACGGCTCGCTGAACAGCAGGCAGGTCCGCCGCCTGGCCTGGATCGGCCGCACCTACGACAAGGGCTACGGCCACTTCACCACCCGCCAGAACCTGCAGTTCCACTGGATCAAGCTGAAGGACGTGCCCGACATCCTCGACGCCATGGCCGAGGTCGACCTGCACGCCATCCAGACCAGCGGCAACTGCATCCGCAACGTCACCGCCGACCCCTACGCCGGCGCCACGGCCGAGGAGATCGACGACCCGCGCGTGTGGTCCGAGGTCCTGCGCCAGTGGTCGACCCTGCACCCCGAGTTCAGCTTCCTGCCGCGCAAGTTCAAGATCGCCGTCACCGGCGCCCTGACCGACCGCGCGGCGGTCAAGACCCACGACATCGGCCTGTTCCTGCGCAAGGGGCGTGACGGCCAGGTCGGCTTCGAGGTGCTGGCCGGCGGCGGCCAGGGGCGCACGCCCTACATCGCCCAGACGGTCCGCTCGTACCTGCCGGCCGAGCACCTGCTCAGCTACATCGAGGCGATCCTGCGCGTCTACAACCGCCACGGCCGCCGCGACAACATCTACAAGGCCCGGATCAAGATCCTGGTCGCCGCCCTGGGCATCGAGGAATTCACCCGCCAGGTCGAAGAGGAGTGGGGCAAGATCAGCGCCGAGCGCGCCGACCTGCCGGTCGCCGAGCTGGACCGCATCCGCGCCGCCTTCGCCCAGCCCCGGTTCGAGACCCTGCCGGCCGTGTCGGAGGCCTTCGAGGCCGCGCGCGCCGCCAGCCCGGCCCTCCAGCGCTTCGTCCGCAACAACGTCAAGCCGCACAAGGTGCCGGGCTACGCCATCGTCGAGGTGTCGCTGAAGGCCATCGGCCAGACCCCGGGCGACGCCACCGCCGACCAGCTGGACGTCGTGGCCGACCTGGGCGAGCGCTACAGCCTGGACGACATCCGCGTCACCCACGCCCAGAACCTGGTCCTGCCGCACGTCAAGCTGGACGACCTGCCGGCCGTGTACGCGGCGCTGGAGGCCGCGGGCCTGGCCACCGCCAACATCGACCTGGCCAGCGACATCATCGCCTGCCCGGGCCTGGACTACTGCGCCCTGGCCAACGCCCGCGCCATCCCGATCGCCCAGGACATCGCCCGGAAGTTCGCCGACCCCGACCGGGCCGAGAAGGTGGGCGAGCTGAAGATCAAGATCAGCGGCTGCATCAACGCCTGCGGCCACCACCACGTGGCCCACATCGGCATCCTGGGCGTCGACAAGAAGGGCGAGGAATTCTACCAGCTGTCGCTGGGCGGCTCGGGCGCCGAGGACGCCAGCATCGGCAAGATCCTCGGCCCGGGCCTGTCGGCCGACAAGGTGGCCCCGGCCATCGACGCCCTGGTCGAAGCCTATCTGCACATCCGCACCGGCGAGGAGCGCTTCCTCGACACCTATCGCCGCGTCGGCCTCGAGCCGTTCAAGGAGGCTGTCTATGCCCAAGCTGATTAAGCTGACCGGCGATCCCAGCGGCAAGGATTTCGCCGCCGAATGGGCCGAGGACGGCTTCGTCCACGTGGGCGACGACGACGTCCTGCCCGAGGGCGACGTGATCCTGTCGCTGGCCCGCTTCCAGGCGGAAGGCGAGATCCTGCTGTCCAACAGCCGCCGCGTCGGCGTGCGGGTCGAGCCGGACCAGGAGGTCGAGGCCCTGGCCTACGACCTGCCGCGCCTGTCGGTGGTGGCCCTGGCCTTCCCGAAATACCGCGACGGCCGCGCCTACACCTCGGCCCGCCTGCTGCGCGAGCGCCTGGGTTTCACGGGCGAAATCCGGGCCGTCGGCGACGTGCTGCAGGAGCAGGCCGGCTTCATGGTCCGCTGCGGCTTTGACGCCTTCGAACCCGCCGACGGCGCGACGCCCGAGGCCTGGACCAAGGCGGCGCACCGCTTCCGCCACGTCTATCAGCGCGCCGCCGACCATCGTCGGGTCGCGTTCGAGGAAAGGGCTGTCTGATGGCCTACGACCAGTCCGCGATCGAGGTGAAGCCGGCTGTCGCGGCGCAGCCGACCCTGGCCGCGCGGCTGGACGCCGAACTGCGCGACGCCCACCCGCTGACCATCCTGCGCAAGGCCTACGAGACCTTCGGTGACAAGCTGGCCCTGGTCAGCTCGTTCGGCGCGGAATCGGCGGTGCTGCTGCACCTGGCCAGCCAGGTGTCCAAGGACATCCCCGTGCTGTTCCTCGACACCGGCATGCTGTTCGGCCAGACCCTGGACTACCGCAAGCAACTGGCCGCCAAGCTGGGCCTGACCGACGTGCGCGACCTGCGCCCGGCCTTCGCCGACCTGGCCGTCACCGACCCCAAGTCGGACCTCTGGCGCACCGATACCGACGCCTGCTGCCACATCCGCAAGGTGCTGCCGCTGGACCGCGCCCTGGGCGAGTTCGCCGCCTGGACCACCGGCCGCAAGCGCTTCCACGGCGGCGACCGCCTGCGCCTGGCCGTGGTCGAACAGGCCGAAGGCCAGATCAAGTTCAATCCCCTGGCCAACTGGGGCAAGGCCGAGCTGGAGGCCTATGTCGCCGAGCACGACCTGCCGACCCACCCGCTGGTCAGCCAGGGCTTCCCCTCGGTCGGCTGCTGGCCGTGCACCAAGCCGGTCGACGACCCCAACGCCGACGTCCGCGCCGGCCGCTGGGCGKGCCAGGACAAGACCGAGTGCGGCATCCACGTCGCCCGGGCCCCGGGCGCCGCGCCCACCGTGGGCGAGGGGATCTAGGGCGCCAGCCCTCCGCGTCCATCGACCTTTGTCCACGCGGGATGGGCGCCCGCACGCCACGGAGGAAAGTCCGCTCCATTCCGGCTAAACCGCAAGATCGGTCGAGCACGATCCGGCGGCGCGCGGCTATCTGACGCCACCACGGAAAAGGGTGACGATGAAGGCGGCGGTTCGAAACTACGAAGCCCGGATGCAGCGGGTGCTGGACCATGTGGACCAGCATCTGGACGGTGACCTGGACCTGGACACGATGAGCCGCGTCGCGGCCTTCTCCAAGTTCCACTTCCACCGGCAGTTCATGGCGACCTTCGGGTTGTCCGTGCACAGCTATGTCCAGCTGGCCCGCCTGAAGCGGGCGTCGCACCGGCTGGCCTCCAAGGGCGCCCAGAGCGTCACGGAAATCGCGATGGAGGCCGGGTACGACGCCCCCGACGCCTTCGCCCGCGCCTTCCGGCGGAGGTTCGGCCAATCGCCTTCGTCGTTCCGAAAATCGCCCGACTGGGCGCCGTGGCTTGCGGCCTTCGGGCCATTGGACAACGCCAGGAGCAAGCTCATGCCCATCACCTACACCCCGGACGACGTGATGATCCGCGAAACGCCCCCGACCCCGGTGGCGGTGCTGGAACATCGCGGCGACCGGGCGACGCTCGGCGACACCATCGAGCGGTTCATCGCCTGGCGCAAAGCCGCCGGCCTGTCGCCCGAGACCAGCTCGACCTACAACATCTTCCGGTCGGAACGGATTCCCGAGAACCCCGCCGACTACAGCATGGACCTGTGCATCGGCACCGACCGGCCCATCGCCGAAGACGACCCGGTGATGAAGGCGGGCGAGATCCCCGGCGGACGCTGCGCGGTGCTGCGCGTCGTCCACGACACCCACAACCTGGAGCCGGCCGCCCTCTATCTCTACCGCGACTGGCTGCCCGCCAGCGGCGAGGAGGCGCGCGACTTCCCGATCTACTGCCAGCGCCACTTCTCGTTCCCCCCGAACGCGTCGGTGCACGAGGTGGTGGTCGAGCTGTTCCTGCCGCTGAAGTAGGGGGCAGGGGCGGCGGGGGCCTGGGAAACCCTCTCTCATAGAGAGAGGGGAGGGGCCCGCCGCCGTCAGGCGGTGGGAGGGTGAGGGGTTACGCCGTCTCCGTGGCGTCGATCGAAGGTCTCTGACTCATCGAAGACCTTCGGAAGGTCCGCACTAAGACACTCTGCGTGACCCCCTAGCGAAGTCGAGCGGACGCAGCCGCAGCTGCCCTGCAAGAGGCACTCAGGCTGACCCTTTAGGCGCTAGCTGCAAACTATGCTGAGATCGATGCCAACGGTCTCCTTCAGATAGATGACCGCCGCCGCAAGGACGGCCGACTGTGCGTCCGTCCGCCCGGCCTTCGTCAGTCCCGGCTGCACGATGACGATGTCGGCGCGCACCGGATTGAAGCGGGCCATCTTCAAGAGGCGGTTGAGGTCGCTTGGCCCGCCTTTGAGGAAACGCGTCGTCCGCGTACCCACCTTCAGCGCCTCGTTGCGCACCTTCAGGTGATGCACAAGCTGCGAGAACTTGCCGAGCCATCGCGCGGAGCGCACGGCCTGCGAGGACACTTCGACGACATCCTTCACGCGTTCGCCCGGCGTCGCGCCGCCCGCAAACTTGCAGTGAACCAATGCGAGTTTGATGTGGTCGTCAACCGCCTTGATGCAGACGAGGTCGGCCGCTTCACCGGCGGCGTCATCATCGAACACGACGTCGTAATCGGCCGCGACGTACTCCTTCGCGACGTGCCATTGGATTGAGTCGTCACGACGCTCATCGCCCTTCCACATCGACTCCTTCTCAAGATTCACGCCCTTCCAGCTCCACGTCTCGAAGAGCGCGTCATCGAGCTTCAGCTCGTAGGGGTTCTGCGGAACAATGTGCAGGTTCGCGTCCAGCTCCGACAAATCCACAAAGCGGAAGAGGGGCGGGTACTCCGAGAAGTAGGCGGCCAGCTCGCTCGACAGCTTGCCGATGGTGAGCGTGACCATCGGGCCGGCGACCTGCGTGACCGTATAGGTCGCCCCTAGCGCGTAGCGGAACGTCCCCCAATTGCCGGTGAGCGCCTCGACCAACTCGAAGTCGATGGTGTTGGCCGCGCGGTCGATGCCGGTCACGACCAGATCGAACGTCGTCTGCGCCCCATCGCGCTTGCCGTCGGAAAACTCGATTCGCTCCTCGGCCTGGCGGAGCATCTCGACCGGCCACTCCACGCTGAGCAACTCCGCGCCCGGCAGCTTGTCGACCACGGTCGGCAACAGCACGTGGTCGATGAGCTTCGATGTGTCGATGGCAGGGTCGATGAGCTTGTCGCCGACACCCTCGCACCACTCGTTGAAGCGCGGCACCGAGCCTTGCTCCCGAGACCACACGCGGCCCTTGCCCGAGCAGCCGATGGTGACTTGCTGACCACCTTCCCAACCCATCCCGCTCAGCATGGCCTTCACCGAGCCGCTCTTCTCGATCGCGCTGAGCGCGGTCGTGACCTCGGCCCCGGTGTAGGAGACATAGGAGAGGTTCCGGCGACCGTGCTTCTTCGCGCCGAAGTTTTGGAAAATGAGGCGGTTGATGCGGCCCATGCTCCGGAACATCACGTCACCGGACATGAGCTTCGCGCCCGTGCTCACGGCTTTCGCCAAGTCGGCGAAGGTCGAGTCATGGTCGGTCGAGGAGAGATAGAGCAGCTTCCGCTTCGGGTCGTGGTGCAGGATGAAGAGGTTCCACTTCTTGTCCCGCACGGCCTTCGAACGGCTCCACTTCACCGTCGGCTCTGAGCGCGTCACGAAGTAGAGCGTACGAGACGGTTCGTGCAGCCACACCCGGTAGGGCACGAACGCCGAAGGCAGCCCCTCGTGAAACTTCCGCGGTGTGAACGAGTCCGCTTCGAAGAAGAGCGTGCTCAGCGTCGGCCGGAGCAGCTTCTGCGAGACCGCCGTGTCCTCATCGTCCCGCCCGCTATCATCCAGGCGCTTCGCCTCGTTCAGGAACTTGGTGAGGCGGGCGTGATCGTTCGMCGCTTCCGAACTCATCTCGCTCAGCAGCTCGTTCCAGTCGGCGTCCTCGCTGTAGAGGCGCTCAAGCGCTGCCGAGACGTTAGGTTCAGCGATGTTCGCAATGACCGTCGCGTCGCCGATGTTCTTCGCGGCCGTCCGCGTGAAGCGGCCGGTGAACTGCAGCAGAATGGCCAGGCTCTTATGCAGGTCATGGATGGCCGCGACCTTCAGCTCGGGCAGGTCGAAGCCTTCGCCCAGCATGTTGACGCAAACGACGATGCGGCTGCGGCCCTGCTGCAGGTCTTCAATCCGCGCCGCCGCGTCCGTCATGTCGGAGTGGACGAGGATGGGGTTCAGGTCTTTGGCAAGGCCCCTGTAGAGGTCGTGAACGACCTTCGCCCGGTCGATGCTCACGCACCGGGCCATCATGAGGTGGTTCAGACCCGCTTTCAGGTCGCCGCGTAGGCGCGCCACTGCGGCTTCCGCAATCGCCCGGTCGGCGTCGCTTGGCACCGCCTCGTAGACCGGCTCGAAGGTGATGGATTTGAAGTACCCATCCGCCTGCGCCATCCGCAGCGGGTAGCTGTAAATGACTTGGCCATCCACGACGTTGCCGTCGCGCCGGAACGGCGTCGCCGTGAACTGCAGTACCGGCTTACCGGCAAACGCCTCCCGAAATCCGGTCCAGCGACGCGCACCCACATGGTGCGCTTCATCAATGACGAGTACGCCGACACGCTTCACAATTTCCGGCCACAGCGGTTCAGCGTCTGCATCGGCCAACGAACTCATCGTGCCGATGATGACGTTGCACCGCTCGAAGATCTCCAGCGCCCCCACGGTCTTCGGCACCTTGGTGACTACGCCCACGATGGGGTTCGGCACGTCGGGATAGAGAACCTTTAACCAGCGAAGCAGGCCGAACGTGAGGAACTTCCTGGCGGTTTGCGAGCGCAACGCGTCGGACGGTACCGCGACCAGCATGGGCTTGCGCACATAGGCCGCGAGCGTCGCCAGCATGGTCTCGGTCTTGCCCGTGCCGGTCGGCATGACGACCGTGCCGGTCTGGGTCTGGAGACTCCAGTGGGAGCCGATGGCGTGAAGCGCGCCGAGCTGCGGAGGGCGGAGCCCGCGCTTGTCCTCGTCGACCGTGCCGTCTTCGTTCGGCCACTCCCGGCGGAACGACAGCTTGTTCTCCCATTGACCTGCGCGGTCTTCCACGACCGCCGGCCAACCCCGCTTCGAGGCATCCGCTTCGAGCGCGTCGATCTCGCGGTGATGGAGCCAGGTCAGGTCGCCGGCGGCATCCTTGACAAGTACTCCGTCAATGCTCGCCGGTCGCGCAGTCGCCTTGCGCGTCGTGATGACGACGGACTCGCCGTTCGGAAGTTCGTACGCCGGCTCCTTGATGCGCGGTGAGGTCTGCATGTCGCCGATGGGCTTCGCCGCGACGTCTTCCGCGCTCCTCAGGATGGCGCGCACCTGGCCGGCGTCGGTCTTGATGGGGCCGTACTGAAGCATAGGCAGCTTCACCAGGAGCGCCGGATCCTCCTCTTTGAACAGGTCGATCTGCGTCATCTGCCGCCCCTCGCGTGCAGTATGAGAGTTTGAAACCCATGATAGCCAAGCTCAGGCAAATTGCCATGCCAAAGCTTTGCCATGGGCGCTGCATTTTCCCAGAGATTCCGTCGCTTAGACCTGCAAGAGCATGCCATTCTCAACCTTCAATAGAACGCTGGTGCCGACGAGATGTGACCGAGCTCTAGGAAGGTCCCAACGGTGAAGGTCGCGGAGGCCTAGGAGCGTCCGCTTGCTGGCTGAATCCGAATGTCGCCTTCTGGCGCTGGCCGGTCGGTCGAGGGGAGATCGCGCCGTCTTCCTCGGCGCCTTGTCCTGAGAGATTGTAACCACTCACCCTCCCACCGCTTCGCGGCGGGCCCCTCCCTCTCTCAAAGAGAGAGGGATTCAAAAACTTATGCCCCTCTCTCCCGGCGTGTTTCCTGAACGAAAACAACGCTTCGAAATCACTTATCCTCCCCCTCTCACGCCGCCGCATAATCAGACCACCTCGAGGCGATGGGGAGGGCGCTAAGGCCTGCGACCTTCGCGGCCTTGGGGGGCGGTCGAGCGGGCGTGCTCGTCGGCGGCGGTCTCGTGAGGGGCCGCGACCCTCGTCATCTGGTGCTGGCCGAGCCCGGAACACGGATACGGCGTTGACGAAGGGGCCGGCGGGGGCGGCAGGCATGGGGTGACCCATGCGTTCCGGGACCGGGCGACGCGAGCCCGGCCCGCCCGTCGGGGGCTAAGATCGGCGAGGTCCGAACAGGGCCGACCGCCGGACGCTCCCGGATAACGATCGCGCGGAGCGTCGGTCCTGGTCGAAACGGTAATTCATTCAAAGCTTCCGGGCCTGGCCCGGCGCTCCGCAGCCCTCCCCGAACTTCAGCGGCTCGCCGCGTGAGGCGGCCGCGTCATGTCGAAAGGAGACGAACCATGCCGAGGTCCAAAGTCCGCGCCGCCCATCGCGCCGCCCGCCTGGCGGCGGAGGGACGGGTCGAAGGCCAGGGGGACGATGCGGGCCGCACGCCGGCGCGCGTCGACTATGTCCGTCGTGAGATCCGTCGGCGCCTGGGGATCACCCTCGCCAGGACGGCGCTGACGGACGGGACGCGACAGGTCGAGCCCTCGCCGTGCGAGGCCGAGGCGGGGATAGAGGGGGATATGGGGTGAGGCGCTCACCGCCCCGTCGCCGCCTATTCCGGCGGGCAGCCCTTGAACTCGCCGACCTTGGTCACCGAGAGGGTCGAGAGGTTCAGGGGCATCAGCGGCTTCATCGAGGCCGCGCCCTTGCCGCTGAACAGGTCCAGCTTGTTGCCCTTGATCGCGCCGCCGACGTCGGAGGCGTACCAGTAGCCGTCGTGGGTTTCGCCGTTGGGCATCGGCAGGCCGACGGTTTCCTTGATGAACACCACGGTGCGGCGCGGGATCACGTTGGTGTCGACGGCCAGGGTGCGCATGGCCACGACCTTGCAGCCCAGGCTGTCCAGGGCGCGGATGCCCTTGGCGCCGGCGTGGTACAGGGTGGCCTTCATCTTGTACTCGACCGAGCCCGGCAGGGTGCCCGTCAGGGCGCCCGTGATCAGGTCGCCCAGCGGGTCGCTGCGCATGGGCGCGGCGTCGGCGGCCAGGGCGGGGAGGGCGATGGACATGGCCGCGGCGGCCAGAAATCCCGCAAACGTGCGTCGCATCGAGGGGTTCCTCTTATCGGCGTATAGGTCTCGGTCGGCGGCCTGATTACTAAGATCACGGGGGCGTGACAACCCACTTGCGGGCGACCCGATGCCGCGCTGCATCCTTAACGGCGGCGTCCGGCGCCATCGTTCGAGGCGGGTTTTGGTTCCACGGCGCCCGCTATCGCTTGGTGGGCAAGGGTTTGCGTGCTGACGCTCGGTCGCTCGCGCGGCGCGCTCTGGCGGTCGTCGTCCGGGTGGCATAAACCGGAGTCGCCCACGGCTTTTGTGGCGGCGCACACGTCTCGAGCAGGTCCCGGGGACCGGCCGAGTCGCGGCGATCGCCGGAGCCGGCGCGGCCTCAGTTCGTTGGAGCGCTCATGAAGTCGTCTGCCCGCCCCCTTGGCCGCCCCCTTGGCCGTCCCCTCGGCCGCCTGCTGACCAGCGCCGCGCTGGTCGTCGCCCTGGCCGCCCCCGCGAGCTCGGCCCTGGCCTGGGGCGCCTGGGGCCACCGCATGGTCGGCGTCGTCGCCGCCGAGAGCTTCCCCAGCGACCTGCCGGCCTTCCTGCGCACCCCGGAGGCGGTGGCCGCGATCGGCGAATACGCCCGCGAGCCGGACCGCTGGAAGGGCTCGGGCAAGGTCCACGACACCGACCGCGACGCCGCCCACTTCCTCGACATCGACGACGAGGGGAAGATGTACGGCGGGCCGAAGTTCTCGGTGGAGACCCTGCCGCCCACCCGCGCCGACTACGAGAAGAGCCTGGCCCTGGTCGGCCACGACAGCTGGAACGCCGGCTACCTGCCGTACTCGATCATCGACGGCTACCAGCAGCTGGTGAAGGACTTCACCTACTGGCGTATCCTGAAGTCGGTGTCGGTGAGCGAGAAGGACAAGGTCCGCAAGGCCTACTACGTCGCCGACCTGAAGCGGCGCGAGGAGCTGCTGGTCCGCGACCTGGGCGTCTGGGCCCACTATGTCGGCGACGCCAGCCAGCCGCTGCACCTGTCGGTGCACTACAACGGCTGGGGCGACTATCCCAACCCCAACGGCTACACCCAGAGCAAGGCCACCCACGGCAGCTTCGAGGGCCCGCTGGTCAAGGCCGTGGCCGTCGACGCCGACGTCAAGAAGCTGGTGCCGGCCTACAAGGATTGCGGCTGCACGATCGAGCAGCGCACCGTCGGCTATCTCAGCGAGACGGTCACCTATGTGGAGCCGCTCTACAAGCTGGAGAAGGAGGGCGGGCTGGCCGCCACCGACCCGCGGGCCAAGGCCTTCGTCGACGCCCGCCTGGCGGCCGGCGCGACCCAGCTGCGCGACATGGTGGTCGACGCCTGGAAGGCCAGCGCCACGGGCAAGATCGGCTACCGTCCGGAGATCACCGTCGACGACGTGATCGCCGGCAAGGCCGATCCGTGGAACGACCTGTACGGCAAGGACTGATCCCTTGCTGGCCTTCGACGCGCCCGAGCGGGGCCTGGAGTACAAGCACCGCTGGGCGGCCTTCGGCATCGCCGAGGGCGCGAACGGGACGATCGCCCTGGTGCAGGTGCGCAAGCCGGGGCGCGATCCCTATTTCGACCTGCCGGGCGGGGCGGTGGACGGCGGCGAGGACGAAACCGCCGCCGTCGTCCGCGAGTTCGGCGAGGAGACCGGCCTGGTCGTCGAGGTGGGGCGGCGGGTGATCGAGGTCAGCCAGCCGTTCCTGAAGTCCGACGGCCAGCCGGTGTGCAACAACGGCGGCGTCTACGTCGTGACGGTGGTCGGCGAGAGGCCCGAGCTGAAGGTCGAGGACGACCACACGCTGGTGTGGCTGGACCCGCGCGACGCCGTGGTGGCCCTGCGCCACGACGCCCACGCCTGGGCCGTGGCGGCCTGGCTGAGGCGGGGCGCTTAGGCTAGGCTGGTCGACGCATCTCGGGGGAGGGCAACTTGGGAAATCTGATCTGGTTGTCTTGCGCGCTGCCGTCCTGGTTCGTCGGGGCGGCGATGAGGCCGTTCTCGGGCGGCGTGCTGACCTTGGTCCCCGCGATCGGCCTGCTGGCCCTGCTGATCGGCGCGGCGATGGGCGTGATCCGGCGCAAGCCTCGTCTGCTGCTGTTCCTGTGGCCTGTCGCCTTCAGCCAGCTGTTCGTGGCGGCTGCGGGCCTCTTTCGCGGCCAGCTGGTCCATGGGGTGGACCTGGTGGTCGGCGCCTTCATGGTCGCCCAGCTGTTGGCCGCGGGCTATCTGATCTGGCGGCTCAACGGCGCGAGGATCGAGGCCGCGATCCTCTCGGTCTTCGTGGCCTGCTACGGCCTCTTCGCCGGATTCATCGCGACCATGTCCTTCAGCGACAGCTGGCTCTAGCCGGATTTCGCGACCAGCGCCTTGGCCTTCTCCGGCGCGACCTGGTCGAAGATCATCCGCAGATGCTGGTCCTTGGCGTGGTCGTTGTGCAGGTCCCAGGCCAGGGACACCGGCAGCTTCAGCCGCCCGCCGTCGGCCAGCCTGGCCACCAGCACACGCCAGCTGAAGCCGTCGCCGGGATCGCCCAGCGGGTCCTTGAACTCCAGCGGCGCCGGGTCGCGCAGGCGGAAGGCGCGGCCCTCGTGGGCCTCGAACCAGGCGATGTCGGCCTGGGCGATCGGGTCGACTTGCGACTTGGCGGCCGGCGCGACCAGCTTGCCCTTGAGATTGCGGACCATGGCGGCCTCCTGAACGGGAGCGGGGTCTCTAGCGCCTTTGGGCCAGGCGAGCCAGCGGCGGGGTGCGTGACTAATATATCCGGGTAATATTGACTTCACAAAATACCCGGGTAAAAAGCCGCGCATGGAAACGATGAACGATCGACGCGCCCTGGTGCGCGACTACAAGGAGCGCGAGGTCCAGGCAGGAATCTACGCCGTCCGCTGCGCCACGACCGGCGAGGTCTGGATCGGCGGCACGCCTGATCTCTCGACCCGCCGCAACGGCGTCTGGTTCGCCCTGAGGACCGGCGGCCACACCAGCCCGACCCTGCAGCAGGCCTGGAACGCCCACGGCGAGGCGGCCTTCGGTTTCGAGGTGCTGGAGGTGCTGGACGACAAGGGGCTGGAGCGGCTGGGCCGGGCCTCGCTGCTGGTCGAGCGCCGCGAGCACTGGCGGTCGACCCTGCACGCCGAGGGGCTGCGGCGATGAGCGGTTATGTCGTGTTCGAGGGCGAGCGCCGGTTGGCGGCCGGCCCCAAACTGGAAGTGGCCGTGGCCGCCCAGGCCCGGCTGGCCCAGTCGCCCGAAGCCTCGCTGCTGATCTTCGATCCCGAAGGCCGCCAGGTGGACTTCGATCTGCGCGGCGGGCCCTGGGACATCGCCCTGCGGCTGGGCGAAGGCGACGCCGCCCCGCGCGGTCGCGGACGCCCCAAGCTGGGCGTGACGGCGCGCGAGGTGACCCTGCTGCCGCGTCACTGGGAATGGCTGGCCGCCCAGCCGGGCGGCGCGTCGGTCGCCCTGCGCAAGCTGGTGGAAGCCGCCCGTCGCGAGAGCGAGGGACCGGACCGCCGCCGCGCCGCTCGCGACGCGGCCTATCGCTTCGCCTCGGTCCTGGCCGGCGACCGTCCGGGCTTCGAAGACATGAGCCGCGCCCTGTTCGCCGGCGACGCCGAGGGCTTCGCCGCGCGGATCGCCGACTGGCCGGCCGACATCGCCGAGCACCTGCGGGGGCTGGCGGCGGAGGCGTTCGAGGACTAGCGCGCCCCGCCCTTGGCCAGCACTTCGACCAACACCGCCTTGTAGGCCGCGTCGAACGGGGCGCGGTCGCTGTCGGGCTTGTTGGGATAGACCGCGCGCAGGTCGGCGATGCGCTGGGCGGTCGCCTTCTGCCAGGCGGGGTCCATCTTCATCAGGCGGCCGATGATCGCCTTGTCGTCCCGGCCGGCGACGGGCTCGTAGCTCAGCAGGGCCTTCAACTGCCACAGGAACTGGCGCGCGGGATCGGGTGTGGCGTCGCCGTCGGTGCGACCGGCGGTCCAGAGCACGGCCTCGATGATCTGGGCGCCGAAGCGCGGATCGTCCCAGGTCGAGGGCGTGTGGCCCAGATTGGTGAAGAACAGCCGACCCTGGCCGATCTGGCGCGCCCAGGCGATCGGCACGGCGTAGGGCCGCTTCAGGGCCGTGCCGGCGAAGTCCAGGGTCTGCAGCACCCGCACTTTCGACGGGTCGAAGTCGCTGTGCTGGTAGATCTCCTCGGCGTAGTCGAAGCTGACCGACCACATGCTGGTCAGCCGCGCGTCGGGGTCCAGGGTCTCGATCCGGATGGGCGTGCCCTGGGTCCAGGGATGACCGGCGAAGTGTCCGTTGATGAACCGGGTGTAGGTCTCGCCCGGACCGTCATAGGGCCAGCCGGTGTCGGTGGCGCTGTGCAGGCCGACGAAGCCCAGCTTGCCGGTCGCCACCCGCTTCTGGATCTCGGCCCAGGCCTCCGGCGACAGGGGCAGGGCGCCGGTGGTGTAGAGCACCAGCACGTCCACCTTGGCCAGCCGCTCGGGCGTGATCTCGCGGGCGTCCTGGGTGACCTCGGCGGTGAAGACGCCACTCTCCTGGCCGATGGCGATCATCGCCGTCTCGGACGGGGCCAGGCCGCCGTCGGCGGGCCGGGCGACCGGGGCGTGTTTCCAGCCGACCGACTGGTCCAGATACAGCACCCGCAGCGGCGCGGGCCGGGCCGAGACGGGTAGGGCCAGGGCAGGCAGGGCGAACAAGGCCGCGCAGGCGACCAGCAGGAGGGCGAGGATCCGACGCATCGTTCAKGCCTTGGTCTTGGGCTGCAGCAGGTCCCAGCGGTTGCCGTAGAGGTCTTCGAACACGGCCACGCTGCCATAGGCCTCGTGCCGCGGTTCCTCGAGGAACCTCACCCCGGCGGCGCTCAGCCGGGCGTGGTCGGCCTCGAAGGCGTCGGTGTGCAGGAACAGCCAGACCCGGCCGCCGCCCTGGCCGCCGATCGCCGCCGCCTGCCGCTCATCGCCGGCCTTGGCCAGCAGGAACCGCGTGCCGACCGCGCCCGGCGCGACCACGACCCAGCGCTTGCCGCCGCCCAGGTCGCTGTCCTCGACCAAAGAGAAACCAAGCTTGCCGACATAGAAGGCCAGGGCCTCGTCATAGTCGCGGACGAGCAGGGACAGGAGGGCGAGGTGCTGGGCCATGGGGACTCACTGGGTTACGCCCCTGCTTAGCACGAGGACGCGGCGCGTCAGGGGGCGTCGGGTTCAAGCCTTCGCCGCAATCTGGGGCATACTGGGCGTCGCCGACCGCTTCCCTCGAAAGGACAGCCGCCATGCCCCCGCGTTCGACCTTCGCCCGGACCGTCGTCCTCGCCCTGGCCCTGGCGGCTCCCGCCGGGATCGCCGCCGCCTACGAGACCAAGGTCACCGCCGTCGCCCCCGCCGACCTGCCGCCGTCGGTGGTCAAGGTGGTGGCCGCCGCGGCGCCCGGACTGAAGATCACCGGGGCCGAGCTGAAGGAGCGCGAGGACCGCCGCTACTATGACGTCGAGGGCTTGCTGCCGGACGGCGCCGAGATCGAGTTCGACCTGCTGGAGACCGGCAAGGGCTGGAAGATCGTCGAGACCCAGCGCGACATCGCCTGGTCCGCCACGCCCCAGCCGGTTCGCGACGCGGCCGTGAAGGCGGTCCCGAAGATCGCGCCGGTGCGGGTGATCGAGAGCACGGAGGACGACGGCCAGGTGATCTACGAGCTGTTCGCCGAGGGGCGGCCGAAGGAACCGGCGCTGGAGGTCAGCTGGAAGAAGGGCGGACCGGCCAAGGTGCTCACCGAGGCCTGGCCGCACTAGCCCACCCTAGCCGCCGAACAGCTTCAAGAGGTAGCTGGGTCCGGAATTGGCGATGCTCAGCGACTTGATCGCCAGCTGCTGCTTGATCTGCAGGGCCTGGAGCTTGGTGGCCTCCTTGGCCATGTCGGCGTCGACCAGCCGGCCGACCGAAGCGTCCAGCGTGTCCTGCAGCTTGTCGATGAAGGTCATGTGGGTCTGCAGGGCATAGGAGCGCGTGCCCAGGGTCGACAGGGCGGAGGTGACGTTGTCGATCGCCCCGCCCATGGCCTTGATCTCGGCGGCGCTGATCGGTGCGCCCAGCAGGTCGGCGCGCATGCCCGACAGGGCCGAGCCGGTGGTCGACAGGTCCACGTGGTCGACGTCGATGGTGTCGGTGGCGTTTGCGTTGGCCAGGGCGCGGATCTGGCCGGTCGAGCCCGACGAGATCAGGTTGATCCCGTTGAAGTCGGCGGCGCCCACGGTGCGGTCGATCTGGCGCTTGAGGTTCAGGTAGTCGTCGTTCAGGGCCTTGCGGCTGGCGGTGGACAGGCTGGTGTCGGACGCCGCCAGCATCTTCTCGCGCATCTGGGTCAGCAGGTCGGTGACCGTTTCGCCGKCCGCCAGGGCGACGTCGGTGACCGACTGGCCGCGCTGCAGCGAGGCGCGCACGGCGTCCAGCGACTTGGACTCGGCGCGCTGGTTCTGGGCGATGGCCCAGACGGCGGGATTGTCCTTGGGGCTGGAGATCGCCAGGCCGGTGGCGATGTGGCGCAGGGTGTCGGACAGGTCGCGGTTGATCGCGTTCAGCGATTGCAGGGCGATCATCGCCCCGACATTCGTGTTGATGCTGTTCAACGACATCGACGGTCCGGTTCCAGGTTCGGCCGGGAAGCCGAAGGCGCGTTTTGCGCTTGGGAGCAACCTAGACGGGCAGGCTTAGCCGTTCGTTAGCGGTCGAGGTTAAGAGCCTAGCCCCCGTTGTACCCGCCGATGATCGGCAGCACCTCGCCGGTGATGTAGCTGGAGGTCTGGGGCGAGGCGAGGAACACATAGGCCGGGGCGATCTCCTCGGGTTGAGCCGGGCGTTTCATCGGGGTCTTGCCGCCGAACTGGGCCACCTGAGGCCCCAGCTTGTCGGCGGGGTTCAGGGGCGTCCAGACCGGGCCCGGGGCCACGGCGTTGACCCGGATGCCCTTGTCGATCAGGTGCGTGGCCAGCGATCGGGTGAAGGCGTGGATGCCACCCTTGGTCATCGAATAGTCCAGCAGGTCCTTGTTGCCGAGCAGGCCGGTGACCGAGCCGGTGTTGACGATCGCCCCGCCGGGCGGGATCACCTTCACCGCCGCCTGGGCCATGTGGAAATAGCCGTAGAGATTGGTCTTCAGGGTGCGATCGAAGTGCGCCTCGGTCAGGTCCTCGAAGTCCAGCACGTGCTCCTGGAAGGCGGCGTTGTTGACCAGGATGTCCAGCTTGCCCAGTTCGGCGACCGTGCGCTCGACGGCGGCCTTGGCGTAGGCCGGGTCGGCCACGTCGCCGGACAGCACAATGGCGCGGCGGCCCTCCATCTCGACGGCCAGTCGGGTGGCCTCGGCGTCCTTCTCCTCGTCCAGATAGCCGATGGCGATGTCGGCCCCTTCGCGGGCGAACAGCACCGCCACGGCGCGGCCGATGCCGCTGTCGGCGCCGGTGATCAGCGCCACCTTGCCCTCCAGCTTGCCCGAGCCCTTGTAGAACGGCGCGTCGTACATCGGGGCCGGATCGAGCCTGGCCTCGACCCCCGGCTTGACCTGGTGCTGCTCGGGGAAGGGCGGGGCGGGATAGGGGCGGGCGCCGGCCTGCATCGCCGGCTTGTCGTCCTCGTCCGCCTTGAATGAGCGCTCTTCCTTGGCGTCCAGCGGAGCCTGGATGTCGCGTTCGGCCTGGGCCGTCCGGTCGGCGGCGGCTTCGAATTCCGGGGTTTCGACGCCAAAATTATCGGGGGACATCTCAAGGCTCCTGAAGCTGAGACGGCGAAACCGGCGGGGCGGCCGGATGTTCCAAGCGCCACCGGCGGGACCGGGGTTGCCCAAAGCGCGGGCATCGGTCACCTTCCGCCCCTCTTTGAAAGGCCCTGAAGATGTCGCGTCCCGCGGCCGCGCCGGCTCCCCGCCCTGGGAAGCCGCACGGCGTCATTGTCTCCGACCTGATCGAACTGCTGCGCCTGGCCGGGCCGGTGGTGCTGTCGCGCCTGGGCATCATGGTCATGGGGCTGACCGACGCCATCGTGGTGGGGCACTACTCGGCCCGTCAGCTGGGCTTCCACGCCATGGCCTGGGCGCCGACCTCGATCTTCGTGACCGTGACCGTCGGCCTGCTGGTGGGGACCCAGGTGATGGGCTCGCGCGCCATGGGGGCGGGGCGGCCGCACGAGGCGGGGGCGGTGCTGCGCCGGGGCGTGGTCTACGCCTTCTGGCTGGGCCTGGCCGGTTCGGTCCTGCTGGTCCTGGCCGCCCCGCCGCTGCTGCACCACGCCGGCATCGAGAAGGCCCTGGCCGACGGCGCCACCGCGCCGCTGATCGTCTTCTCGCTGTCGATGACGCCGTATGCGCTGAGCGTGGCGCTCAGCTTCTGGCTGGAGGGCCTGGGCCGGCCGGGCCTGGTCACGATCAACATGTGGGTCGCCAACCTGGTGAACCTGGCCGTCAACCTGCTGCTGGTGCCGGGCACGTTCGGCCTGCCGGCCCTGGGCGCGGTGGGGGCGGCCTGGTCGACCTTCGTGGCCCGCAGCGTCTTCGCCCTGATGCTGGCCGTGGTGATCGTGCGCCTGAAGGACGCCCGGGCCGTGGGCGTGTTCGACAAGCCCGCCCATGACCCCGTCGCCGCCAAGGAGCAGCGCCGCGTCGGCTATGGGGCGGGGACGTCCAACCTGTTCGAGGTCTCGGCCTTCGCGGGCATGAGCCTGGTGGCCGGCTGGCTGGGCGGGCTGAACGTCGCCGCCTGGGCGGTGGTGCTGAACGTGGCGGCGGTGATCTTCATGGTCCCGCTGGGCCTGTCGACCGCCACCGCCGTGCAGGTGGGCCGGGCGTTCGGGGCGCGCGACAGCCAAGGCATGAGCCGCGCGGGCTGGATCGCCTTCGGCGTCACGGCCGTCTTCGCCCTTCTGGTGGCGGTGCTGCTCTATCCGCTGCGCCATCTGGTGGGCGGGGCCTATACCAGCGACCCGGCGGCCCTGGCGCTGATCGCCCCGGCGCTGGCGCTGACCTGCCTGTTCCTGGTCCCCGACGCCGTGCAGGTGGTCTGCGCCCAGGCGCTGCGGGCGCGGGGCGAGGTGTGGATTCCGGCCGGCACCCACATGATCAGCTACGCCCTGATCATGGGTCCGCTGGCCTGGTGGCTGGCCCTGCCGATGAAGATGGGCGTCGACGGCATCGTGGTGTCGGTGATCGTCACCAGCTTCGTGGCGGCCGGCTTCCTGCTGGGCCGCTACCGGATGCTGGACGTGATGGAGCGGTGATGAATCTCCCTTCTCCCCTTGCGGGAGAAGGTGGCCTCGCGCAGCGAGGTCGGATGAGGGGTTGATAGACGGATCAGCCGCGAGCGGCGGGCAGGGCGGCGCGACCCCTCATCCGTCGGCTACGCCGACACCTTTTCCCGCAAGGGGAGAAGGGTCAGATGGAAGCGCCCAGGATCCAGCCCTCTTCGGTCTCGGCGTCCGCCACCACGTCTTCCGGCGCGTCCTTGCTCGGTCCGAACAGGGCGGCCAGCTTGCCGGCCTCGTCCAGCTTGGCGAAGTGTTCGGCCAGGGCCCGCACCTGGGCGGCGTCCTTGATCTCGCCGGGAGCGGGGGTGGCTTTGACCAGCGAGGGATAGACCTCGGCGATCACCACCTGGACGCCCTCGAGGTCGGCCTCGGTCAGGGCCTTGAAGCCGGTCTCGAACGGCCAGACCCGGGCGGCGTCGCCGCGGGCGTCCTTCAGCCGGCGCGCGGCCGGGATGCCGACGATCGCCTGGCCGCCGACCGAGCCGTTGTAATAGAGTTTCCAGATCGAGGCCGCGCCCGTTCCTTTAGTCGTTTGGGCCGCCACGTCGGCGTGGCGGAACTCCGGCAGGTCGTCGGGGCCGTGCTCGCGGGCCTTCTTGGGCTGCAGGGTCGTCAGGGTGTCCTTGGGCGGGCAGCCCCAGAACGGGAACGGACCGCCGGTCAGCCGCCGGTTCAGCTCCGAGCCGACGCCGAAGCGGTTGTTGGTGTTGTCGGCCTTGTCCTTGACCATCTTGTTCAGCTGGTCCCACACCGCGCGCCACGGATGGTCGCCCTTCAGGGCCAGGGCCTGGGAGAAGCCGCGCGGGAAGCCCAGCGGGAAGTCGAAGCCGACCAGGGCCCGCTCATTGCGCTTCTTCAGGTCGTCGAGGATCGCGGCCAGCTTGGTCTCGGCCTCCTGGCGGGTGGCCGGGTTGAAGCTCTCGAAGGTCAGGCGGAACCGCACGTCGCGCTTCATCACGCCGATCCACACGGAGTCCGCCCCCGTGGTCGGCTTGGCCGCCGCGCTCCAGTCGACGATCACGTAGGCGCTGAAGAGGCGCGACACGGCGGACGCTCCGTTAGGATGGGATGAAGCGCGCTTCTACTCCGGTCGGGCGGAGGCGACCAGACGCTATCCGGCGTCCGGTCGCAAGATACTAGGCGGCGTTCCGTTCCGCGGCCTGTTCGGCGGCCAGGGCCGGGGCCGGCTGGCGGCTGAACCAGCGGACGGGGGGCTCGCAGACCGGGCCCAGGGCCGCGCGGACGATGGCCGGCGGGCGGCGCTCTTCCGGGGTCATGAACAGGCCGTTCGACTTGACGCCCAGGCCGGCCACCTTGTGGGCGCCCAGCATGGTCAGCGGTACGGCCAGGATCAGGCCGGCCAGGATCGGCGCCGTGGCCGTCAGCAGGTCGGGCGTGAACCAGAAGGCCACGGCCAGGGCCACGCCCGTGACGCTGATCCAGCCCATGGCGGCGAAGGCTTCCCTACCGGTGACCTTGTCGGCGTCGCGGCGCTGGGTGGCCCAGCCGCCGACCTTGCCGGCCAGGATCTCGACCAGGGCGCGGGTCTGGGTGAACATCAGCATCGGGGCGACCAGAGCCGAGAGCAGCATCTCGACGCCCAGGCCTGCCATGATCCGGCGACGGCCGCCGAAGCCCTTGATCTCGTTCGGACGCGAGAACACCAGGATCGAGCCCAGGATCTTGGGGCCGAACAGCAGCACGAAGGTGATGATCATCGCCCAGGCGGTGGCCTGGATCTCGCGCCAGTCGATCAGGGCGTGGGCCGCGGCTTGCAGGTCGGCCATGGTGAAGGCGGCCTTCTTCAGCTCGGGCATCAGCATGCGCGAGACGATGCCGGCCGACAGGGCCACGAACCACAGGGGCGACAGCACGTAGCTGAGCACGCCGATCACCAGGTGCAGGCGGCTCATCCAGTGCAGGCCGGGCAGGCCGACCAGCGGGATGTGCTGCACGTTGCCCCGGCACCAGCGGCGGTCGCGGGTGGCGAAGTCCAGCAGGTTGGAGGGGCTTTCCTCGTAAGAGCCGCCCAGATAGGGGGCCAGGTGCACGCCCCAGCCGCCGCGGCGGAGCAGGGCGCTCTCCAGGGCGTCGTGGCTCATCACCTCGCCGCCGAACGGCTTGGGGCCGCTCAGTTCGGGCAGGCCGCAGGTCTCGGCGAAGGCGCGGGTGCGGACGATGGCGTTGTGGCCCCAGAACGAGCTCTCCGAGCCCGACCACCAGGCCAGGCCCGTCCAGGCGACGCGGCCGTACAGGCGCGTGGCGAACTGCAGGGTCCGGGCGAAGATCGTCTGGCCGTTGATGATCATCGGCATGGTCTGGATCAGGCCCACGCGCGGGTGACGCTCCATGGCGTCGGCCAGGCGGACCATGGCCTCGCCGGTCATCAGGCTGTCGGCGTCCAGCACCAGCATGTGCTCGTAGTCGCCGCCCCAGCGGGCGACCCAGTCGGCGACGTTGCCGGCCTTGCGGCCCGTGTTCTGGGTGCGCTTGCGGTAGAAGACGTGGCTGGAGGCCTCGCGGCGGAAGCGGGCGAAGCAGGCCTGCTCGGCCAGGGCCACGGCGGCGTCGCGGGTGTCGCTGAGGATGAAGATGTCGAAGGCGCGGCTGTTGCCGGTCTCGGCGATCGAGGCGTCCATGGCGCGCAGGCGGGCGAACACCTCGGCGGCGTCCTCGTTGTGCACCGGCATCAGGATGGCCGTGCGGGCCTTGGGCTTGGGCATGGGCGAAGCGCCGCTGTCGTCGATGCCCAGCGGGTCCTTGGGTTTGCCCAGCAGGACCACGAAGCCAACCACGGCGGTGCAGAACCACAGGGCCAGGGCCAGGAACAGCGGGACCAGCAGGGTCAGGACGATGGCTTCCAGGCGGGTCACGCCGCCCAGGGCGATGGTGTCGTAGGTGGCCTTCCAGCCGGCGAAGGCCATGATCGCGGTGGCGACGAACACGCCCCAGCGGCGCAGGACCAGGTTCTCCTTCGCGGTGGCGGCCGGCTTGGCCTCGCCTTGCCAGAAGCCCAGGGGCTGGACCGGCATGGCCAGGGGCGCGTCGACGGGGATCTCGACCCGATCGTGCGAGGAGATCACCGTGTCATAGGCGACGCTCCGCGAGGAGGTCAGGTCGAAGAAAGCGCCGCGTTCGCTCATCAGGTCCATCGTCTCGGACGGCGCGGAAGGTCCGGGCCGGGCCCCCTCCAGAACTTTCGAAAGGCGCAAGGCCAGCTTCACGGGGCGCGCCAGGGTCGCTAGGGGATCGTGTCCGCTAGGATCGGCGCGCTCTGCTGGGCGGGTCTGGTGTTTCTCGACGACCGGCGTGGAGAGGCGCCGGCTCCTTTAGAGTAAAACCTCGATCACAAAATCGCTACCACATTCGTGATCGATTTCGCACCTGCGGCAAAAAACCTTGTATGAGGGACGTGTTCGGATCGATCCGTTGACTCGTGAATTCGTATAAAGCCATGAAAATAAAGATCATATCGGCGATTGCGATGCTGGCGGCGCTCTCTGCCTGCGGACCGGGCAAGCCGGCGAAAACCGCGTCCGAGGCTCCCGCGGCGGTCCCGGCGGCGCTCGCGACGAGCCCTGAATACGACTCGATCGGCGTGATCGCCGTCCTCGACGGCCAGGCGGTAACGCTCGATCACGAGGGCGCGAGCGCGGTCAAGCTCGCGCCGGGGCGCACGACCTTCCAGGCCTATGGCGACATCCTGGCGGAGGCCCCGCTGACGCCGGGCAGCCGCGTGGCGTTCAAGTTCCACAAGGTGGGCGACGCCTGGGAGCTGATCGAACTGAAGACCCGCTAGAGGAACGCCATCAGGGCGGTCGCCACGATCAGCCCGCCCATGATCCCGTTCATCACCCGCTCGGCCCTCGGCGACAGGCGGGTCTTGCCGACCGCGACGCCCAGGGCCAGCCAGGCCAGGTCGACCACCACCATCACGGCCACGCAGATCGACCACTTGATCCCCAGGTCGAGGGGCGGGCTTTGGCGGGCGATGGGATAGGCGGCCATCAGCGAGGCGAAGGCGATGTAGGCCTTGGGATTGGTCACGCCCAGCAGCGCGCCGCCCACCGCCGTCTCGGCGAACCCGGAGGACTTGGCCTCGCCCGCTTCACCCACCGGCGCGGTCGCGATCTTCCAGGCCAGGAACAGCAGATAGACGGTGGCGACGATCGCCAGGCCGTGCTGGGCGAACGGCAGGGCCTGGACCGCCGAGAACAGACCGGCCGCCGAGATTGCCGCGGCGGCCGCCAGGCCGACCTGCAGACCGCCGTAGAAGCCCAGGCCGCCGATCAGGCCCTTGCGCCGGCCGATCGAGATCAGGGCGGCGATGCCGGGTCCCGGCGAGCCCAGCAGCACCGTGGCCGCCACGGCGAACAGGGCGAAATTGGCGAGGTCCAAGGGCATGGCGGCGTCCGTCCGAAAATCACATAAAGATATCCTTATATGATTTTCGGAAGCGTCGCCATGGAACGGGGGAGGGACGGGGCCGTTGATCGGGTCCAACCCAAGGACATTTCCAATGGCTGACAACACCGCGCCGCAAGACGGCTCGCGTCCCGGCGTGCTGGGCGACTATTCCCAGGCCCAAGACCTGGGCCAGCCCGGCCATCCCGAGGACCGGGTCTCCGAGACCGACGTCAAGGAGGCCTTCCAGACCGAGGAGACGCCGACCAGCCGGGCCGTCGAGCCGGCTCCGGACGGCGAGAAGCACGACCAGTTGGCCGAACACCTCGACGCCGCCGAGGATCGCCAGGAAGCCCTGATCGACGAGAGCCTGGAAGAAAGCTTCCCGGCCAGCGACCCGCCCAGCGCCAAGCGGATCACCTGATCCGGGCATCCGCCGGACCACTCGATTTCCAGCCTGAAACTTGGAGGCGGGGCCGCAAACAAACGGCCCCGCTTTCGTCACCGGGACAGCCGATTGCGGTCGTGCGGTGTCGCCCCGATGAACCGTGGCCGTGGCTGACGTTCAGTCGCGGCTCAAGCGGCGCCGCGCATAACCGAGACGTCGAGACGAGGTCGCCGAGCGCGGCGGTCCGCCGGCGAAGGAGACGAGAGCCATGAAGAAGTTCCTGACCGCCGCGGTCGCGTTGTCCATCGTGGCTTCGGCCGGCGTCGCCAGCGCCCAGCCCGGTCCGCAACGCCCCGACCAGCACCAGCAGCAGGGCTATAACGACCGCGACCGCCACGACAACGACCGTCATGACGACCGCCACGACAGCCAGTGGGAACGCCACGCGTCCAAGCGCTACAAGGCTCCCAGCCGTTATCAGCCGCCGCGCGGCTACCAGGCCCGCCAATGGCGTCGCGGCGACCGGCTGCCGGCCAGCTATCGCGGCAAGGCCTATGTGGTCGACTACCGGCACTACGGCCTGGGCGCCCCGCCGCGCGGCTACCAGTACGTCCGGGTCGACAACGACGTGGTCCTGACAGCGATCGCCACCGGCGTCGTCGCTTCGGTCGTCTATCAGCTGTTCCAGTAGCCCCAACGCAGAACGCCGCCCGGTCCTTCGACCGGACGGCGTCTTGCCGTTCCCGCGCCCTAGTCCAAGGGGCGGCCGTCGATAAGCGCCTGGATGCTCTGGGCGATCTCTTCATCAGGCTCCCTGGCCAGGGCGGTTTTCAGGAGGAAGATCGCCCGCTCCGGCCATTGGCCGCGATCCCAGGTCGCCAAGGCGAGAAGCGCCATGTTGCGCGCCCGGATGGTGCGTGCGCGCAAGCCCAACTCTATCAGCGGCCAGCCCATTCCGGGAAAGCGTCTCAGATCCTGCAGGATGAAGTCCACCGCGTTGTCGTCCGCGTACTCCGGACCCCAGCCCATCGAGGTTTCCGGCCCGGATCCGACCTTCTCCAGATCTAGTTGCTCATGGGCCAGGGCAAGGACCTGCTCCACGCGCGCGGGATCATCGGTCCGCATCAGGAAGTACCAGTCGTCGGAGCGCAGATCGCGCTGGCGGCGCAGATAGTGCGGCCAGACATCCAATCCCAAGGCTTTGGCGACCTCGGCCGCCGGCCAGAAATCCTGACGGCTCTCGTTCAGCAGCCCCGCCTCGGCCAGTTCAGGCCACTGCGGCCGGGCCAGGAACGCCGCCGCGTGGGTGCRGATCGCCCAGCGTCGGGCGGCCGTCCATCCAGCCTTGTCACCTTCGATCCCCGCCTCGAAGCCCTGGATCGCCCGCATGTGCAGGAAGCGACGCAGGTCCGTCGAGGGGCGGGCGGCGACATGCTCGACATAGAGCCGCGTCGCCTCGGCGCCGTGGCCGTAGTCGTCCATGTCCTCTGCGGGGCCCCCCTCGATCAGGGCTTCGAGCAGCGCGCCCGCCCCGTTCAGGAGGGCCTCGCTGGGGGCGGGCGCTTGCAACGCATCGAGCAGGCGGCCTTCGACCGCGCAGGCATACGCGATCTCCTCCGTCATGATAGCGTTGCGATGGCCTTCTTCCAGCAGCCATCGCCGCAGTTCGGGGTCCTGGATGTCGCGCAGTCGGCGCACGGCCTGGATCCTGCCCCAGCCATGGGTCGATCGCGCCAGGGCCCAGATCGCCTGCTCGGAAGCCGCCGCATCGGGCAGCATGTGCGACATGGCCACGACGCTGAACAACGTCAGCTCTTCATAACGTCCGAGATGAAGCAGCAGATCGCGATCGGCGACGTCGGACGAGACCCCCAGCAGGCCGATGGCCAGCTTGACGGCCGACAGGTCCGGCGAGCCGCGAGCGATGCGACGTGCGATCGCGACCACGGCGACAGTATCCAGCTTGGTCTTGATCACCTGGGGGAGAAAGCTGTCGATCACGCCCAACACGTCGGCGTCGGCCATCAGTCCATGCAGATGCACGAAAGCCTCCGCGCCAGGCTTTCGCACCAGCCTGCCCAGAGCGGCCAACAAGGTCCGCGTCGAAATCTGCTTCGTCGACCGATCCGGAGCGCCGAACAGGGCGTCCTTGATCCCGGCGGCCCATTGAATGGCCTCGGGGTCGTCGGACTGGTGCGCGTCGAGCTCCAGTTCCTTGTCGGCTTCCCGTATGGCGGTCGCGGCCGCGATCCGGTCATACAGGCTCGCGGCGCCGGCTGGCCACGGGGCGGGCAGGGCGTCGAAGGCCGGCGCAGCGGCGCGCCGGGCGAACGGGTTCATGATCGGCATTCGTTGTTCCCCAATCGATCGCCGGACGCTTCCGCGCCCGGCGATCTACTAGCCCTTCACGCAAACGACCTGGCGCAGCGTGTGGACGATGTCCACCAGGTCGCTCTGGGCGGCCATGACGGCGTCGATGTCCTTGTAGGCCATCGGCGTTTCGTCGATCACGTCGGCGTCCTTGCGGCATTCCACCCCTTGGGTGGCCGCCACGTGGTCGGCGATCGTGAACCGGCGCTTGGCTTCGTTCCGGCTCATCGCCCGTCCGGCCCCGTGCGAGCACGTGCAGAACGAGTCCGGGTTCCCCCGGCCGCGCACGATGAACGACTTGGCGCCCATCGAACCCGGGATGATCCCCAGCTCCCCGTCCTTGGCCGAGACCGCCCCCTTGCGGGTGAGGAACACGTCCTTGCCGAAGTGCTTTTCCCGCGACACGTAGTTGTGGTGGCAGTTCACCGCTTCCTGCGTGACCACGAGGTCGGGGAAGGTGGTCCGGAGCACGGCCAGCACCTGCTCCATCATCACCTCACGGTTGGCTCGGGCGTACTTCTGCGCCCAGGACACAGCCCGAACGTAGTCGATGAACCCTTCGCTGCCTTCGGCGAAGTAGGCCAGGTCTTCATCGGGCAGGTTGATGTACCAGCGCCGCATTTCGTGCTTGGCCCGCTCGATGAAGTAGGTCCCGAACCGGTTCCCGACCCCGCGCGATCCCGAGTGCAGCATCACCCAGACGTCGCCGGCCTCGTCGAGGCAAAGCTCGACGAAGTGGTTCCCGGTCCCCAAGGTCCCCAGGTGGCCGTAGCCGCGCGGGTGGGCCGCCTTCGGGTGCCGGGCCACGACGTCGTCGTAGCCGGCCTTCAGGCCTTCCCACTTCGTGGCCGCGATCGCCGGGGGCTCGACTTGCCAGGCGCCCTTGTCGTTGCGCCCGCCGTTGTCGGTCCGACCGTGCGGCACCGCCGCTTCGATGTCCGAGCGGATGCCGAACAGGTTGTCGGGCAGGTGCTCGGCGCGGATCGAGGTGCGCACCGCCATCATCCCGCAACCGATGTCGACCCCCACGGCGGCCGGGATGATGGCCCCCACGGTGGGGATCACCGAGCCGACCGTCGCCCCCATCCCCCAGTGCACGTCGGGCATGACCGCGACGTGCTTGTGGATGAAGGGCAGGGCCGCAACGTTGCGCAGCTGCTTGAGGGCGGAGTCCTCGATGGGCACCCCCTGGGTCCACGCCTTGATCGGCGCCCCGTCGCTTTCGATGTGTGTGAAGCCGCTCATGGGCTTCTCCTTTTCCAATCCGCCCCTCCTGGCGACTTGGTCGGAAAGCCTCTCGCACAAAACGAAGAAACCCCTCCGGCCAGGCCAGGAGGGGTTCCTACGTGCATCCCGAGTTCAGACGAACCCTAGACCGTGATCCCCTCCGACGCGCACGCGCCCGTACCCTCGACCTGGCGGTCGAGCGTATTCAGCGCGGGCATGTAGGTCGGGGCTTTGTGCGCCATGGTCCTCATCCTTCGGGAGGCGGGCGATTACAGTGTTCGCCCAGCGAAGGGAAGGGGTTCTGGTCAAGGTTGTCCGCGGCGTGACCGAAAAGCCACGCCGCGTGACGTCCTAGTGATCGGCCGGCGGCGTCGCGGCCGGGGCGTCGCTCTGCTGTTGCTCGCGGCGGGCCTTCATCTTCGACATGGCGGTGGTCAGCTCCTCCACCGTGATCTTGCCGTCGCCGTCGGCGTCGACCAGCGCGAAGCGCTCTTCCTTGCGGCCGGCGGCGACCCACTCGGCCTTGTCGACGACGCCGTCGGCGTTCTTGTCCCAGGCCTTGTGAATCTTGTCGGGCGACGGCATCTGGGCCAGCGCCGAGCCGGCGGCCAGGGTGGTCAGCGCCGAGAGGGCCAGCGCGACGATCTTGCGGTTCATGTGGTTTCCTTCCGGGACGTCCCCTGGGGGCGGACCATCGACGCGGTATGTTGCGGCCATATTTCGGCGTTAGGCGCGATTGCGGCGCCCGGCTGGTCTAGTGAAAATCCTCGTTGATCAGGCCCACCTTGGACCAGCCGCCGCCCTGCAGGCGTTCCAGCACCGCCATGAAGGCGTCGAACTTAACATTCTCGGCGCCGCGGACCATGACGCGCTGCTCGCTTCTGTCGGGAACGGTCGAGACGGCGGCGACGTCGCGGGCGAGGGTGTCCAGGCCCGAGGGGCGTCCGTTGACCAGGATCGCGCCGTCGTTGTCGATGAAGACCTCGATCGGCTTGTGTTCGACCGGAGCCTTCGGCGTCGCAGCCGGCGGCAGGTCGACCTTGATCGAGACTGTGTTCGACAGCTTGGCGAAGAACAGCCCCCAGACGACCAGCGCCAGCGCGACCGACGCCAGGGTCAGGCCCAGGACGCGCTTCCAGTCCACGCCCTAGTGCTTCCCGCGGTCGCGGCCGAAGTTCGGCTCGGCGCTTTCCTGGCCGGCCGCCACGATGCCGCGGCGGATGGCGCGGGTGCGGGTGAAGTGGGCGTGCAGGGTGTCGGCGTCGCCCCAGCGGATGGCGCGGCTCATGGCCTGCAGGTCCTCGGTGAACCGGCCCAGCATCTCCAGCACCGCGTCCTTGTTGGCCACGAAGATGTCGCGCCACATGGTCGGGTCGCTTGCGGCGATGCGGGTGAAGTCGCGGAAGCCCGAGGCCGAGAACTTGATCACCTCGCTCTCGGTGACGTTCTCCAGGTCGGCGGCGCTGCCGACGATCGTGTAGGCGATCAGGTGGGGCAGGTGGCTGACGACGGCCAGCACCAGGTCGTGGTGCTTTTCGTCCATCAGCTCGACCTGGGCCCCGAAAGCGCGCCAGAAGGCCGACAGCTTGGCCACGGCGGCGGCGTAGTGTTCGTCGTCGCTTTCGGCCGGGGTCAGGATGGTCCAGCGGTTCTCGAACAGCTCGGCGAAGCCGGCGTCGGGGCCCGACTGCTCGGTGCCGGCGATCGGGTGGCCGGGAATGACGAAGACCTTGGACAGGGCCTCGCCCTGGGCCCGGAACGCCTCGCCGACATTGGCCTTGGTCGAGCCGACGTCGGTCAGGGTGGCGCCGGGCTTCATGTGCGGGGCCAGGGCGGCGACGACCTCGGGGGTCGACAGCACCGGGGTGGCGATGACCACCAGGTCGGCGTCCCTGACCGCCTCGGCGATGTCGCCGGTCACGTGCTCGGCCAGGCCCAGCTCGCTCACGCGGGCGCGGTGGGCCTCGCTGGCGTCGGCCACGGTGACCTGGCCGACCACGCCGTGTTCGCGGGCCGCGCGGATGATCGAGCCGCCGATCAGGCCGCAGCCGATCACGGTCATCTTCGGATAGAGCACGCCCGGATGGCTCATCATCGGGTCACGAACTCGCGCAGCAGTTCCACCACGGCCCGGTTGTGTTCTTCCAGGCCCACGGTGATCCGGATGGCGTTCGGCAGACCGTAATTGGCGACGGCGCGGACCAGATAGCCCTTCGACGCCAGGAAGCCCTCGGCCTCCAGGGCGGTGCTGCCGGCCTTGGCCGGGAAGTTGACCAGCACGAAGTTGGCGGCCGACGGCGTGACCTCCAGGCCGAGGCCCCCGATCTGCTGGGTCAGCCAGGGGCGCCATTGCTCGACCAGGGCGACCGAGCGCTGCTGGAACTCGGTGTCGGCCAGGGCGGCGATGGCCGCGTCCTGGGCCGGGATCGAGGTGTTGAAGGGCGGGCGGATGCGCTCCAGCGGGTCGATGATCCCCGCCGGGCCGTAGCCCCAGCCCACCCGCAGGGCGGCCAGGCCGTGCAGCTTGGAGAAGGTGCGGGTGACGATGACGTTCTCGGCCGTGCGGGCCAGGTCCAGCCCGTCCTCGAAGCGCGGGTCGGTGCAGAACTCGGCATAGGCGCCGTCCAGCACCAGCACCACCGACGGCGGCAGGGCGGCGTGCAGCGCGCGAATCTCCTCGCCCGTCAGCCATGTGCCGGTCGGGTTGGCCGGGTTGGCGATGAACACCAGGCGGGTGCGCTCGTCGACGCACTTGACCACCTCGTCGACGTCGATGCGCTGACCCGGCTCCTTGGCGAAGCGGACCTCGCCCTGGCAGGCGCGCGCCCCGATGGCGTAGGCGGCGAAGCCGTGCTCGCCCTGGACGATGTTGTCGCCGGGCTCGAGATAGACCTGGTTCAGCAGGGCGAAGATCTCGTCCGAACCGTCGCCCAGGGTGATGCGCTCGACTTCCAGGCGGTAGTGGGCGGCGATGGCGGCGCGCAGGGCCGCGCCCTTGCCGTCCGGATAGATGTGCATCCGATCGACCGCGTCGCGATAGGCGGCCTTGGCCTTGTCGCTGCTGCCCAGGACATTCTCGTTGCTCGACAGCTTCACCGGATGGGCGACGCCCTCGATCTTCGACTTGCCGCCCACATAGGCGGCGATGTCGAGGATGCCCGGCTTGGGCGTGGGGCGCGGCGCGGCGAAGCGGTCGGTGGAGGGAGCGGTCATCGAGGCAACTCGGGAACGAAGAGGCGGTCTTCTTACACGTCGAAGGGCGTAGGCGCAGCCCCGATGACGCCCGTCAGCGACCCCGGCGCGCGGGCCAGGCGCTCGTCGCCCGCCTGGTAGAAGCCCAGCAGCGAGAACAGCTTCAGCCCGCCGGCCTCGGCCACCAGCTCGGCGGCCACGCCGTCGTTGGACAGGGCTTCGACGATCGCGCCGGCGCCCTTGGCGCTGTCGGTGACCCAGAAGGTCTGGTCGCCGCCGGTGGGCTCGACCTCGACCTCGGCCACGGCGAAGGCGGCCTGCGGACCCCAGCGCTCCAGGCAGGGCAGGGCGGCGAAGATCTTCAGCCTCGGCTCGGCCAGCAGCCGGCCCCACCAGGCGCTGTCGGGCGCCAGGCCCAGGACCGAGACGCCCCACGGGGTCTTGGCGGCGGCCAGGGCTTCCTTGTCGGTGGCGACCACGGTCATCGGCGGGGCGACGCCGAAGCGCAGACGGGTCAGCTCGACGGCGCGGGCGGGGTTTGAGCCGCCCCAGACGGTCAGATGATAGGGACCCTGGCGCGTCAGGCTGTCGGACATCAGCTCGCGCCAGATGCGGATCACCAGGGCGTCGCTGGCGGCCTTGCGGGGGGCTTCGACCAGCTTGCGGACGATCAGGGCCTCGCGGCCGGGACGCAGGCCGAAACCGGTGTCGCCGGCCGCCTGCTTGGCCGCCGCCACCGCGCGCGCCAGGCCGGCCCGCTCGTCCAGCAAGGCCAGAAGCTCACCGTCGATGGCGTCGATACGCCATCGGACCTCGTCCAGCGAAGGCGTCGCGTCGCCTGCGTCGCTACCCATGATTTATCCCCGAAATTGGAGGCCGGACCATAGACTTTGCCGCCGGAGGCGCAATAGGGCAGGTCGCCGGCAAGAACTTTCCCTATTTCGACGATCTCGACGAACGGCGAGATGCAAGCCAGGGGTTGATCTGCCCTGATCGTGGCCAGCTGCATATCCCGACGTATCGCGTCGTGACACATTACAATTGAAATCCGTGTCGCGACGCGATACATTCCGGTATCGAGCACGGGCGACGCGAATGGCGATCCAGGGCTTCAGGGACGAGCGGGCGAAGGCGATCTTTGACGGGATCAATCCCGGCAAGGGCTTTCCTTCCGACCTGCTACGTCCGGCGAAGCGCAAGCTGGAGATGCTGCAAGCGGCGACCGTCCTGGACGATCTCCGCGTTCCTCCAGGCAACCGGCTGGAGGCGCTTTCGGGCGATCGGCAGGGGCAGCATTCGATCCGCGTGAACGACCAGTTCCGGCTGGTGTTCAGATGGACGGAGGCTGGTCCGACCGACGTGGAGTTCGTGGACTATCACTGACCACCGACGCATTGGGCGTGCGGCAGCAAGGAGAGAGCGATGAGCGCCAGCATCGCAGCCTCCGCAGATCCTCTCGCTCCGGTTCATCCGGGCGAGATTCTGCTGGAGGAATTCATCAGGCCGTTCGGCCTTTCGCCGGGAAAGACGGCCGCGCGTCTGCACATCGCGCGGCCTCGTATCGAGAAGCTGGTGCGGGGCCAGACGCCGGTGACGGTGGATACGGCCCTGCGTCTGGAAAAGCTGTTCGGGGCCACCGCGCAGTTCTGGCTCAATCTCCAGACCCGCTACGATCTGGAGACAGCCAAGCGGGCTCTGGCGGACGACATCGCGACGATCGAGCCGATCGACGCGGCCGCCTAGTAGACGCGCGGCGCAGGCCCCGTGTCGAACAGGCCCAGGCGGGTGCGGCCCTTCTCGAAGCGCAGCGTCGCCGACAGGGTCGGGTCGCGGCCCAGGGCCTGGGCGAGGGCCGCGGCGGCGGCTTCGGGGCTCCGGATCGCCTGGTCGGGCGTGGGGACCTCGCGGACGGTGACGTCCAGCGCGCCCTGCAGGCGGCCGTCGTCGTCCACCGTCAGGGCCCCCGACTTGGCCTCCAGCAGCGCCTCGCCGGCGTTCAGCTTGCCCTGCTGCACGGTCAGCGTGCCGCCAGCGTCGGACCAGTCGTTGACCGCGTCGGCCCAGCTGGTCCCGTGCAGGGCGCTGATCTTGCTGATCTTGGAATCCCAGATCAGGTCGGCGGTGCGGTCGGCGGCGATGCGGCCCATCAGGCCGGTGAAGCGGGCCTTGGCGCCCTTGGCCTCGAAGAAGATCGCGCCCTGGTCGTCGGGGCCGGGACGGACATGCAGCTGCAGGCCGGCCGTCGACAGCAGGGGGAACGGCGCGGCGCCGGGCGCCGGGGTGAACACCAGGTTCGCGCCCTCCACCGAGATTCGCGGCGGGTACTGGTTGAAGCCGGCGAAGCTGGCGCGCAGGGCCTGGCCGGTGATCTGGACATCGCCGTTGATCGGCCGGGTCATGATCACGCCCTGGGGCGCGATCACCACCCAGTGGCCGATGTCGTAGGCGTTGGCCTCGCCGTTCAGCACCGGCGCGCGCAGGGCCCAGCCGGACGGCTCGGCGACGCGGGCGTTGACCAGCTTGACGTCCATGCGGAACGGATAGCCGCTGAAGGTGCGGCTCTCCCATGACATGTCGTAGCCGCGCGCCTTCAGCGACAGGGCGGTGGCGTCCATCCGCTGCTCGGCCTGGCCGCGCAGCCACACCCAGCCGATGCTCCAGCCGACGGCGACKATCGCCAGAATGACGAAAGGCGCCAGCAGACCGCGACGCCGGGGCTTGCGGGACGGGGCGGCGGCGTTATGGGTCATGGAACAGGCGGCTCCGGTCGGGAACAGTAGATGAGCGTTGAAGGCAAGGGTCCAGAGGGGGAAGACCGCTGGGTGTTCGGATATGGATCGCTGATGTGGCGGCCCGGGTTCCCGTTCATAGAGCGAAGAACGGCTCTGCTCCATGGGCGCCGCCGCGCCTTCTGCATCTATTCGGTCCACCACCGGGGCACCTATGAGCGGCCGGGGCTGGTGCTGGGCCTCGCGCCGGGCGGGGCGGTGCGCGGCGTCGCCTATCGCGTGGCCGCCGCCGAATGGCCCGAGGTCTATGCCTATCTGCGCGAGCGCGAGCAGCCGACCGAGACCTATTTCGAGGCCTGGTCCGAGCTGAAGATAGACGGGAACGGTAAAGCGCAGGCACTGGTCTTCCTGTCGGACATGAAGCACGGCCAGTGGGCGGGGGCGCTGACCCTGAAGCAGCAGGCCGAGCTKATCGCCGGGGCCAGCGGGCTTTCGGGCCGCAACATCGACTATCTGCGCGACCTGGTGATGCACCTGCGCGAGGACGGGGTGCGCGACCACGCCATGGAAACCTTGCTGAAGATGGTCGAGGCGCGCGAAGGGGCGGCGGCCTAGGCCTCGCCCGCCCGCAGAGCCTCCAGCCGCCGATAGGCTTTGCCCACGCGCCGCTCGCAGATCGCCCGCAGGTCGTCGCCGGCCTCGCGCCGCTTGGCCTCGCCATCGGGGACGAAGCCCTGGTCGGGGGCCTTGGCGTCGCGGGCGCCGGCCGCGCGCATCGCCGCTCCCTCGTCGTCGGACGGAGTGACGCCGAAGTGAGGTAGCATCTTCGTGAGCAGCGCCTCGGGCAGGTCGGTGTAGTTCACCAGCCGTCCGCCGTCGGCCGGGTAGTGGCGCGCGGCCGCTTCGCATAGCGCGGCCAAGACCTGGGCGCAGTAGTCGGCGTCGGGCGCCTCCGGTGTGTCGAGGCCCAGGCGCGCCGAGGGGACCAGTTCGGGAATCATCTGCACGCCGCGCCGGCGCAGGTGCGAGACCAGCACCTCGACCGGCTCGCGATAGGCGAAGACCCAAGGGGTGTCCGGGAAGGCGCGCCGGAACAGCGGCAGGTCGCGCACATGCCAGCAGTCGAGCTTGACGAACAGGCGGGTCTCGCCGGCCCGGGCCTGGCCCAGGGCCGTGACCATGGCCCGCAGCGCCGCGATCTTGGCGTCATCGTCGAGCTCCAGCCGCAGCACCGCGTCGATTGGCGGGGCCTCGGAGATCACGACATTGGCGGGCGAGGCCGCCAGCATCTGGGCCGCCAGGGTCGAGCCGCAGCGCGACATGTGGAAGACCAGGCCGTCGGGCGCGCGAGGCGGGCGGTCGTCAGGGCCGGGCAGGGGCGTCTGCAGGCCCGCCAGTCGGTTCATCGGCCGATAGCCGGCCTCCATCATGTCGTCGGCATAGAACGGCGCGGTCAACCGCCGGCGACCGAACCAGCGCCATCGCACGACCAGGCGGCCGCCCATGTCGAGGACGTCGGCCGGCAGCCAGCCCGGCGGGGCGACCTCGCGCCAGGCGGGCGGGATCGACGCGGTCCGGACCGCCGAGCGGGTCTCTTCGGTCCCGATCGCCAAGCCCGCCGCCCGCGCGATTTCGGCCGCCCGGGCCGCGAACGTCTCGGGATGGTCGACGGCTTGGAGGGTGTCCCACAGGGCGGCGTCGTCGAGGATCAGGTCGCGCAACGCTTCCAGGCCCGTCGTCATCGTCTCCGCCATCCCCGCTTGCGGCGCCGCTCGAAACCGCACTAGCGTCACTGGATGGCCTACCCGGACAGATTGCAACTGCCGTTGAGCTTCGACCCGGCCCTGCTGCGGCGCGACCTGGACGCCCTGTCGGCCACGCCCTGGACCTCGCACTTCGTCCGCCAGAACTACGAGGGCGACTGGAGCGTGATCCCGCTGCGCTGCACGGCCGGCGAGACCCATCCGATCCGGATGATCTATTCCGACCCGACGGCCACCGACTTCGTCGACACGCCGTTCCTGGATGCCTGTCCCTATTTCCGCGAGGTGATCGCCGCCTTCGCCTGCGAGGTGCGCAGCGTCCGGCTGATGCGGCTGACGCCGGGCTCGGTGATCAAGGAGCACACCGACCTGGACCTGGGCGTCGAGAGCGGCACGGCCCGCATCCACGTGCCGGTGACGACCCATCCCGACGTCGAGTTCCTGCTCAACCGCACGCGAGTGGACATGAAAGAGGGGCAGGCCTGGTACCTGCGCCTGGGCGACCCCCACGCCGTGGCCAATCGGGGCGCGGAGGATCGGGTGCACCTGGTGCTGGACCTGATGGCCAACGACTGGCTGATGGGGTTCTTCGAAGGCTCCGCCGGGGACATGCCCTCGCGGCGTGTCCCCATCAGCTAGCGCTGAGCCAGGACTTGGGGACACGCCGCAAGGGCGTGTCCCCAGCCGGAACTAGAGCCCCTCGTCCTCCAGGGCCTTGGTGGCCGTGTCGATCCGGGTCTGCAGTTCGCGCATGAACTCGCCGCGCTTCAGGCCGGCGGGGATCGGCGGCAGGTATTCGAACACGATCGTGCCAGGCGGACGCAGGAAGCCGCGCGGCCAGTGGACGCCGCAGTTCAGGGCCAGGGGCGTGACCGGCAGCTCCAGCTCGCGATAGAGCGCCGCGATGCCGGGCTTGTAGTCGCCGGGAACCCCGACGTCGCCGCGCGTGCCTTCCGGGAAGATCACGACTTGGCGGGTCTCCTTCATGCGGTCGACGGCGTCGCGCACCAGCTTCTTCAGAGCGGTCGAATGGCCCCCGCGGTCGACGACGATCATGCGCGCCTTCAGCCCGTGCCAGCCGAACAGCGGCACCATCAACAGCTCCTTCTTCATCACGAAGCAGGCGTCGGGCAGCAGGGCGAACTGGCTGAAGACGTCGAACATCGACTGGTGCTTGGCCGCGACCAGGGCCGGACCCGTCGGACGGTACTGCTCGCCGCGCACCTCGACCTTGATGTCCGCCAGCCAGCGCAGGGCCCAGATCAGACCCTTGGACCAGGTCGACAGCGACCAGGTGTTGGCCGCGCGGGGCAGAGGGTAGGTCACGATCATGCCGATGGCCCAGACCACCGACCACAGCCAGAAGAACAGTTGGAACAGGAACGAACGCAGATAGATCAAGACGCTTCCTTCGCCGGCCTTTGGTCGGCCTTCTCCTTGGGGCCCAGGCTGAGGAACGCCTCACGGCCCAGGATCGCCAGATATTTGCAGTATTCCACGATCATGCGCCGGGCGCTCGTGCCGCCTTTCCACCAGCGGTGGGCGTTCAGGCTTTCGGTGACGACGGGGTAGGGGTGCAGGGTCACCTCGGGCATGGCCGCGTGCAGCTCCAGCATCGAGCGCGGCATGTGGTAGTCGGCGGTGACCACGATCAGACTGTGGTAGTCCTTGGCCTTGGCCCACTCGGCGCTCTCGCTGGCGTTGCCGATGGTGTCGGCGGCCGCGTAGCCCAGGTCGACGCAGCAGTCGTAGATCGGTCGCACGGCCTTGGTCACGCCCAGGACGTCGTCGCGCGAGGCCTCGCGGTTGACGCCCGAGATCAGCAGGCGCTTGCCCTTGCCGGCTTCCAGCAGCTTGGTGGCCTGCTCAAGCCGCACGTTGGAGGCGCCGGTCAAAACCACGACCCCGTCCGACACGGGCGGCTCGGCGGCGGGCGTGGACTGGTCGACGCGGCTGGTGAAGGCCAGCAGGCCCACGAACCAGACCATCACCACGATCAGCAGCGCTGCGAAGCTCTTCACGGCATGCCTCTCAACAGGCGCAGGGAGGCCGCGCGGGCGGCGATCCCGGCCACCAGCGCCGCCACCACCGGGCAGGGCAGGGGCGCCAGGAGATCGATCCAGGCCAGCGGCAGGACCGGCGTCAGTCCCTGGCCGCCCCCCACGAGCCGCGCCACCGCCCCGATCATGGCCGCGCCCGCGCCTCCCAGCAAGCCGGCGAAGAAGGCCATGCCCGCGAAGCGGTTCTGGAACAGGTTGGCGATGAAGCTGTCCTCGGCGCCGGACAGGTGCAGCACCTCGACGATGTCGTGCCGTGCGGTCAGGGCGGCGCGGGTGGCGAAGACGATCACGGCGGCCGCCGCCGTGGCGATCAGGGCGAAGACCCCGATGGCGGCCCAGCCGGCCAGGCGGGCGGCGTGCTCGATGTCGGCGATCCAGCGGCTGTGGTCGTCGACCACGGCGTCGACATTGGCGTCCTTCAGGGCCTTGGTCAGGGTCGCGGCGGTGGCCGGGGCCTTGGGGTCGAGGTCGAGGGTCACCAGGCGCGGCACGGGCAGGTCGGCGATCAGGGCCTCGCGGCCGATCCAGGGTTCCAGGAGCGCCTCGGCCTTGTCCTTGGGCAGGGCCCGGGCCTCGCTGACGCCCTTGACGCCCGACAGGGTCTCGGCGGCGCGGGCCGCGGCGCTGTCGGGACTTTCGCCGGCGCGGGGGCGGACCACCACGGTGGCAGAGCCGGTCAACTGGGCCGTCCAGCCGGTGGCGGCGCGGGTCGAGGCGATCGCGGCCAGGGCCGTCAGGCAGGCCAGGAAGCACAGCACGGCGACCACGAACACCAGCGAACCGTCGCGGGCGTCACGGGGAGGCAGCAGCTGGCCGGGCTTCCAGCGGGCGACGACGAATTCGCTCACGCCTCGTCCTCCTCGCCGTAGTCGTCGTCCTCGTAGGCGTAGGGCGGATCCGGCTCGTCGTCGGCGAACTCGACCAGGCGGCCCTGCTCCAGATGCAGGGTGGGGCGGTTGGCGCGGGCGACCAGGTCCTCGTCGTGGGTGGCGATCAGCACGGTGGTGCCCAGGCGGTTCAGCTCGACGAACAGCCGCAGCAGGCGCAGCGACATGGCCGGATCGACATTGCCGGTGGGCTCGTCGGCCAGCAGCACGTCGGGCCGATCGACCACGGCGCGGGCGATGGCCAGGCGCTGCTTCTCGCCACCCGACAGGGTGGCGGGCAGGGCGTGCATGCGGTCGCCCAGGCCCACCCACTGCAGCAGCTCGGCGACGTCGTCGCGATAGCTGGCCGGCTTGCGCCCGCCGATGCGCAGCGGCAGGGCGGCGTTGTCGAACACCGAAAGGTGGTCCAGCAGGCGGAAGTCCTGGAACACCACCCCGATCCGGCGGCGCACGAACGGCAGGTCCTCGGGTCGGGTCAGGCTGATGTCGCGGCCGAACAGCTCGACGCGGCCTCGTGACGCACGGTGGGCGAGGTAGATCAGCTTCAGCAGCGAACTCTTTCCCGCGCCCGACGGGCCGGTGAGGAAATGGAAAGACCCTKGGTGTAGGGTAAACGTGAGATCGCTGAGGGTTTCCGGCCCGCGTCCGTACCGCATCGAAACACCTTCGAAGCGGACGACCGGGACGGAGCCGCCATCCTGGACGTCATCGATGCGCAAGGGTGTGTCGCTGGGTCGTGTGGACATGGCTGGCAAAATCGGCGACCTCGTGTGTAGGAGCGGGGAGCGTCCGATTCGCGGCCATGATACTGACCTGTCCCGAGTGCGCTAGCCGCTATTTCGTCGACGATTCCAAGGTTGGTCCCTCGGGTCGTACGGTGCGCTGCGCCTCGTGCGGCGCCCGCTGGACCGCGCGCAACGAAGACGATCTCGACCTGTTCGAGGAACCCTCGGCGGCCGACCTGGCCGCGGCCGAGGTGCTGGCCAAGCTGGAAGCCCAGAACGCCGCCGACGATCCCGAGACCCCCGTCGACCAATTGCCGGGCGAGGAACTGCCCAAGGTGTTCCGCGCCCGCGCCGACGCCGAGCGCCGCCTGAAGGAAGCCAAGACCACCGGCATCATCTGGGGCGGCATGGTCGCGGTGATGGCGGTGTTGCTGGGCTGCGCCTACGTCTTCAACATGAACGTGGCGCGCGTGCTGCCGACCACGGCGGGCGCCTACGCCTTCGTCAACCGACCGGTCAACACCGTCGGCCTGGTGGTCGAGGACCTGAAGGCCGAGCCGACGATGCAGAACGGCCACGCGGCCATCACCATCACCGGCGTCATCCGCAATATCACCGACCATCCGGTGTCGACCCCGCCGCTGCGGGTGGCCCTGCTGAACAAGCACGAGAAGCGCGTGGCCGGGCAACTGGCCGCCGCCGCCGACCCGCTGATCCCGCCCAGCCAGACCCGGCATTTCGCCGTGACCCTGCTGGACCCGCCCCGCACCGCCAACACCCTGGAGATCGGCTTCGCCCTGGAGCCCGGCGCGGCCAAGCACGCGGGACCGGCGGGCCATGTGGAGAAGACCTCGAACCCCGAGGCGCCGTCGCTGCGCGGCGCCCAGGACCAGCCGGCCGAACTCGCGGCGGGCGGGCAACCGGCGGTCGATGAAGCGCAAGGGGCTGGACACGAGCCCCCAGGTCATGAGACCGGAACGGTCGAACCGGCTGCGGCCGACCATCATTGACCAAGAAATCCTGAAATGACCGAACGCCCCGCCCCCGAAGTCCTGATTTCTCAGGAGGAAATCGCCGAGCGGGTGGAAGCCCTGGCCAAGGCCATCGCCCCGCGCATCGACAACGACACGGTCGTCGTCTGCCTGCTGACGGGCGGCCTGTGGTTCGCCGCCGACCTGACCCGCGCCCTGTGGCGCGCCGGACGCGACGTCCGCTTCGACGCCCTGTGGCTGGCCTCCTATCACGACGAGCGCAAGAGCTCGGGCCGCTGCGAGGTCCGCGCCGACCTGCAGCGTCCGCTGGTCGGCCGCCGCGCCCTGGTGGTGGATGACGTGCTCGACACCGGCCTGTCGCTGGGCGAGGCCGCCAAGCTGGTCAAGGACGCCGGCGCCAGCGAGGTGCTGACCGCCGTCTTCGCCCGCAAGCCGTGGGACAAGCCGCGCATCGAACCCGACTTCATCGCCTGGGAAGCCCCGGCCCGCTACCTGGTCGGCTACGGCCTGGACGACGAAGGCAAGAGCCGCGGCCTGCCGTACGTCGGCGCGCTGGACTAGGACTCCCGATCCTTCTCCCCTTGCGGGAGAAGGTGTCAGCCGCAGGCTGACGGATGAGGGGTCTCTCAAAAGCAAAAGCCGCGATCAGCCGAAAGGCCGGTCGCGGCTTTTGCGTTCTTCAACCCCTCACCCGACCCCGCTTCGCGGGGTCACCCTCTCCCGCAAGGGGAGAGGGACGACTCAAGCGGCTCGGCGCTCGCCCATTGCGCCCTTCTGCCCCACATCGAAGATATCCACCCGCGCCGACAGCTCCCGGCTCTCGACCTGCAGGGTCTGGGCGGCGGCGGTGGTTTCCTCGACCATGGCGGCGTTGCGCTGCACGACGCGGTCCATCTCGGCCATGGTGGTGTTGACCTCGCCCAGGCCCTGGGCCTGGTCCTGGGCCGAGCGGGCGATGGCGGTGACCTGCTGGTCGATCCGGGCCACCACCGCGACGATGCGCTGAAGGGCTTCGCGGGTGCGGCCCACGCGCTCGACGCCGGCCGCGACCTGGGCGCCGGACTCGTTGACCAGGCCCTTGATCTCCTTGGCCGCGTCGGCTGAGCGCTGGGCCAGGGCCCGGACTTCCTGGGCCACCACGGCGAAGCCGCGACCGGCGTCGCCGGCTCGGGCGGCCTCGACCCCGGCGTTCAGGGCCAGCAGGTTGGTCTGGAAGGCGATCTCGTCGATCACGCCGATGATCTGGCCGATCTTACCGGATGAGGCCTCGATCAGGGTCATGGCCTCGACCGCCTCGGTGACCACCGGGTCCGAACGCTCGACCTCGGCGCGGGCGCTGGCCGCGGCGGCGTTGGCCTGGTGGGCGCCCTCGGCGGTGGAGCGAACGGCGGCGGTGATCTGGTCCAGGGCGGCGGCGGTCTCGACCAGGCTGGCGGCCTGCTGCTCGGTGCGGTCGGCCAGTTCGTCGGCGGCGCGGGCCATGTCGGCGACGCCCGCGTCCATGCTGGCGGCGTTGCCGGTGATCTCGCGCATGGCTGCCTGCAGCTTCTCCATCGCGCCGTTGAAGTCGGCGCGCAGGGGCTCGTAGCGCATGGCGAAGGGCTGGGTCAGGCGGCAGGTCAGGTCGCCGCGCGACAGGCGGGCCAGGCCCGCGGCCACGGTGTCGACGACGAACGCCTGCTCGGCTTCCAGCGCCGCCTTCTGGGCGATCTGTTCGGCGTTGTCGGCGTCGCGGGCGGCGCGCGCGGTTTCGGCGGCGGCGTTGGCGGCGTCGGCCTCGCGCGCGGCGGCCAAGGCCTTGTCGGTGCGGGCGCCGACGGTGACGAACAGGCGCGAGACGCTGGCCGTCAGCCAGATCAGCGACCAGGCCGTGACCACCGTGACCCCGGCGTTGAAGGCGATCCGCAGGGGCGTCACCGCGCCCAGCATCAGCAGGTCGGGCGCCAGGATCGACGCGCCGATGTCAATGGCCACCATGGCGGCCGCGCCAGCCGCCACCACCCGCCAGTCGCCATAGGCGACCAACAGGGCCAGGGCGGCCAGATAGGCCATGCGCGCATCGGTCTGCCAGGCGTGGCCGGAGAAAGCGGCGACGAACAGGGTGACTTGGCCGGCCAGGCTGATGGCGGTGGAGATCCGCTGGGCGGCGCTGTCGCGCCAGATCGCGAAACCGCCCCAGGCCATGGCGCCCAGGGCCACCGACCCGAGGGCCAGGCCCAGCACCGGGCCGCCGGCGAACAGGCGAGCCGCCGGCACCAGCATGATCATCGCGGCGATGCAGGCCAGGACCAGATGGCCCCCGACCCGCCGCTGGGCCTCGATGCTGTCGAACTCGATCATGCGGCTACTCCACATTGCAAAACGCACAGCGACGTTTGGGTTGTKGAGGTTAATCCCCTGTAACGAGTAGGGGCTTTGCGGCCTAGGTACGAATACCTAGGGCTGAGCTCAGATCCAGTCCGGCGGGACGTCCCGGCCCAGCATTTCCTCGTACGAGGGCCGGGCGCGGATCACCGCGTACTTGTCGCCGTCGACCAGCACCTCGGGCACCAGCTGGCGAGTGTTGTACTCGCTGGCCATGGCCGCGCCGTAGGCGCCGGCCGACATGAAGGCCACCAGGTCGCCCGGTCCGAACGGGGGCAGGGCGCGGTCGCGGGTGAAGGTGTCGCCGGTCTCGCAGACGGGTCCGACCACGTCGTAGACGGTCTCGCCGGCCCGCTTGGTCACGGGGCGGATGTCGTGGAAGGCGTCGTACATGGCCGGACGCACCAGGTCGTTCATGGCCGCGTCGATCACCAGGAACTTGCGGCCTTCCGGGCGTTCGTGGACGTGGATGACTTCCGAGACCAGCACGCCGGCGTTGGCGGCGATGACGCGGCCCGGCTCGAAGGCCAGGGTCACGGGCAGGCCCTGCGTGACCTCGCCGACCATCCTGGCGAATTCGGCCGGCGAGGGCGGCTCTGGGTGGTTGAAATAGGGCACGCCCAGGCCGCCGCCCAGGTCCAGCCGTTCCACATGCAGGCCTTCGCCCAGCAGCTGTTCGACCAGGCCCCGCATCTTGCTGAAGGCCGCGCGCATGGGCGCCAGGTCGGTGATCTGGCTGCCGATGTGGCAGGCCACGCCGATCGGTTCGAGATTGGCGTTGTTGCTGGCGTTGGCGTAGAGGCGCGCGGCCTCGGCGAACGACACGCCGAACTTGTTCTCGGACTTGCCGGTGGCGATCTTGGCGTGGCCGCCGGCCGCGACGTCCGGATTGACCCGGAACGCCACCTTGGCCTTCACGCCCAGCTCGGCGGCGACCTGGGCGATCAGGTTCAGCTCGGGCTCGGACTCGACGTTGATCTCGGCCACGCCGGCCTGCAGGGCGAAGGCGATCTCGCCGCGCTTCTTGCCCACGCCCGAGAACACGATGCGCTCGGCGGGGATGCCGGCGGCCAGGGCGCGGCGCACCTCGCCCTCCGACACCGTGTCGGCGCCGGCGCCCAGCTTGCCCAGCACCTTCAGCACCGCGACGTTGGAATTGGCCTTCACGGCGTAGGCGACCAGCGGATCGACCACCCCGGCGGCCAGGAGGGCGTCGCGGAACACCGTGAAGTGCCGCTCCAGGGTGGCGCGGGAATAGACATAGACCGGCGTGCCGACCTCGGCCGCGATGCGCGCCAGGGGGACGCCTTMGCAGGCCAGGCCCTCCGGGCCGTATTCGAAATGGTTCACTTAAGAAGGCCTAGTTGGGCTGCGAGCTGGGGAAGCCGGCGCCCGAGGGGCCGCCGAAGGGATCGGACTGGGTGCCGCCCAGCGGCGCGGCGCGGGTCGTGCGGTTGCTCGACGCCGGGTCCATGTTCTCCTGGGTCCCGTTGGCGCGGGCCGGCTGGTTGGCCTTGGCCGAGCTCTCGCGGCGCTGGGCCTCGTAGGCGGCCTTCTTCTGGGCGTTCCACAGCGGGGCGGGGCGCTCCAGCTCGGCCTGCTTGCCGCAGGCGGCCGCGGTCAGCGCCAGGGCGGCGATCGTGAGGAGGGTGAGGGGACGGATCATCCGAGCAGTTCCTTCCAACGCGCGATCTGGGCGCGGACCTGGGCGGGAGCGGTCCCGCCGTAACTCATGCGGCTGGCCGCCGAGGCGGCCGGGGTCAGGACGGCGTAGACCGCGTCGGTGATCCGCGGCTCGATGGCCTGGAACTCGCCGAGCGACAGGTCCGCCAGATCGACGCCCTTGGTCTCGGCCGCCTTCACGGCTGAGCCTGTCACGTGGTGGGCGTCGCGGAAAGGCATGTTCAGTTCGCGGACCAGCCAATCGGCCAGGTCGGTGGCCGTCGAGAAGCCCGCGCCGGCGGCGGCGGCCATCTTCCCAGTGTTCGGCGTCAGGTCCGAGACCATGCCGGCCATGGCCAGCAGGGACAGCTCCAGGGCGTCGAAGGCCTCGAAGGTCGGGACCTTGTCCTCCTGCATGTCCTTCGAATAGGCCAGCGGCAGGCCCTTCATGACCACGGTCAGGGTGGTCAGGCTGCCCAGGATCCGGCCGACCTTGGCGCGGATCAGCTCGGCCGCGTCGGGGTTCTTCTTCTGCGGCATGATCGAGCTGCCGGTCGTGAAGGCGTCGGTCAGCTTGATGAAGCCGAACATCGGCGTCGTCCACAGCACGATCTCCTCGGCCAGGCGCGACAGGTGCGTGGCGGTGATCGAGGCGGCCGACAGGGCCTCCAGGGCGAAGTCGCGGGCCGAGACGCTGTCCAGCGAGTTGGCGGTCGGGCGGTCGAAGCCCAGCGAGGCCGCCGTCTGGTGGCGGTCGATCGGGAAGGGCGAGCCGGCCAGGGCCGCGGCGCCCAGCGGGCACTCGTTCATCCGGGCGCGGGCGTCGCGGAACCGCGAGGCGTCGCGGCCGAACATCTCGACATAGGCCATCAGGTGGTGGCCGAAGGTCACCGGCTGGGCCGGCTGCAGGTGGGTGAAGCCCGGCATCAGGGCGTCGGTGTAGGCCTCGGCCTGGACCAGCAGCGCCTTCTGGAGCGCTTCCAGCTGGGCGGCCGAGCGGTCGGCGGCGTCGCGCACCCACAGGCGGAAGTCGACGGCCACCTGGTCGTTGCGCGAGCGGGCGGTGTGCAGCCGGCCGGCCGTCGGGCCGATCAGCTCGCGCAGCCGCGCCTCGATGTTCATGTGGATGTCTTCGTATTCGTCGCGGAACGGGAAGGCCCCGGCCGTGATCTCGCCCTCGATCGCGTCCAGGCCCTTGAGGATTTCCTCGCCGTCGGCGCTTGCAATCACGCCCTGGCTGATCAACATCCGCGCATGGGCGCGGGAGCCCGCCAGGTCCTGCGCCCACAGGCGCTTGTCGAAGCCGATGCTGACGTTGATCGCCTGCATCAGCTCCGCCGGCTTGGCCGAGAACCTTCCGCCCCACATGGCTTGGCCCTGGCCGTTGGCGGCGGGCTTGTTGGAGGCGTTGTCGGTCATATGAGCCAATTCCAGTCGGAAAGAGACGAAGCCGCGCGAAAGCTCGGCCCGCTGAAGTGGGTGATCGGCGCCGCCCTGCTGATCGGCGTCGCGGCGGTTCTATACGTCATCGCTCAGGCTTCGTTCAAACCCGCAGGTGTGGCTGACCTCAACGAATTCAAGAAAGCGTCCTTAGCAAAGCTGGACGTACCGGCCCAGCCGCGCGCCGCGCCGGCCACGGTGTTCACCGACGGGGCCGGAAAGCCCCACACCCTGGCCGATTTCAAGGGTCAGGTGGTGGTGATGAACCTGTGGGCCACCTGGTGCGCGCCCTGCAAGAAGGAGATGCCTACCCTGGGCAAGCTGCAGGCCGCCTACGCGACCCAGCCGCTGAAGGTGCTGCCGATCAGCGTCGACCGCGACAGCGACCTCAACCTGGTCCAGGCCGAGATGGCCGCCAATCCGCCGCTGCAGGTCTACCGTGATCCCGGCTACAAGCTGTCGTTCGAGCTGGACCCCCGCGCGCAGGGCTATCCGACCACCGTCCTCTACGACAAGCAGGGGCGCGAGCGGGCCCGGCTGGCGGGGCCGGCCGAGTGGGACAGCCCCGAGGCCCGCGCCCTGGTCGAGGCCCTCCTGCGCGAGCACTGACCGCAGGCGGGTGAAAACCCGCGGCGCACGCCTAGGAATATCCGTGTTTTTTGAATTGACCCCTCAACGGGCGCGTGTCCACTGTGACGTGCAATCCTGGATTTGGGCCCGCGAACGCTACCCGGACGACTGAGATTGTTACCGCCCGCTTGTCCGGGCATTGGATCGGCTATCTCTAGGAGACACTCCATGGCGACCGGCGTGGTGAAATGGTTCAACGGCACCAAGGGCTTCGGCTTCATCCAACCCGATGACGGCGGCAAGGACGTGTTCGTCCACATCAGCGCCGTCGAACGCGCGGGCCTGCGCGGCCTGGACGAGGGCCAGAAGGTCAGCTTCGACACCGCCGAGGAGCGCGGCAAGATCGCGGCGGCCAATCTGAAGCCGCTCTAGGCGCTCGCCTCTACGCGAATTCGAAGGGCGCCGGCTCCAACGAGCCGGCGCCCTTCTGCTATGGATGAGCCGATGACCGTCGATCCCCGCTTCCTCGAGACCGTCGCCGATCGCGCCTGGCCGGCGCGCCAGAGCGGGGCCCTGGGCGGCTGGCGGCTGAACGCTTCGGACGGCTGGTCGCTGCGGATCAACGCCTGCTGGCCGCTGGGCGAGCCCGACCGGCCCATCGACGAGGCCATCGCGGCCACCGAGGCCTTCTACGCCGCGCGCGGCCTGCCGACCCGCTTCAAGCTGTCGGACGGGGCGGTGGCGCCGGCCAACCTGTCCGAGCACCTGCGCGCCCGCGGCTACCGGCCCACCCACGGCACCCTGGTGATGGTGGGCGAGACCGCCGGGACGATCGCGGCGACGACGGATCTGGCCGTGACCCTGTCGCACGCGCCCGACCCGGCCTTCGAGGCCGTGCTGACCGCTAGCGCCGCCGGCAACGCCGCCGACGCCCGCGAGCGCCTGGACGCCCTGGCCCGCATCCCCGCGCCCGCCCGGTTCGCGCGGCTGGAGGTCGGCGGCGAGGTGGCCGCCCTGGGCGCCAGCGCCGTCGACGGCGAGTGGGCGGGGATCTTCGGCATGCGCACCCTGCCGGGACACCGCCGCAAGGGCCTGGCCAGCCGGATCCTGGCGGCCCTGCTGCACGAGGCCGCGACCCTGGGGGCGCGACGCGCCTATCTGCAGGTCGAGGCCGACAACGCGCCGGCCATCGCCCTCTACAGCGGCCTGGGGTTCGTGCCGGCCTACGGCTATCGCTACTGGATGGTCGAGTAGGGGCCGGGCCTCAGACGACGCGCTCGATGATCGCCATGAACAGGGCGACCCCTGCCAGCGCCAGCAACAGCGACATGAACAGCACCGACCGCCCCAGCCGGAAAGCCCCGGTCTTGCGGACATGCCTGACCGTGATCCAGTAGTCGATCACGCCCATGACCATGGCGGCCGTGCCCATGGCGACCAGGAACAGGCCCACCTTCTGCGGGCTCTCCGGCCGCGCCAGGGAGCCGGCCTTGGCGGCGGTCTMCAGGAACTTGTAGATCGTGAAGCCGAAGCTGAGCATCGACAGCGAGGTGCGCAGCCAGGCCATGAGCGTCCGGTCGGCCGCCAGCACCGTGCGCACGGCGCCGAGGTCGGAGGGCAGGACGGGGCGGGATCCCGGGGTCTCGGTCATGGCGCGGCTCTATTTCGGATAGAGGAAGGTGGCGATGAACCTCAGGCCCCACTCGGGACCGACGCCGTCCTGGGCCGCGTAGGCCCGCACGCCGCCGCCCAGCGACACCCTCTGCTCGCCGAACTTGTAGACGTGGGTGACCGTCAGGTTGATCGGCACGGTCCAGCCCTTGGTCTTCCAGTTGTAGCTGCTCTCGGCGTTGATCCCGTAGGTGGTCGTGGCCTTGTCGGTGTAGCTGAAGAAGGGCTGGATGAAGGTCTGGCTGACATCGGGCCGGTCATGGTCGCCGGCGTCGGCGAACGACCAGATGTGGTTGGCCAGCACGCCGTAGGTGTAGCCGTGCTCCTGCTTGAGCAGCAGGGCGGTGGGGCCGGCGCCCCATTTCTTGGTCCCCAGGTCCGACTCGCCCGTTGGCCACAGCACGGCGGGGCCGACCGCCCAGACCAGGCCGTTGTGCTCGGCCTTGGGCGAGAAGAAGAAGCTCTGGGTGGTGTCGCTTAGGCCGAACGCGGTGCTGTCGCCGGGATAGGCGTGCTCCTTCTTCACGATGGGCACGATGGTGCGGACGATCAGGTTCCAGTCCTGGTTCAGCGAGAGCGGGATCACCGGCTGGACGTTCAGGGTGTAGCGCCCGCCGTCCTCGGGGCCGTAGCAGCAGTCGTAGTTCTGCTGGAAAGGGACGCTGATCAGGTTCGAGACCGGATTGTTCAGCTTCTTGGCCAGCTCGACGTCGGATTCGTGGGCCTGGGCCAGGGCGGGGACGAGGCAGCAGGCGGCCGCGGCGAAGATCGACCAGGAACGGCGCTGTTTCACGATGAGCCTCCGCCGAGCCCGTGCGGACTCGGCGAGGACTATCCGGCGCGGGACCGAGGCGCGCCATGGTGCGAAGCCCTACGGGCGCTTCGGAAAACCCTGGTGGAAGAGCGTGGGATCACACCCGCTTGCCCCCTACGGATCGCTTCGCGATCGTCTTCCCCCATAGGGGGAAGAGGGCAGGTGAGCGCGTCCTCCGCCCCCCATGGGGGCGGACAGACCGCGGAGCGGTCAGGTGGGGGCAAGTGGGTGAGCCACCGCCCCTTTCTGAACTTACTCCAAATCGAACACGAACTTGTCGTGCTCGGGATGCAGGCAGCTCTGATCGATCGGCGCGGTCGGATCGGCCAGGAAGCCGCGGATCATCTTGCGGGCGCAGGCGCTGCCGCGCGAGACGCCGTGGGTGGCGTTGGGGATGATGGTCAGCTGGCCCTTGGAGAAGCGGCTTACGGCGGCCTTGGCCACGGACGGCGGGCAGCCCGGGTCGATCTCGGCGGCCAGGAACAGGGTCGGGATCGGGCTGGAGACCGGCTGGGCCTCGACCGGGTCGGGCGCGCCGACCGGATAGGCCTTGCAGACCTGGAACAGGCGGCCGAACGACTTCTCGGTCAGGCGGCTGACCACGTCGCGCTGGGCGCCCTGGCGCGTGGCCGCCTCGCTCTCGAACGGGAACTCTTCCTTGCACAGGTGGGTGAAGAACTGGGCCTCGCGATAGCCGGCGCCGGCGCGGGTGTCGTCCAGGGCCGACAGGTCGCCGGCCGCGAACTTGGCCACGGTGGCGGGCAGGGCGCGGGCGTCGGGGCCGCTGTAGGCCGCGTCCATCAGGAAGCCGCCCAGCAGGTCGGCGGTGTAGGTCTGGCCGTTCTGGACCACGGGCGCGGCCAGCAGCTTGGCGGCCACGCCGTCGAGGTCGGCCCCTGGATGCGGATACTTGGCGTTGCAGGCCGCGTCGGCGGCGCAGCGCTTGAAGATCTCCTTCACGGCGTCCGACACCATCTCCGGCCCGCCCTCGGCCCACTTGGCCTCCGGCGTCCAGGGCGAATCCAGCACCACGGCGCGCACGCCGGTCGGGTCGTGCTTGACCACCGCCAGGGCGATGCGGGTGCCGTACGAGACGCCCATCAGGTCGATCTGTTTCAGGCCCAGGGTCTTGCGCAGGTCCTGGATGTCCTTGACCACCTCCTCGGCGTTGTAGCGGGAGAGGTCGACGCCCGACTCCTTCAGGCGCTGGGCGCAGGCGATGGCTTGCTGGGCGGCCGCGTCGCTCAGCGGGCCGGCGTCGTTGAGGGCCAGGGTCCCGCAGTCGAGCAGGGGCTGGGCCACGCCGCCGCCGCGCTGGTCGAAGAAGATCCAGTCCTGGTCGACCGCCACCAGCTCGCGGCCGCTGACGCCGCGCAGCAGCCGCCCGACGCCCTCGACCAGGCCGCCGCCGGGGCCGCCGTGCAGATAGACCACCGGGACCGCGCCGGGTTTGGGGGCGCTGGCCCGGACGATGGTCACGGGAAGCGAGACGCGCCGCGTGCTCGGCCCGCCCCGCGTCTCGTCGACGGTCAGGGTCCCGCATTCGATCTTGTTGGCCACGCCCGAATAGTCGCCGGCGCAGGCGCCCGGGGTGAACTTCGGTTCGGCGGCGTGGGCCGAGCCGGCCAGGGCCAGGGCGGCGAACGCGCCGGACAGGGCGGCGCCCCAGATCATCTTGCTCATGTGAATCCCGTCGTGCTGAAGCCCAGCAGTGAGCATGACGGCGGGGAGGGGAGCAAGGGCGGGTTGGGCGGCGTCCCCAACCCTCGCGTCGCATAACGACGTCATATCAACTAGTTTACAAAACAAACAAGTTGATGCACGGTCCAGCCATCGCAACGGAGCCCGGCCATGCACGCGCCTCTGAAATCCCTGGAAACCCCGGCCCAGGCCGGGCCCGCCGCCCGCAATGCGCCCGTGGGGGCGATGCGGGCCTTCCTGACCCTGCTGGTCGTCGCCCACCACGCGGTGCTGACCTATCATCCGTACGCGCCGCGGCCGAAGGCGTTCGCGGCCCCGCCGATCCTGTGGACGGCGTTCCCCGTGGTGGATCCGCAGAAGTTCGCCGGCTTCGGCCTATTCACCCTGGTCAACGACCTGTTCTTCATGTCGCTGATGTTCCTGGTCTCGGGCCTGTTCGTCGCCGAGAGCCTGAAGGCCAAGGGGGCGGGCGGTTTCCTGAAGGGCCGGGCGCTGCGGCTGGGCGTTCCGTTMGCGGTCGGGGCGGGGCTGCTGGCGCCGCTGGCCTATTATCCCGCCTGGCTGCAGTCGGGCGGCGCGCCGATGCTGGGCGCCTATGTCGAGGCCTGGACCCACCTGCCGTTCTGGCCCAGCGGCCCGGCCTGGTTCCTGTGGGTGCTGCTGGCCTTCGGCGCGGTCGCCGCGACGTTGAACGCCGTGTTCCCCGGATTGATCCCGGCGCTGGGCCGCTGGACGCGGGGCGCCGCCCAACGCCCGGGCCGCGCCTTCCTCGTCCTGGTCGCGGCCAGCGCCCTGGCCTATGTGCCGCTGAACATGGTGCTGCCCTTCGGCCATTGGACGCTGGAGGGGCCGTTCACGATCCAGACCGGCCGGGCGATCCACTACCTCGTCTACTTCCTGGCCGGCCTGGCGTTCGGGGCGGCKGGCGTGGGGCAGGGCCTGACCGATCCGCAGGGCGCCCTGGCGCGCCGCTGGTGGGCCTGGCAGATCGCGCCGGCCCCGGCGGTGATCGCCGCGATCGCGGTCTTCATCGTCGCCTTCTCGCCCAACCCGCCGCCCAAGCCGGTGCTGGACGTGGTGGGCGGCTTGGCCTTCGTCCTGGCCTGCGCGACCCTGTCGTTCGCGGTGATGGCCGTGTTCCTGCGCTTCGTGCGCAAGACCGGCCCCGTGGGGCGCAGCCTGCAGGCCAACGCCTACGGCATATATCTGACCCATTACGTCTTCACCGCCTGGCTGGGCTGGCTGCTGCTGCCCCAGGCCTGGGGCGGGCTGGCCAAGGGGCTGGCGGCGACCGGCGGGGCGATCGCGCTCAGCTGGCTGCTGACCCTGGCGCTGCGCCGCTTGCCGCTGTTGGGACGAATCCTGTGACCGGCCATGATGCGCAACCGAGGGGGACCTTGCCCATGAACGACCAAATCAAGTCCGTGCACGACGATCTGGCCTTCCTGCGGACCCTGGCAGAGGGCCGGGGCGAGGGCGGGATCGGCGTGGCCGGCGGCGCGCTCTACGGATCGGCGGGGCTGATCTACGGCCTGGAGTGCCTGGGCCACTACGCCCAGGCGACCGGGGTGCTTCGCATGTCGGTGGCGGGCAATCTGGCCCTGGCCTGGGTTCCGACGCTGATCTTCCTGGTCCTGATGACCGTCGTGATCGTGGTCGACCGCAAACGGCCGACCCACGGCGTGGCCAATCGGGCGGTCAATGCGGCCTTCCAGGGCGCGGGGATCGCCAACCTGACCCTGGTCGTGATCTTCGCCACGGCCGCCACGCGCAACCACGATTTCCGCTACTGGCTGTTCCATCCGGCGGTGGTCTTCGTGCTGCAGGGCGCGGTCTGGTACGTGATCTTCATGCTGCGCAGGAAGCTGTGGACGGCGCTGGTCTCGGCCGGATGGATCGGGGCGGGCCTGGCCATGGGCCTGCTGATCGATCGCCCGGACCTCTTCCTGCTGGTGGCCACCCTGGGGCTCTTCGCCCTGATGATGGTCCCGGGCTTCTGGATGATGCGCCAGGCCATGCGCCAGAACGCCGTGACGGCGGCGGCTTGAGGCGGGCGTGAGCGGCAGGTTCGACATCAGCGGACTGGACGACGTCATCCACGGCCGGGTGCGGCTGGGGATCGTCGCCTACCTGGCCAGCGCCGAGGTGGCGGACTTCACCGAGCTGAAGGACCTGCTGGAGGTGACCCAGGGCAATCTCTCGGTCCACCTGCGCAAGCTCGAGGACGCCGGCTATGTGGCGATCGACAAGAGCTTCGTCGGCCGCAAACCCCTGACCCGGGTGCGCCTGACCGACCAGGGGCGGGCGGCCTTCGGGGCCTATCTGAAGGCCATGGGCCAGCTGGTGGAGCAGGCCGGCGGCGGAAGCTGAGGCCTAGAGACCCATCTCCGCCCGCAGCTGGACCGGCGTCACACCCGCCGCCCGTAGTTCGCGCAGGGTCTGGGCCTTGTCGCGTTTGGCGTAGCGCTTGCCGTCCGGACCGACCAGCAGGCGGTGATGGCGGTAGGTCGGTGTCGGCAGGTCCAGCAGGGCCTGCAGCAGGCGCTGGATGTGGGCCGCCTCGAACAGGTCCTGACCGCGGATCACGTGGGTGACCCCCTGCAGGGCGTCGTCCAGGACCACGGCCAGGTGATAGGCCACGCCGACGTCTTTGCGGGCCAGGACGATGTCGCCGGCGGTTTCGGGGCGGGCCGGGATCCGGCCGGCCTCGCCGCCGGGGCCCGCGCCTTCCTCGACGAAGCTCAGGCCGTCGAAACCGCCCAGGGCGCCGCGGGCGGCGTCCAGCGACAGCCGCCAGGCGAAGGCCTCGCCGCGGTCGAGCCGGGCGGCCTCGTCGTCGGGATGCAGCGGGCCGCCGACGAACGGCTTGGCCGGCTCGTGCGGAGCGCGGCCGATGTCCAGCTCCTTGCGGGTGCGGAAGCAGCGATAGACCAGGCCCTTGTCGCGCAGCACGTCGATGGCCCGGTGATACTCGGCCAGATGCTCGGACTGGCGACGGACGGGCTGCTCCCACTCCAGGCCCAGCCAGGCCAGGTCCTCCAGGATCGAGGCCTCGAATTCGGGACGGCTGCGGGTGGCGTCGATGTCCTCGATCCGCAGCACGAACCGGCCGCCTTCAGCCTGGGCGGCGTCGAAGGCGGTCAGGGCCGAGAAGGCGTGGCCGCGATGCAGATGGCCGGTCGGGGAGGGGGCGAAGCGGGTGGCGAAGGTCAAGCGGACCTAGGCCTGGTCGAGCTTGGCGAACATGCCCAGGTGTTCGAACACGCCGCGCAGGAAGGCCTCCTCGCCGCCCAGGGCCTCCTTCAGCGGCGCGAACTGCTTGAAGCTGATCATCTCGGCCAGGCCATGGCCGGCGCACCAGGCGGCGATCGTCGCCAGCTCCAGGTCGATCGGCGAGGCCGTGCCGCCGCTGCGCTCGTCGATGGTGTTGCGCACCTGGCAGTAGGCGCCTTCTTCCTTCATCTGGTCGGGCAGGGCGTCCTTGTCGCGCGAGCAGTCGTACATCACGCGATAGAGGGCGGGGTTGTCACGGGCGAAGCGGACATAGGCCACGCCGAGGCTGGTCATGCGCTCCTTGCCGTCGACAGCCTTCGCCCGCGCTTCGGTGAGGGCGGCGTCCAGGGCGTGCCAGCCTTCATGGGCGACGGCGTCCAGCAGTTCGCCCTTGTCCTTGAAGTGGTGGTAGGGCGCGGCCGGGCTGACGCCGGCTTCCCGGGCCACCGCCCGCAGCGACAGCGCCGCCGGGCCCTCGGTCTCGAGGATGCGACGGGCGGCCTCGACCAGGGCGCGGCTGAGGTCGCCATGGTGGTAGGGGCGGGCTTCGGACGGCGCCAAGGAGGAGGGAGTCTGGGTCATCTCGGACACTGTAACCGTTCCTGTTCAAAAATCCATCCTAACGGCGTAAAGATTCATCTTGACGGCGTTCAGATGGGTGTTATCTAAGCACTGTCCAGATCGGGCTCGGTCTGGAACGAGGGGCGGCCATCTCGATCACCGCGCCTCGCAACCCAAACTCAAGGATGTGTGTCATGACCAATACCTTCTTCGCCTTCGAAACCGCCCTCGACCGCATGGCCGTCGGCTTCTTCCTGGCCGCCGCCGTCGGCGTCGCCGCCGCCCTGATCGGCGTCGCGATCTAAGCTCCGGTAGCGTTTGTGGCCGACGGGACCCAGCGGATCCCCACGCCGTCCCGCCGACACGATCGCCACCGAAGACCTCGACTGAAGTGTTCGAAGCCGCCCGCGCTTTCCCGCCGGCGGCTTTTGCATGTCTTGATCCCGTCTCTTGATCCGAGGGGGCCACGCGCCTAGGTCGGATGCTCCCGAGGCGGAACATCCCGCGACGGGCCGGATTTTCCTGACATGACTTCCCGTTTCCCCTCCGCCGAGCTGCGAGCATGAGCGTCGCCTTCACCAAGGAAGGCGACAGCGAGGCGTTCGCCGCCGACCTGCTGGACCGTCCGATCTCGCCGCATCCGAACCTGGTGACCGCCGACGGCCTGGCCCAGATCGAGGCGGCGCTCGCCGACGCCCGGGCCGCCTACAGCGCCGCCCAGGCCGGCGGCGACGTCGCCCAGGACCGCACGGCCATGGCCCGCGCCACCCGCGACCTGCGCTACTGGTCGGCCCGCCGCGCCAGCGCCCAACTGCGCGAGCGCGACCCGTCCGCCCAAGGCCTGCAGTTCGGGGGCACCGTCACCTTCGACCGCGAGGACGGTCGCCGCCAGACTTTCCGCATCGTCGGCGAGGACCAGGCCGACCCCGCGAACGGCTCGGTGTCCTACGTCTCGCCGGTGGCCCGGGCCCTGCTGGGCAAGGGCGTCGGCGACACCGCCATGGTGGCGGGCGGCGAGGTCGAGGTCGTGGCGATCGACTAAGGCGTCGGAACCTCGAAGATGTCCATCCGGCCCGGGCCCAGGGTCGGGCAATAGGCCGAATAGAACAGAACGCCCGGACGCCCGGGATCGACGGCGGGTCCGTTGTTGATCGCCTCGGAGCAGTTCGCCGGCGCGGCCAGGACCTTGCTCGGACCGAACCGCCCGTCGTCGCCGCGTCGGGCGCTGCGCAGGGTGACGCGCGTCTCGGCCTTCAGGTCGCCCGAGCTGAACACCAGGGTGCGGCCGTCGGCCAGGAAGGTCGCGTCGAAGTCGTCCTGCGGGCCGTTGACCTCGGGTCCAAGGCCGCGCACCGGGGCGTCGCCCGCCAGCTCGCCCTCGAACAGGTCCTGCCCGCCCAGCCCGCCATGGCCGTCGGACGAGAAGATCAGCCGCCCGTCGGCGGTGGGGGAGGGCGCCCATTCGTCGCCGGGCGTGTTGAAGCGCGGGCCCAGGTTGCGCGGCGTTCCGAATGCGCCGGTCGCCGGGTCGCGGTCCACGGCGTAGAGGTCGTCGCCGCCTTGGCCGCCCGGGCGGTTGGAGAAGAAATAGACCGTCCTGCCGTCCGGCGAGAACGCCGGGTCGAAGTCGTTGTCGGGCCCGTCGAACGACACCGCCTCGGGCTTGGACCATCCCGCGCCGTCGCGGCAGGTCTGCAGGATGCGCCACGGCGTCTTCGGCGCGCCGATCGAGCCCCACAGCACGCATCGGCCGTCTGGGCTGAAGGCGGGGCGGACCTCGCTGTCGGGCGAATCGACCACGCCGGGCAGCAGCGGGACAGGCGGGCCCGACGCCAGGAAACCGGCCAGGGCGATCGCGGCGAGGGCGGGCGGCGGCATGGCTGAAGCTCCCCGAGGTGCGCCGCCGACCATAGCCGCGATCGTTCACGCGCCAAGTGCAAGGATGTCTTGGTTCTGTCGTCGAGTTGGCTCATCCTTTCCATGCGTTCGGGAATGAATGGCGATTCCCGAGAACGCGCAGGAAGGAGGCCCGTCTTCAGTCCGACCGCGTATCCGCTTCATCGGAGCCCGTGCCGCTCCAGAGGGAGGCCCTGATGCAGGTGCTGTCCCGTCCACCGTCCGGCATGCCGGCGCTCGTCCTCAACGCCGACTACCGGCCCCTGAGCTACTATCCGCTGTCCCTCTGGCCCTGGCAGGAGGTGATCAAGGCGGTGTTCCTGGAGCGTGTCGACGTGGTCTCCACCTACGACCACGTGGTTCACTCGCCCTCGTTCGAAATGAAGCTGCCCAGCGTGGTGTCGCTGAAGCAGTACGTGCCGCAGGATCGTCCGCCGGCCTTCACCCGCTTCAACCTGTTCCTGCGCGACGGGTTCTCCTGCCAATATTGCGGTTCGCCCGACGAACTGACCTTCGACCACGTGATCCCCCGCTCGCGCGGCGGCCGGACCACCTGGGAGAACATCGTCACCGCCTGCGCGCCCTGCAATCTGCACAAGGGCGGCCGCACGCCGCGCGAAGCCKGCATGCATCCGTTCCACACCGCGCGCCGGCCCAGCATGCACGAGCTGCAGGATCGCGGTCGCCGGTTCCCGCCGGGGCACCTGCACGCCAGCTGGCTGGACTACCTCTACTGGGACATCGAGCTGGAAGCCTGACCGCGACGACACTGAGTCGCGAAAATGTCTACAAAACAAAGCTTTGTGGCTCTGCTTGCATCGACTCGCCGCTGGGCGGACCCCAAGGGCGGGGGCCATCCAGTGGGAGGGTTCGATGCTTGCCAGTCCTTCGACGCCTTCGAGGCTTTCGATGCTTTCCGGTCCGACGCTTCACGAGCACGGACACGCCCTGAGCGTCAAACGTCGCCTGCGATGGCTGATGGCCGCCATGACGCTGGCCAATGTGGTCCTGTGGACCGTGGTGTTCGGTCTGTAGGGCTCGCCAGGGCCAAGCGCGCGCGGTTGGCCCGCCCGGGCGCGCAACCCGGGCGCCCGCTCACGGGTTCTATCCCCAACGCCTTCGGGCGAAGAATCGGGAGAGACCCCATGATCTTTGGCCATAAAAAAGAAGAAACCGGCCGCCACTTCACGCACGGCACCAGCGCCTCGACAGCCGACATGGCCAGCGACGGCAAGGTGCGGCACGAGGACAAGCATTTCGACGCCCCGCATTCCCGCGAGGCCGAAACCCCGCTGACCGAAGGCGAAAAGCACGATCAGCTGGCCGAGAAGGTCGAGTGCTCGGAAAGCCGCCAGGAGGCCCTGCTGGACGAAGGTCTGGAAGAGAGCTTCCCGGGCAGCGACCCGGTCAGCGTCAAGCGCATCACCTAGGACGGATCAGGCTCGGCGCGGAAAGCGTCGGGCCGCCCGGCTGGCGAAGCTGGTCGGGCGTTCGGCCTCCGTTTCGGCGGGGGCCGGGAAGACGGCCGAGATCACCGGCGCCAGGCGCCGCGCGCCGCGACGGCGATCCTGGGCGGCGATCTCGGCGAAGGTCGCCGCGCCGCGCTGACGGGCCAGGGCGCGAAGGTTCTCGATATGGCTGGCCAGATAGACGACCGCCACGCCGGCCGTGTCGGCCAGCAGGTCGCCGATCGAGGCGCTGCGGTCGGCGGTGAACAACTGGGCTACCTCGACGCTGGCGCCCAGCAGGATCGCGGCGACGGCCAGGTCGTTGCGGCGCATGCGCGGGAAGGCCAGGAACGAGACGGCGACCAGGCCGCCGAAGCAAAGGGCGTGGGCCGCCTTGTCGCTCAGGCCGAACACCTGCTCCAGGCCCGGCCAGGGGCCCAGCATCAGCACCGCGGCGGTCAGGGCGCCGACCACCAGGACGGCGCGGGCGGTGGTCACGACATGGTTGGGCGTCAGCATCGGCTTCCTGGCTCGCTACGAGCTCAAAGCCTTAYGGCGCCTTGGCCTACAAGCCGTGAAGGAACAGGGTCAACGGAAGATGACCAAGGCCCGCCGCGTCCCGGAATCCCGGGGGCGGCGGGCCTCTGGCGTCGATTATTTCTTCGCCTCGGCCTTCTTGGCCGCTTCGTCGGCGTCCTTCTTCCAGGCCGCGTAGGCTTCCAGATAGGGCTGGCGGCGCAGGATCTTGGAGGCCGGGTCGACGATCACCGGCACGGTGTCGCCCACCTTGATCCGGCCGGTGTTGTCGCTCATCGGCGCGGTGACGATCTTGTCGCCGACCTTCACCTCGACCGGCATCGGGAAGGCCTTGCCCGAGGGCGTCTTCCAGCTCAGCACCAGGTCGTCGCCGTCACGCGTGGTCAGCAGCTCCGGCAGCTTGGCCTGGTAGAAGTAGGCGTCGAAGAACCACTGGTAGTCCTTGCCCGTCACGTCGTTGACGATCTTGATGAAGTCCTTGGTCGTGGCGTAGCGCGGCGCGAAATTGCCCGGCTTGGGGTCGGGGCGGCCGTAGACCAGGGTGCGCACCGACTTGAAGAAGGCCTCGTCGCCGATCGTGGCGCGCAGGGTGTGCATGACGTTCGAGCCCTTGGCGTAGATGTCGTTCGCCGGGCCGCCCTCGGGCTTGTAGACCTGATCCTCGGTCATCACCTTGTCGGAAACGATCGGGAAGGCGTTCTTGGACTGCACGCGCTGGGCGTTCAGGCGGGTCATGTATTCCATGTCGCCGTGCAGCCATTGCGAGAACAGCGGCTGCATGTAGCTGCCCAGGCCCTCGTGGATCCACATGTCGTCCCAGTCGACATTGGTCACCTGGTTGCCGAACCATTCGTGCGACAGCTCGTGCTGGAACAGCCAGTCGTAGCCGTAGACGTCCTTTTTGTACTCGTTGCCGTAGGCGTTCATGGTCTGGTGTTCCATGCCCAGGTGCGGGGTCTCGACGACGCCCAGCTTCTCGGACCGGAACGGGTAGGGGCCGATCATCTGCTCGAAGAAGTCCAGCGTGGTCGGGAACTCGGCGAACAGGGCCTTGGCCTTGGCCGGGTGGTCGCTCTTCAAGTACCAGTACTCGATCGGGAAGCTGTCGCCGAACCGGCTCTTGTAGGTCGCTTCCAGCTTGTCATAGGGACCGACATTGACCGCGACGGCGTAGGTGTCGGGCTGCTTCTGGCGCCAGTGGAAGGTGCGCCAGCCGCCCTTCTCCTGCACGTCCACCAGCACGCCGCCGGCCGGGGCCGACAGCGGGGCGGGCACGGTGACGTAGAAGTCGACCAGCAGCGGCTCGCCGGTGGGGAAGTCGATGCACGGCCAGAACAGGTCGCAGCCGTCGCCCTGCACGGCGCTGGCGATCCAGGGCTCGCCGGTCGGGGTGGTCTTCCAGACGAAGCCGCCGTCCCACGGGGCCTTCTCGGCCTCGTGCGGCTGACCGGCGTAGCGGATCTGGACGGTCGTCTTGGCGCCCGCCCGGATCGGGGCGGGGAGGTTGATGGTCAGCCGGCCCTCGGGATTGGTCCAGGTCGCGGGCTTGCCGTCGACCAGCAGGGCGCTGACCGCGAAGTTCTTGTCGAAGTCCAGGACGATGCGGGGCAGAGCGCTCTTGGCCGCCAGGGTCAGGGTGGCGTCGCCCTCGATCGACTTGGTCTGGGGGATCACCTTCAGCTTCAGGTCGACGTGCTCGATCGTCACCGCCGCTTCCTCGGCGGGCATCTGGCCGCCGGTGCCCAGGGTGAGAGCGGTGGTCGGGGCCGGCTTGGGCGGGTTGACCGGCTTGGCGGGCGTCGCGGCGTGGGCCGCGCCCAGGGCCAGAAGCGACACGGCGCACAGGGCCGCGGCCCGGCGTTGAAACTGGATAGGCAAAGCGAAACTCCCCTCGCGACGCGATTTTCCGGCGACATGGGTAAGCTCGGCCACGCAGGTCGCCAAGCGGGAAGTTTCGGGGACGGTTCGTTCGGCGTTTCGGTGAACGCCGGTCAGATTTTCTCGCTGATCTTGATCGCGGCGCGGCAGCCGGCGCGGATCACCGCTGACAGCAACGGATAGGCCGGCGCCTCCAGGGCGCCTTCGTTGATGGCGATGTCCTTGTGGTGCAGCTCGTCGTCGCGGAACTGGCTGAGTTCGGCGGCCAGGGCCGGGTCGCGGGCCTCCAGCTCGGCGATCTGGCCGGCATAGTGCTGCTCGATCACCGTCTCGACCGCTTCGGTGCAAGCGTGGGCGGCCTTTTCGCCCAGCAGGGCGGTGCCGGCGCCCAGGGCGAAGGCGGCCGCGCGCCAGACGGGCGACATCAGGGTGGGGCGCACTTCCCGTTCGCCCAGCAGCTCGTTGAAGCGGCTCAGGTGGACCTGTTCGTGGCCCTCCATCTCCTGCAGCTGGTCGGCGATCCGCTCGCGGCCCGGAGCCTGGCGCATCACCGCCTGCTGGCCGCGATAGATGTGGACGGCCGCCAGCTCGCCAGCCTGGTCGACCCGCAGGATTTCCGCCAGCCGCGCCTTCTGGGCGCCGGCGCCGGGACGGGGAGGGACGGGCTGGCTCATCTCAGGCCGCCTTACGGAAGCCGGCGAAGAACGAGGCGACGGCCAGGCCTAGCGAGATCAGGGCGTTCCAGCCGGCCATCGACAGGCCCAGGAAGATCCAGACGGCCTTGTCGCACGACGGGGCGGCGATCTTGGCGCCCTTAAGCATGGCCGCCAGGTCGCCGGCCGTGGCGCCCGCGCCGCCGACGGCGCAGGCCGCGGGGCCGGGCCAGAACTTCCATTCCGCGCCGGCGTGATAGACGGCCACGCCCGCGCCGTAGAGGAAGCCGAGCCCGATCAGCAGGATCAGCGGCTTGCGCGCCCGGTCGGCCCAGGGCGTGCGCGACAGCACCACGCCGGCCAGGGCCACCGTTCCGGTGACCCAGTAGACTTCGCGCTGCTTGAGGCACAGCAGGCAGGGCGCCAGCTTGCCGAAGGTCTCGAACGCGTGGGCCGCGCCCAGCATGACGGCGCAGGCCAGGAAGGCCACGACGGCCCACTGCTCGGCGATCAGGTCCAGCGCGCTGCGCGTCGGGGCCGGACCCGTGGCGCGGATATGGACCACCTTGTCGTCGACGTTCTCGATCGTCATCCCGCGCACGCTCCGCCACTGCTTCCGCCCAAGAAGTGGCTCGCCGTGAGGCCGATGACAAGCAGGGCGATCAGGATACCGGCGAACAGGGCCAGACGCTTTTCGATGACGGGCAGCATGGCCGGCCCGAATTTCTTGACCACCAGGGCCACCAGGAAGAAGCGCGCGGCCCGGGTCAGGACCGAGGCGAGAATGAACATCGGGAAGCTGAAGGCGGCCAGGCCCGAGGCGATGGTCACCAGCTTGTAGGGGATCGGGGTCAGGCCCTTGGCCAGGATCACCCACACGCCGTAGTGGTCGTACCAGCACTTGAACTCGGTCATGCCGCCGGGGTGGCCGGTGACGCTCATCAGCCAGACGCCCAGCGGCTTGAGGAAGAAGCCGATCGCGTAGCCCAGGATCCCGCCCAGCACCGAGGCCAGGGTGCAGATCGCGGCGTAGCGCCAGGCCTTCTCCGGCTTGGCCAGCACCATGGGGGCCAGCATCACGTCGGGCGGGATGGGAAAGAACGAGCTTTCGGCGAACGAGACGGCGAAGAGGCTGGCGGGGGCATGACGGGAGGCGGCCAGGCCCATGACCCAGTCGTAGAGGCGACGCAGCATGCGGACTCCGAAAAGAGGACGCGCCGTAGCTAGCAGGCGACCATGACCTTGTCGCGGCGGTTCGCGCGATCGCGTGCAATCCTATTGGAATTGCGGCCCCGGATGGCTATCACGCGCGTTCGACGGCGCTTGCTGTCCAAATCCTTCGAAAGACGATCCCATGAGCGACACGCTTCCCGACCGCCTGGCCACCAACCCGAGCAGCCCCTACCACGACGCCGACGTCCTGGAGCGCGGCGTGGGCATCGTCTTCAACGGCGTCGAGAAGACCAATGTCGACGAGTACTGCGTCAGCGAGGGCTGGATCCGCGTGACCGCCGGCAAGGCCGTCGACCGCAAGGGCAACCCCATGACCATCAAGCTGCAGGGCAAGGTCGAGCCCTACTGGCGCAACGACAACGCCGAAGAGGCCTGAGCCCGATGGCCCCGCGCCGCCTGATCGACCTGCCCGGCTTCGCCGACCTGGAGACCCGGGCGCTGATGAAGCCGTCGTTCGCCGACCCGGAGGCGCGGGCCCAGTTCCCCGAGATCGACCAGCTGGCGCGCGACACCTTCGGCCTGACGGCCGACGAGGCGGCGCTGATCCCCGACCCGCCGGGCTGGGACGGCATCGACGTCAAGTCGATGCGCGAGCAGGCCGACCAGTTCGAGCTGGAGGGCTGGGACGTCACCGATGACAAGCGTCGGCCGCTGCGGATCCTGGGCCATTTCAGCCATCCGCTGTGGTTGGCCCTGCGCGGCGTGGCCGGCCACCTGCCGTTCGAGCCCGAGCCGGAGGATTTCGATCCTTCGACCTCGTCCCTGGCGGCCGAGGCCGCGAAGTTCCGCCGGGATAAGCGCTAGCGCTTCTTGCCCAGTTCGGCGCCGATGTCCTTGATCGAGTTGCCGACCTTGCGGTGGGCCGCCACCAGTTGGTCCTTGGTCACGCCCCAGCGCTTCATCCAGTACTCCACCTGATGGCGCTCGCGCGGATCCAGGCGGTCCTCGTCGCGGAAGTCGCGCTTGCCCTTGGGAACGCCCATCTTGGTCTCCTTCGCTACGCCTAGCGGCCTATCCCGCCCGGCGGACGTTGTCGAGGCGAGGACTAGAACACCGAAAGGCTCCGCATGAGCGACCCCGACCTCGAATCCATGGCCCAGGACGAGCTTTCCCGCGCCATGACCCTGACCTGGCGCGACCTGAACAAGGTGATTCCCTGGGGCGACACCTTCGAGGGCATCTCGCCGGCCGGGCGCAATGTCGAGGTCGAGCGCAACTACCTGTGGTCCGGCGAGCCGGGCGGCGACATCCTGTGCGAGGTCGCCGTCTATGGCGGCCCCAGCCGCTACGACCAGGGCGCCCGGGCTAGAGGCGTGATTTCCGCGCCTTCCAGATAACCTTGGTCGTGCAAGCGGCGCCATGATGCGTTAACCATGTGACTCTTGCTTGCCTGATGCTGGAGGGGGTCCGGTGTACCAGTCAGAGTTTCCCGTCGATACGCCGGTTCCGATCTTCGATCCCACCCTGCTGGCGGGGATCGCCCTGGTCGTGATGGCCGTCGCCATCCTCACCTATTTCATCGGCAAGCACGTCGGCGGGCGCGGGCGCGACGACCGCTGGCGCGAGGCGCCCAAGACCATCCACGAGGCGATCAAGGCCAAGTGCGTGGCGGCCACCAGCGCGCCGTCCGGCGAGCTGCTCTACAAGGCCCAGGACCTGGTCGAGGAAGTGCAGCGCCGGATCGGTCCGGTCCTGGCGTTCGGCGGCCCCGCCGCCAAGGCGCTGAAGGGCATCACCGAGGCGCTCAAGGGCGAACCGCCCGAGGACAAGGACAAGGACAAGGCCAAGGGCGCGCACGGCGCGCACGGGGCCAAGAAGGACGACAAGCATGGTCATGGGCACGGTCATGGCCATGGCCACGACGACGGCCACGGCGGTCACGGCCACAAGTCGGAGACCGAGCTGGAGCTGGCCGCGGCCAATGTCACGATCCTGGGCGGCCAGACCCTGGTCCTGACCGGCCACCGTCCCGAGCCCGACCACGGTCCGGGACACGACGAGCATGAGGACGAAGAACCGAAGGTGCTTGACCACAAGGACTATTCTCGCCAAGTCCGCATGGCCGTTGTGGAATTTTCCGATTTCTGGAGCCGGGGCGATTGTCTCAACGAACTTCGACGCTGCCAGGCGGCGCTGACCCAGACCGAGCCGTTCGAGGACGACAAGGGCGCGGGAAAGCACTGACGATTCGGCTCCGCCGTCGCCCGGCGCCCCTTCGCTGTGCGTCCCCGCGGTCGATTGCACAACCGCCGAGCGAAAACCCCGCTTTCCCGTCCTCCGGCTTGGCCGTCATTGAGCGGGGCCGTCGCGCCGCGCCAGATCGGGCCTTGTCGACGCGAGCGACCGCCAGAGTCGCGGGCGTAAGGAGGACGAAAGGAAGCCCATGGCCGCGACGGTCTCACCCATGACTCAGTTCCCCGCCGAAGGCGCCCCCGACCACGTCTCGCTGGCCGATTATCTGCCCTATCAGCTAGTCGTCGCCGCCAATGCGGTGACCCGCCTGGTGTCCCGCGCCTACGAGGACCGCTTCGGCCTCAGCATCCCCCAGTGGCGGCTGATGTCGGTGCTGGCCGAGGGCGCGCTGACCCAGCAGGCCGCCGTCGTGCGCACGGCCATGGACAAGGTGCGCGTCAGCCGCGCCGCCCAGGACCTGGTCGAGCGTCGCCTGGCCGTGCGGATCAGCAACCGCGTGGACCGGCGTTCGCACAGCCTGGAGCTCACCGCCGCCGGCCGTCGCCTGTTCGCCGAGATCGTGCCCCTGGCCCGCGCCTACGAGGCCGCGCTGCTGGCCGGCCTGCAGCCCAGCGAGGTCACTACGCTGAAGCGCCTGCTGGGCCAGCTGGAAACCGCGGCCGGCACGCTGTACGGGGCCGACATCGTGGCCAACTCCGCCCGCGCCGAATAGGCGGCGCCGACGAGGCGGTCTCGTCTCGATCGGATTGTCGGAAGAGTATGGTGCGGGCGGTCGGGGTCGAACCGACACTCCTTTCGGAACCGGATTTTGAGTCCGGCGCGTCTACCAGTTTCACCACGCCCGCGCTTCGGTCCGGCCCGGAGGTCGGCGAAGGGAGGGTTGTCTAGCAAAGGCTCGGCGCGGGCGCCAGCCGCCTTTCGACGGCTGGACGTCCAAGCTTCAGTGCGTCGGATCGAAATCCGGCGTCTGGGCCTTCACATAGGCTTCCCAGCCGGCCCGGTCGTGGAAATCCAGGCCTTTGTCCCAGGCCGCGCCCATGTAGTAGACGAACGGCTTGCCGGGCTCGACCTTGACCAGGACGATGTAGTTGTCGGCGTCCTGGCGCACCTCGACCAGGGCCTTGGGGTCGACCATCAGGGCGATGCCCATGGTGCCCTTCACCGGATCGGTGGGCTCCCAGTACGAGACGCGGCCGGCGCCCAATTCTTCCTTGGTGAACGCGCCGCCGGCGCCCTGGTGCGTGGCCTTGCGCTTGCTGATGCCGATGCCGATCACCAGCGGGCCCGGCTTGTCGGAGCTGATGGTCGAGACCATCCGCGTGAAGTTGGTGCCCAGGGGCAGGGTGAAGGTGCGGGTCTCCCAGACCTTGCGGTCCACGTCGACCGGCCAGGGAGCGTAGGTCACCTTGAACTGGGCGACGTCGCCGCCGGTCTTGAGGATCTCGTAGGACTTCCAGTTGCGCGAGGTCCACAGCTTGTTGTCCTGCCAGACGCCCAGGCCGCCCGCGCCGCGGAAGGTGTTGACGTCGTAGAAGTCCATGCCCTCGCCGTGGAAGTCGTGCTGCTTGCCCGTCTTCAGCTGGCGCTCCATGAACGGCCAGCGCACCAGCTTGCCCCAGGCGTCGACGCCCGAGGTCGAGGGCGGCTCGGCCGCCTCCAATGCGGGGCCGTAGATGCGGTGGGCGGTGCGGTCGTTTTCCCAGAGGATGTCGTCGTAGCGATAGGGCGCGTAGGCGACGACCGCGCGCGGCTTCTGGCCCTCGGCGTCGGGCTTGACCAGCACCGGCTCGACCAGCGGGGGCAGGGCGCCCGGGGCCGGCGCGGCGGTCTGGGCGCAGGCCAGGACGGGCAGGGCCAGGCTCGCGGCGACCGCGAGGGACAGGATCGGCTTGGACATGGGGCGCTCGCTCTAGATTTCGGTGCGCCGAGCCAGCTCGCGTCGCTGCTCGGCCATTTTCTGGCGGGTCTGCTGGAGGGCGTCCAGCTCGGTCACGGCCAGCAGATCGTCGATCACCTGGGCCAGATGGACGTGGATCGCCTGGCGGGCCGCCTTGGGGTCGCGCTGGCGCAGGGCGGCGATGATCTGGCGGTGCTCCTCGACGAAGTCGCCGCCGCCGTGGGCGCGGGCCCGCCGCAACATGGCCACGCAGCCGGGCGACTGCAGGCGCAGGGTCCACAGGTCCTCGACCCCGGCCTCGATGGCGGCGTTGCCGGTGGCGCGGGCGATGGCCAGGTGGAATTCCTGCTCCAGCCGCTCGACCTCGTCGGGCGCGAAGCTGCGGGCCATCTGGCCGACGATCTGGTCCAGATGGGCCAGGTTCTCGTCGGTGACGGTGGCGGCCGACAGGGCGCAGGCCTCGCCCTCGAACAGCCGGCGCGCCTCGGTCAGCTCCAGGGCCCCGACCTCGACCTCGGCCGGATCGTCCACGCCCGGCGCCGCGACGGCGTTGACATAGACCCCCGATCCCTGGCGCGCCTCGACCAGCCCCTGGAACTCCAGGGCGATCATCGCGTCGCGAATGGTCGGACGACTCACGCCGAAGTCATCGGCCAGTTCACGCTCGGACGGCAGCTTGTCGCCCGGTCCGTAGCGACCGTCGTTGATGGAAGTCGCGATCGCGCGGGCGATCTGCTGATACAGCTTCTGGGGGTCTGAGGCGCCGGTGGTCATGTCGATCATCCTAGCGGGCACGGGCGAAGGGGCAATCAGCGTCGCGGCTTGGCGACCACCGGGGTCAGCCTCGAGACCTCGCTGGCGGCCAGCAGGAAGGCGCCGACGCCGTACAGCTGGGTGTCGTCGGGGCCGACCTGGTCGGGCGCGGCGCCCACGCGCTGCACCCAGCCCAGCTTGCCGTCCGGCTCGACCGCGGCGGCCAGGGCGGTCCAGCCCTTGTCGATCGCCGGGCGGTACTGGGCGGCTGGCAGCAGGCCGCGGTTCACGCCCCAGGCCAGGCCGTAGACGAAGAAGCCGGTCCCGCTGGTCTCGGGCGTCTTCTGCGGCTCCAGCAGCGACACCGGCCAATAGCCCTGGTCGCCCTGCAGGGTGACGATCTTGGCGGCCATCTGCTTGAACAGCGCCTCGTAGCGCGGCCGGCTGGGATGGTCCTTGGGCAGGTCCTGCAGGATGCGGGCGACGCCGGCGAAGGCCCAGCCGTTGCCGCGCCCCCAGAAAATCTTGGCGCCGGCGTCGCTGCGCTTGGCGATGAAGCGGCTGTCGCGGAAATAGAGGTGGTCGGTCTTGTCGTAGAGCAGGTCGGTGGTCGCCCAGAACTCGCTGTCGGCATGGGCCAGGTAGCGCGGGTCCTTGGTTTCCTTGCTCAGGGCGATCCAGGCGGGCGGGGCCATGAAGATGGCGTCGCTCCAGCACCAGCGGGCCTGGCAGTAGGGATCGCCGCCCTGGGGCGGCTTGGCCTCGAAGCCCAGGTCGACATGCGAGGGATCGGCCAGGACCGCGTCGAACCGGGCGCGGGTCGGGGCCAGCTTGGCCGGATCATGGGTGCGGGCGGCCGACCAGATCCACACCGCGCTGGTCGCGTCGGCGTCGGCGTGGCGCGGACGCTTGTCGAAGCCCCAGCCCTCCTTCTCGCCGTGGGCGAGGATGGCGGCGGCGTACCTGGGGTCCTTCTGGGCGTCGGCGAAGGCGGTCAGGCCGATGTAGAACGCGGCCTGGATCCAGTCGCGCGGCGCCTCGGTGTCGCGTCGGAACTGCGAGGCCGGCACGTAGTCGAAGTTGTCCATGTGGGCCAGCTGCCAGTCGGCCACATGGGCGCCGGCGGCCAGGACGGCCGCGTTGGCCGGCTTGGCGGCGACGGACTTGGCGGGAGGCGTCGCGCAGGCCTGCATCGGCCCCAGCAGGGCGGCGGTGGCCAGAAGCGCTCCGGTCAGGCGTCGCAGCATCGTCTCGTCTCCCAAATCGTTCTTGTTCTTGTCGGCCCGGTCAGGCCCTAGCGCAGGTCGGCCAGGGTCAGGTGGTCCATGTCGTCGAAGTCCAGGTTCTCGCCGCCCATCGACCAGACGAAGCGATAGGCGGCCGTGCCCACGCCGCTGTGCATCGACCAGCTGGGCGAGAACACCGCCTCGCCGTCGTCCATGAACACCGTCCTGGGGTTGGTCGGCTCGCCCATGATGTGCATCACCCGGGCGGGGGCGGCGTCGAAATACATGTAGATTTCGCTGCGCCGGCCGTGGGTGTGCGGGGGCATGGTGTTCCACACGTTGCCGGGCTCCAGTTCGGTGAAGCCCATGACCAGCTGGCAGGTCTCGACCAGGCCGGGGCGGATGCTCTGGCGGATCACCCGACGGTTGGCGGTCTTCTGGTCGCCCGCCTGGATCGCCCGCGCCTCGGCCTTGCGCACCACCCGGCTGGGATGGGCGGCGTGGGCCGGATAGCTGACGAAATAGAATTTGGCCGGCGCGTCGACCGAGGCGCTGGCGAAGGTCACGGCCTGGACGCCGCGGCCGACATACAGGCTGTCCAGGTTGTCCAGCTCGTGGCGCGCGCCGTCCAGCTCGACCCAGCCGGGCCCGCCGATGTTGATCACGCCCAGTTCGCGACGCTCGCAGAAATAGCCCGAGGCCAGGCGGCGGTCGGTGGGCAGGGGCAGGGGCGCGCCCAGCGGGGCGGCCGAGCCCACCACGGCGCGATCGACCTCGACATAGGTCATCGACACCTGGCCGGGCTGGAACAGGTCGCTGATCACGAAGGTGTCGCGGATGTCCTCGGCGGTCATCCGGCGCAGGCCTTCGCGGTCGGTGCTGGGGCGCAGCTTCATGCCGGGTCCGCTCATCGGGCGCGCTTCGCCTGGTGGCCGGCCGTCGCCTGCGGTGGTGTGCGGATCATTCGCCCCTCAATCCTTGTGACCAATCTGGCATTACCAATTTGCCGCTCAGCCGCAAGGCTAAATGACCATATTCCACAGCCATACGCAAAGGTGCTGGCGCGCCTGAGCCGAGAGGGGCGGATAAGGTCTCGCGTTTTCAGTAACTTATGGCGAAATGACAACGATGTCACGAGTTACTTGACAATTTACCTGACCAATGGCTCATTTTGGCCTTACCAAATTGAGCGCTCATAATTGACCGGATGAACCGGCTGGGCGCAGGCGAGGAAGCGAGGGGAGAGACCATGAGAACCATTCAACGCGCCCTGTTGGCGTCGACCGCCATGTTCGCCGTGGTGGCGGGCGCGGGCGTCGCCCAGGCCCAGTCCGATCCGTCGGTCCAGCTGGAAGAGATCATCGTCACCTCGACCAAGCGCGCCGAGCGCCTGCAGGACGTGCCGGTGTCGGTGACCGCCCTGACCCAGGACGTCATCGATCGCAACAACGTCCGCGAACTGGGCGACGTGGTGAAGCTGTCGCCGGCCATCTCGATCGACTACGGCAGCCAGCCTGGCAACTTCAGCATCAAGATGCGCGGCATCGGCACCTTCTCGAACGGCATCGCCGTCGAGTCCGATGTCGCGGTGGTCATCGACGACGTGCCGATCGGCTTCCAGGCCGCGGCCTTCAAGGACCTGATCGACGTCGAGCGGGTGGAAGTGCTGCGCGGCCCGCAGTCGACCCTGTTCGGCAAGAGCGCCATCGCCGGCGTGCTGAACATCGTCACCGCCGCGCCTTCCAGCACCTTCGGCGGCAAGGCCATGGCCCTGACCACCGACGACGGTGAAAAGCGCCTGGGCTTCACGGTCACCGGTCCGGTCAGCGACACCGTGCGGGCCCGCCTGACGGTGTCCAAGAGCGACTACGACGGCAACCTCAAGAACCTGACCACCGGCAAGAACGTCAACGGCAGCTCGGGCCTGACCGTCACGGCCAAGGTCGAGTGGACCCCGACCGAGAACCTCAAGTTCAGCCTGGCGCCGCGCTTCAACCACAACGTCTCCAGCTGCTGCGCCAGCGCGATCACGGAGCTGACGCCGGGCCTCAACTACCAGGGCGAGCCGGCCTTCCCGGCGACCCTGACCCTGCGCGGCATCACCATCGACAAGAACAACCACTTCATCCGGGCCGACGACCGCATCGGCGGCGGCAATTCCGAGGTGTTCGGCACGACCGCCCGCATGGACTACGACTTCGGCGAAGGCTCGATCCTGAAGGGCCACACCTTCTCGTCGATCACCTCGCACGACCGCTGGAAGATGCGCGACTTCCAGGACATCGACGGCACCGACCAGCCGTTCCTGCTGGGCTTCCCGGTCGCCAGCCCCTCGGGCATCAACAGCGGCGCGGTGATCAACGGCTACTTCCACGCCTCGTCCTGGACGCAGGAGTTCCGCCTGACCTCGCCGGGCAGCGGCCCGCTGCGCTACGTGGCCGGCCTGTGGTACGCCAAGAACGACCTGGACCGGTTCCTGGACCGCGGCCCGGTGCTGCAGCTGGCCCGCTACCTGGCCGAAAGCACCAACGAGAACTACTCGGCCTACGCCAACGCCACCTACGACATCACCGACAAGCTCAGCCTGACCGGCGGCGCGCGTCTGAACCGTCAGAAGATCAGCTACAACTTCGACAAGACGATCTTCGCCAGCACCGCCCCCGGCGCGGCCACCACCCACCAGTACTTCGGCCAGTCCGACCAGGACGACGCCGTGACCGGCAAGATCGGTGTCCAGTACAAGGTCACGCCGGACATCATGACCTTCGCCACCTATTCGACGGGCTACAAGGGTCAGGCCTACGACCTGGTCAGCACCTTCGACGCCAAGATCGCGGCGAACATGCCGGTGCCGCCCGAGACGGCCAAGAACTACGAACTGGGCTTCAAGAGCAGCCTCTTGGACCGCCGCGTCTACTTCAACGCCACCCTGTTCAAGGCCGACTACCACGGCTTCCAGACCTCGGTGACGTCGTTCCTGCCGGACGGCACGTTCCTGACCTTCCTCAACAGCATCGGCCACCTGCGCACCCAGGGGCTGGAGCTGGACGCCGTGGCGCGGATCACCTCGAACTTCCGCCTGAACGGCGCCTTCGCCTACACCGACGCCACCGTCGTCGATTTCCCGAACGGCCCCTGCTACTCGGGCCAGCCGACCCTGGCCGGTTCGCCGCTGCCCGTCGGCGAGGTGGGGGCTCCCGGAACCTGCTACACCCAGCTGCAGCCCATCGTGGCCGGCAAGCCGCAGACCGTCAGCGGCCGCCAGCAGAACCTGCACGGCGCGCGCCTGAACAACGTGCCCAAATACAAGTTCAGCATCGGCGGCCAGTACGACATCGACTTCCCCGACAGCGTGCCGTTCAAGGGCTTCATCGGCGCCAACGTCCGCTGGCAGGACGACATCAACTTCGCCCTCAGCCAGGACCCGCGCACGATCCAGAAGGCCTACAGCATCACGGACCTGAACGTCGGCATCACCGATCGTGAGGGCAAGTACAAGCTGACCGCCTTCGCCAACAACCTGTTCGACAAGCGCTACGCCCAGGGCCTGGGCAACGGCACCTCGGGCTACAGCAACCCGGCGATCCCGACAGCCCAGGGCAAGACCTGGTTCCCCGGCCGCGACGCGTTCCGCTACTTCGGCGCGCGCCTGGACGTGAACTTCTAGACCTCCCCGTATTCATCCCCACTGTTGGCCGGTCCCGTTCGCGGGCCCGGCCAATTTTTTTGCGTGCTGCGACGCCTGGGGCGCGCCACGGGGGCGATCGGCTGTGCTATTGGCGCGCTCTTGCCGGCGAACTTCCGCCTGAACGAGTGCGACCCGAATGTCCGACGCCGCCGACGACCGCGACCCCATCGACCCGACGCCGATCCCGGAAGGGACGCCGGACGCGGTCGCCGACGGGCCGCCCGTGGCCGAGGTCCTGGAAGCGGCGACGCCCAAGCGCAAGCCGCGCACCCGCAAGGCCAAGCCGAAGCTCGTCGTCGCGCCGGCCGAAGCGGTCGAGCCGGAGGCCGGCGCCGCGCCCGACACCGCGATCGCCGAGCCGCCGTCGCCCGAGATTCCAGAAGCAACCGTCGAGGCCGTCGAGGAACCGGTCGAGGCGTCGGTTGAACCGGTCGAGGCCGAGGCGGTCGAGGCGCCCGAGCCCGAAGCGGCCGAACCGCCGCCGCCGTCGGCCAAGCCGCCGATCTGGAAGCGGCGACCCTGGCAGATCGGCGTCGCCGCCGCGGTGGCCCTCGTGATCGCCATCGTCGCGTCGCTGCTGTGGTCCCTGCCGCTGGGTCGGGCGCTGGAGCCCCTGGCCAATCCGACCCTGGTGATCGTCGCCTCGGACGGCTCGCCCATCGCCCGTCGCGGGTCCTACAAGGAGGCGCCGGTCGACGTCGCCAAGCTGCCCGCCTACGTGCCCGGCGCCTTCATCGCCATCGAGGACCGGCGCTTCTACAAGCACATCGGCGTGGACCCGAAGGCGATCCTGCGGGCCGTGGGGGCCAACGCCAAGGCCGGCGGGGTGTCGGAGGGCGGCTCGACGATCACCCAGCAGCTGGCCAAGAACGCCTTCCTGTCCAACAAGCGCACCTTCCGCCGCAAGATCCAGGAGGTGCTGATCGCCCTCTATCTGGACGCCCGCCTGTCCAAGGACGAGATCCTGTCGCGCTACCTGTCGTCGGTCTATTTCGGCGACGGCACCTTCGGCCTGGGCGCGGCGTCGCGGCACTATTTCGACAAGAGCCCCGAACAGCTGTCGGTGGGCGAGGCGGCGATGCTGGCCGGCCTGGTCAAGGCGCCGTCCCGCTGGGCCCCGACCGAGAACTTCGAGGGCGCCAAGACGCGGATGAAGACCGTGCTGGGGGCCATGGTCGACACCGGGGTGATCACCCAGGCCCAGGCCGATCGCGCCGAGCGGCAGGTCCACGTCCAGACCGGCCGACCCAAGCTGCCGACCGGCTCGTATTTCGCCGACTGGGTCTTCCCGCAAGCCAAGGCGGTGTTCGAGAACACCTATGGCGAGACCGTGGTCCGCACCACGCTGGACCCGCGCCTGCAGGCCCAGGCCGAGAAGATCCTGAACGACGCCATCGCCCGCGACGGCAAGGTGCTGAACGTCACCCAGGGCGCGATCGTGGCCATGCGCACCGACGGCCGGATCGTCGCCATGGTCGGCGGCCGMGACTACAAGGTCAGCCAGTTCAACCGCGCCGACGCCGAGCGTCCGCCGGGCTCGGCCTTCAAGCTGTTCGTCTATCTGGCGGCCATCCGTCAGGGCATGACCCCCACCAGCCCGATCCTCGACGCCCCGGTCCAGGTCAGCGGCTGGACGCCCAAGAACCACGAGGGCAAGTACGCCGGCCGCGAGGTGCCGCTGATCACCGCCTTCGCCGCCTCGTCCAACGTGGCCGCCGTGCGCCTGGCCCACGACATCGGCCGCGACCCGATCGTCAAGACGGCCCGGGACCTGGGCATCACCGACCCGATCCCGGACGACCTGACCCTGGCCCTGGGCACCGGTCCCATGAGCCTGGTGCGGCTGACGGCGGCCTATGCGGCCATCGACGCCGGCGAGGCGCCGATCATCCCGCACGGCCTGGCCGACTGGAAGAAGCCCGCCAACGTCCACCCGCTGACCAAGGCCGAGCTGGCCGGCATGCGCGACCTGCTGCGCTCGGCCACCCAGCGCGGCACGGGCATTGAGGCGGCCATCCCGGGCGCCTTCGGCAAGACCGGCACTAGCCAGGATTCCCGCGACGCCCTGTTCGTCGGCTATGTCGGCGACCTGGTGATCGGGGTCTGGGTGGGCAATGACGACAACAGCCCGATGAACGGCGTGGTCGGCGGCGGCCTGCCCGCCAAGATCTGGAAGAGCGTGGCCACCTACGCCGTCAACCGCGACGCGCCCAAGCCCGCCGAACCCGAGGGCGACGACGCCGTCTCGGCGGCCGAGGACGCGACCCTGCTGAACCCGGACGGGACGCCCGTGGAGGGCGCGGTTCCGGCGGACGGGGCGGTTCCGGTTGATCCGAACGCGCCGCCGGCTCCAGGGCCTGCGGCTCCCGCTGCTCCGGCCGCGCCTGTGGTCATAGCTCCGGCTGCGCCGACGACGGATCGCCCCGCGAACTAGCATCCAAAACCGTTGTCATCCCGGAAGCCTCGCAGAGGCTGTCCGGGACCCAGGGGACTGGGCAGAAGCGGTGCGGCTGCCCTGGGTCCCGGACAAGCGCTGCGCGCTTTCCGGGATGACAACAGTGAGTGGGGCGTGGCCCGTAAGGGCTACTTCGCCGCGCTGGCGGCCCGCAGCGCGATCTCCTCGCGCTTGCTGGCCAGGCGTTCGCGGGTCTGCTCCATGGCCTCCAGCTCGGCGGTCAGCAGCAGGTTCTCGATCAGTCCGCCCAGGTGGGTCTGCATGGCGGCGCGGGCGGCCTTGGGGTCGCGGGTGCGCAGGGATTCGATGATGTCCTGGTGCTCGTCGTTCAGCGGGCGCTTGCGCACGTGCCGGGCCTTTTCCAGCATCTGCATGCACAGGCGCGACTTGTAGCGCAGGTCCCAGGTGTTCTCGACCACGCGGACGATGGCGCTGTTGCGGGTGGCCTGGGCGATGGAGATGTGGAACTGGCGGTCGGCCAGTTCGGACTGTTCCTTGGTGGCCTTCTCGCTGTTCATCTCGACGACCAGGGTCTCAAGATAGGCCAGCTCCTCGTCGGTGATCAGGGTGGCGGCCAGGGCGGCGGCCTCGCCCTCGAACAGGCGGCGGGCCTCGGCCTGGTCGAAGGCCCCGATGTCCAGGTCGCGCGGCGGGGGCGGCGGCTGGCCGCCGGCCCGGACATAGACGCCCGAACCCTGGCGGGCCTCCAGCAGGCCACGCATCTCCAGGGCGATCACGGCCCGTCGGATGGTGGGACGGCTGACGCCGAACTCCTCGGCCAGGTYGCGTTCGGACGCCAGGCGTTGGCCGGGCTGATGACGGCCGTCGGCGATGGCCTGGCCGATGTCCGCGGCCACGCGCTGGTAGAGGCGCAGGGGATTGGCGGCGGCCGTCGTCGTCATCTTCGTCTCAACCCTCTCGACAGCGCTATCTTAGGCGGCGTCGCGGCGGAAGGGTAGGGTGGTCAGGCCAGTCCCTTCAGTCCGCCGGAGGAGGCGCGCCGCCGCCGCTCATCGCCTTGTTGGTCAGCCAGATGCAGGGGATCAGCAGCACCGCCAGCCAGGCCGAGGCGCGGAAGAAATCCACCGTGGCCAGAAGATAGGCCTGGTTGACCACCTGAGCGGTCGCCGCGCCCACCGCCTGAGCGTGGGAAAGTCCCACGGCCTGCATGCGCTCGATCGCCGCCAGCCAGGCCGGGTCGTTGGAGCCCATGGTCTCGGCCAGGCGCGTCTGGTGCAGCGACTCGCTGCGGTCCCAGATGGTGGTGACCAGCGAGGCGGCGAAGCTGCCCGCGGTGATCCGCGAGAAGTTCGACAGGCCCGAGGCCGAGGGCAGCTGGTGCGGCGCGATGCCGTTCAGCGAGATGGTCACCATCGACAGGAAGAAGGTGCTCATGGCCACGCCCTGCACCAGCATCGGCCAGACCAGGGCCCTGAAATCGACGTCGGGCGTGAACTCCGAGCGCATGAAGAACGACAGGGCGAAGGCGGCCATCGACAGGCTGGCGGTCCAGCGGGCGTCGACCTTCTGCATGATCCGGGCGGCGAACGGCGTCAGGATCACCGCGACCACGCCGCTGGGGGCGGCGACCAGGCCGGCCCAGGTGGCGATRTAGCCCATGCGGGTCTGCAGCCACAGCGGCTGCAGCAGGTTGCTGCCGAAGAACACCGCATAGCCCAGGCAGAAGGCCAGGGTGCCCAGCGCGAAGTTCTTGGACTTGAACAGCGACAGGTCGACGATCGGGTGCTTTTCGCCCAACTCCCAGATCACCCAGGCGATGAAGCCGACGATGGCCACCAGGGTCTCGACGACGATGGCCGGCGAGTTGAACCAGTCGGCTTCCTTGCCGGTGTCCAGCATCACCTGCAGGGCGCCGACCCAGATCAGCAGCAGCATGAAGCCGGTGGTGTCGATCGGCACCTTGCGGGTCGGGGTCTCGCGGCTGGCCAGCGGCCGCCAGCAGAAGAAGGCGCAGATCAGACCGACGGGCACGTTGATCAGGAAGATCCACGGCCAGGCGATGTTGTCGGAGATGTAGCCGCCCAGGATCGGCCCGCAGATCGGCGCCACCAGGGTGGTCATCGACCAGATGGCCAGGGCCGTGCCCCGTTTCTGGGGTGGGAAGATCATGATCAGCAGGGCTTGCGACCCGGGGATCATCGGGCCCGAGACCAGGCCCTGCAGCAGGCGGAAGCCGATCAGCGAGGTCAGGCTCCACGAGATTCCGCACAGGAACGAGGCGATGGTGAACAGCAGCACCGAGACCACGAAGGTCTTCACCACGCCGTAGCGGCCCATCAGCCAGCCGGTCAGCGGCACGGACACGCCGTTGGCCACGGCKAACGAGGTGATGACCCACGTGCCCTGGCTGGTGCTGACGCCCAGATTGCCGGAGATGGTGTTGATCGAGACGTTGGCGATGGTGCTGTCCAGCACCTGCATGAAGGTGCCCAGCGCCAGGGCGATGGCGGTCACGCCCAGCGTGACGCCCGTCAGGGGCGCGGGGCCCGCCGCGGCGGGGGGAGCCGCGGCGGAACCCGTTGTCGGGGAGGAGTCCTGGTCGGCCATGCGGCGCTTCCTTGAGGGACTTGGAGGGACGCGGACTACTTGGAGGTGTCGATCGTGGCCTTCATCGACAGGCCCACGCGCAGCGGATGATCCTTCAGCTCGGCCGGGTCCAGCTGGATGCGGACGGGCAGGCGCTGGACCACCTTGATCCAGTTGCCCGAGGCGTTCTGGGCCGGGATCAGCGAGAAGGCCGAGCCGGTGCCGCCCGACAAGCCCTTGACCCGGCCGTGGAACTTCACGCCGTGGCCGTAGAGGTCGGAGGTCAGGATCACCGGCTGTCCGATGCGGACCTTGTCCAGCTGCACTTCCTTGAAGTTGGCGTCGACATAGGCGTCGGTCGTCGGGACCACGGCCATCAGCGGCGCGCCGATCGTGACCTGCTGGCCGACCTGGACGTTCTTCTTGGAGACGACGCCGGCCAGGGGCGCGCGCAGGACGGTGCGGTCCAGGGCCAGCTGGGCGCTGGCCAGGCGGGCCTCGGCGGCGGCGACTTCGGGGTTCTTGTTGGCCGGCAGGCCAGAGATCAGGGCGGTGTTGACCTCGCGGCTGCCCTCGGCGGCGACGCGGCTGGCCTTGGCCTGGGCCAGGGCGGCGCGGGCCTCGGTCACGGCCGACTGGGCGTTGGTGAACCGGCTCTGGGCGATGGTCAGCTCCTCGCCCGAGACCGCGCCGGAGTCCGACAGGGCCTTGCGGCGCGACAGCTCCAGCCGGGCCTGTTCGAGGCTGGCCTGGGCCCCGGTCACGGCCGCCTCGGCGCGGGCGATGTCKGCGTCTCGGGCCGCGACCTGGCCGGCCAGGGCGTCGTCGCTGGCAAAGTAGCCCTGGACCTTGCGCTGGGCCTGGCCCAGGGCGGCCTGGGCGGCGAGCACCGCGATCCGGGCGTCGGAGTCGTCGATCACCACCAGCGGCTGGCCGGCGGCGACGGTCTGGGTCTCGGAGACCAGCACCTTGGCGACCGGCCCGCTGATCAGCGGCGTCACCTGGGCGACCTCGGCCCCGACATAGGCGTTGTCGGTCTCGACGTGATGCGAGCCGATCAGGACCTGATAGAGGCCCCAGCCGGCGACGCCCACCACGACCACGGCGGCGAGGCCGCTGAGGAGCTGGCGGCGATTGGCCTTGGGCTTGGCGGCGAACTGGGCGGGGGAGGCGGTGGTGTCGGCCATGGGGGGGGTCCTGGAGGCGCGAAAAGCGAAAGGGCGAAGAGAGGGGCGAGTTAGGTCAGGCCGGGGCGAAGCCGCCCCCCAGGGCGCGCACCAGGGCGACGTCCAGGGTCAGGGCGCGGCTTTCCAGGTCGGCGACGACCCGGCGCTGGGCCAGCACCGCCAGCTCGGCGATCAGCACGTTCTGATAGGTTGACAGGCCGCCCTTGTAGCGCAGCGTGGCGATGCGGAAGCCGTCCTCGTTGGCGGCCAGGGCGGCGCGGCTCTCGGTCAGGCGGGTGTTGAGGGCGCGTTCGCTGGCGGCCACGTCGGCCACGTCGCGCAGGGCCTGGGTGACCGCGCCGTCATAGGCGGCCACCGCGCCGTCGCGGTCGGCCTCGGCGGCGCGCAGATTGGCCTTCAGGCGTCCGCCCTCGAAGATCGGCAGGCTGACGGCCGGACCGACGCTGCCGATGTCCGAGCCGCTGTCGAACAGGTCGCTCAGGTGCAGGGCCTGCACGCCGATGCCGGCGGCCAGGTTGACGTTCGGATAGAAGGCCGCCTTGGCCTGGCCGATCCGCTTGCTGGCGGCTTCGGCGCGCCATTTTGCGGCGACCACGTCGGGGCGGCGGCCGATCAGGTCGGCGGCGAGGTTGGCGGGCAGGCCGAACGGCTTGAGCGTGGTGATCGAGGGACGGGCGATGGCCAGGCCGCGGTCCGGACCGGCGCCCAGCAGGGCGGCGATGCCGTTGCGGGTCTGGGCGATCTGCTCGTCGATGGCGGCCAGCTCGGCGCGGGCGTTGGGTGGTCCGGCCTCGGCCTGGCGCAGCTCGCCGCGGGTGTCGAGGCCGTTGGTCACCCGGTCGCTGACCAGGGTCAGGGTTTCCTGCCGCAGGGCCACCGACCGTTCGGCCACGTCGCGCTCGGCGTAGAGGCGGGCGAGGTCGGCATAGGCGGCGGCGACCGAGGTCGACAGCATCAGCCGGGCCTGGGCGGCGTCGGCCTGGGCGGCCTTGGCTTCGGAGGTGGCGGCGGCGACGGCCGCGCGGTTCTTGCCCCAGAAGTCCAGCTCCCAGGAGAAGTCCAGGCTCAGCCGGCCGTAGTCGTTGTAGCCCTGGGGCACGAAGTCGGCGGGGATGCCGTTGTTGTAGCTCTGCTTGGCGCGTTCGACGCTGCCGTTGGCGGCGATGCTGGGCAACTGGGCGGCCTTGGCCTGGTTGGCCAGGGCCTGGGCGCGGCGCAGGCGGGCCTCGGCCTGGGCCAGGGTCGGCGAGCCGGTCAGGGCCTCGTCGACCAAGCCGTCCAGCTGGGCGTCGCCATAGGCTTTCCACCAGGCGTCGGACGGCCAGGCGGCGGTCTCGGAGGCGGGGAGGGACTGGGCGGTGGCGTAGGCTTCCGGCGCCTTGGCGACCCGGGCGGGCGTCGCGGCCGGCATGGTCGCGCAGGCGCTGGTCAGCAAGGCCGCCATCAGGATCGAGACGGTGACGCCCACTTCGCGCGACCTCGGCGACTTGGCGACCCAGGGGGAGGCGAAGGGCTTGTCCAGGGCGTTGGAAGTCATGAGCGCCGACCTTGAATTGACCGTACTGTACGGTCATATGTGGCGCTGATATAAACGCGAGCTTGACGGGATCAAGGGGGACCCGGAAGGAAAAGAAATGATGCAGGACGTGAAGCCGCGTCTCGACCGAGACGCCCGCCGCGAAGCCATCCTGGACGTCGCCAGCGACGTCTTCCTGGAGGAGGGCTACGCCAACGCGTCCATGTCGACGATCGCGGCGCGGGTCGGCGGGTCCAAGGGCACGCTCTACAATTACTACAAGAACAAKGAAGAGCTGTTCGCCGCCTATGTGGTGCGCCACTGCGCCTGGCAGCGCGACGCCATGTTCGAGATCGAGTCCGACCTCAGCGACATCCGCGAGGCGCTGATCAAGACGGGGCGCATCTACCTGTCGATCGTGCTGAGTGACTTCAGCATGGCCAATTTCCGGGTGATCGTCGCCGAGGCCCAGCGCACGCCCGAGATCGGCCACGCCTTCTACGAGGCCGGCCCGCGCAGCGGCGCCAAGCGGCTGGGCGCGACCCTGCAGAAGGCGGTCGACAGCGGCCAGCTGAAGATCGACGACCCCGTCCACGCCGCCCACCAGTTCATCGGCCTTTGCCAGAACCGCCTGCTGAAGGCGCGGCTGTGCGGTGCCATGGCCGAGCCGACGGCCGAGGAGATCGACCGCGAAGTGCTGCCCGCCGTCCGGGTGTTCCTGGCCGCCTACGGCGCCTAGGTTCCCGCCCCGGGACGATTTCCGCTTGGCGGAAAGGCCTTGAGACGGCACTTGGTCCGGCGAGGGCCCGGCGCCCGTGAGAGGGAAACTTGGGTATGCAAGGCGTCACCGTCGTCGATCACCCCCTGGTCCGCCACAAGCTGACCCGGATGCGCGACAAGCAGACCTCGACCAAGACCTTCCGCGCCCTGATGCGCGAGACGGCGACTCTGCTCTGCTACGAGGTCACCCGCCATCTGCCGACCCACACGGTCGAGATCGAGACGCCGGTGGCGCCGACCCAGGCCGAGGAGATCTCGGGCAAGAAGCTGGTCTTCGCCCCCATCCTGCGCGCCGGCCTGGGCATGGCCGAGGGCATGCTGGACCTGGTGCCCTCGGCGCGGGTGGCGCACATCGGCCTGTTCCGCGACCCGGAGTCGCTGGAGGCGGTGGAGTACTACTACAAGACCCCCGAGGACATCGCCGACCGCCTGGTCATCGTGGTCGACCCGATGCTGGCCACCGGCCACACGGCCGTCGCGGCCCTGACCCTGCTGAAGCGGTCGGGCGTCACCGACCTGCGCTTCGTCTGCCTGGTGGCCTCGGTCCAGGGCGTGGAGACCCTGCKCGCGGCCCATCCCGACGTGCCGATCTGGACGGCGGCGGTGGACGCCGAGCTGAACGATCACGGCTACATSGTGCCCGGCCTGGGCGACGCCGGTGACCGGACTTTCGGCACCCGCTGACGAAAGACGGCCCGCCGTCTTCCTCTGGTCAAGCTCGGGCGTTAAGGCTTTGCCATGCCGTTCACGCCGCCCCTGATCTTCGCCGCCGACGACGACCCCGTCACCTTGGAGGTGATCCAGATCACGCTGGCCGGMGAGGGCTTCGTCGTGCGGACCTTTCCGGCCGTGGAGCCGATGCTGGAGGCCCTGGCCCGCGAGGCGCCGCTGCTGGTGCTGCTGGACGTGCGCATGCCGGGGCAGAGCGGGTTGGACGGCCTGAAGGCCATCAAGGACACGCCGGGCGGCGCGGCCTTGCCCGTGCTGATGCTGACCGGCGACGGGCGCCTGGACCGCATCGTCCAGGCCATGCAACTGGGCGCGGCCGGCTATGTGATGAAGCCCTTCGAGCCCAAGCAGCTGGCCGCCAAGGTGCGGGAGGTCCTGGCTGGGATCTAGGCCCGCAGGATCTTCTCCATCGCCTTGCCCTTGGCCAACTCGTCGACCAGCTTGTCCAGGTAGCGGATCTCGCGCATCAGCGGGTCCTCGACCTCCTCGACGCGGATACCGCAGATCAGGCCCTTGATCTGGTCGCGCGCGGGGTTGAGCCGGGGCGCCTGGGCGAAGAAGGTTTCGAAGTCCGTCTTCTCGGCCAGCTGGGCGGCGAAGCCCTCGGGGCTGAAGCCGGTCAGCCACAGGATGATCTGGTCGACCTCGGCCTGGGTGCGCCCCTTCCTCTCCACCTTGGCGATGTAGAGGGGGTACACGCTGGCGAAACTCATCTTGTAGATGCGGTGGGTCATCGCGCGCTGATCCGCTGAGGTCCGAGACCTCCAACGGTTAGCACGTTTCGACGCGTCCTAGGCGTCCAGGGTGATGTCGATCTTCATCTGGTCGTCGCCCGGATTGCCGACCACCTTGATGCTGACCCCCGACCATTTCGAGCGCGGCATGTTCAGCGCCGGCTTGGTCTTGCGCCCCAGCTCGGCGTTGCCCAGCGAGGGATAGAGGTCGTTGGAGTCGCCGCGATTGCCCTGGCCGAAGATCTTGGCCAGGTCGCGCCGGTTGTCGGCCTGCATCAGCTCGATGGCCAGCTTGCCCTCGTCGTTCACGTCCTSGACGGACTCGTCGACCACATAGACCGCGATGCCCTGGTCGGGGAGGAAGGCGTCCTGCTGCCGCTTTCGTCGGTACTCCACCAGCAGGTACTGGCTGTCGGTCATGAAGGCCGAGTTTCGGATCACCACCGGCGCGCCGCCCTCGGCGGCGGGCTTGAGCACCACGCCCTTCTTGCTTTCCATGATGATGTCCGGCTCGACCCAGCCGTGGAACATCCGCAGCATGCCGTTGGGATAGACCGGCGTCAGGCCGGAATTGCCCCACGAACCGGCCGCCATCAGGCAGTAGTTGCCAAGGCCGTTGGACTGGGTGCTCTGGGTGGCGCCGGTGTCGTAATAGTCGGCCCAGCGCGCGGCCAGGTGGCCCCATTCATGGGCGCAGACCCCCACGCGGCAATCCTCGGGCACGGTCAGGTAGGTGCTGACCGACAGGCCGTGGCCGACATCCACCCCGTCCGGGATGATCCACTTGTGGCTCCAGATGTCGTTGCGGTCGCCGGTGGTCTCGGCCCCGCCCCCGGCGTGGATCACGAACAGGGCCGTGACCGTGCCTTCGCCCAGGGCGTCGAAGCCGGCGAAGTCGACCCCCGCGAACTTGGCGGCCAGCACCGCGTCGCGGGCCAGGGCCGGCGCGTTGCGCGGGAAGTTGTCGCTCATCCCCGAATTGCCGTCGGCGTAGAAGGTGATCGGGTTGGGCATCCGGAACCAGCCGTGGACCTCGCCGGCGACGTCGATGCCGGGGCCTTCCTCGGCCGTGCTGTCCTTCGTCCAGCCGCTGACCTGCCGGTAGAAGTCGCGCATGCTGCCGGACGGGAAGGCCCCGACGCTGAACAGCATCTGCTCGTACATGCCGGGGCTGTGATCATCCCCATGCGGACGATCGGGGAAGTCGACCAGCAGCACCATGGTGCGGATCTGGCCGATCAGCTTCTTCGACGGCTGGTCGATCCGCAGCGGACCCTTGATCCCGCCCAGCCGGACCTGGCCGTCGTCCAGCCCCACATTGTTGGGCCCGCGCCGGCTGGCCCGCCAGACCTTGTAATAGGCTTCGAAGGTCATGTCCTTGTCGAGCCGGCCCTCGGCCAGCAGCGACAGGTACCGCGCATAGAGCTGCGAGATCAGGCCCGGCGAGGCCGGGACCTCGCACTGGGCGCGCCGGCAGGCGCATCCGGAAAACGGCTTGAACGCATAGCGCATGGAACCCTCCGCGAGACGCCCGACGCGGCCCGCACAGTGTCCTAAAAGTGCATATCAGGCAAACTCAACCAGAGAAGGTTGCGCCGCTAGAACGGCCACCAGCCGCGCCACCAGTTCACCAGTCCGTCCCAGAGCGCGGCCAGGCGTTCCAGCGGACCCGGCGCCGCCGGGGCGACGACGGGCTTGGGCGGCGGGGCGGGGACGAACCAGCTGGGCGCGGCCGGCGGCGCGCAGTTCATCCGCATGCCTACGCCCTTCAGATAGCCCCGGCGCACGTCGCCGGCCTTGATCGCCGCCTGCACCGCCTTGTCGTGCCGGCTGGCGCCGGTCAGCTTCCGCACCCAGCCGCGGAAGGGCAGGACGTGCCGGGTGGTGTTGCGCACCTCGCCCACGCCCGCGCCGTAGGCGGCGTCGGCGACCTTCTTGCCCCGCGAGCGGGTGTCCGGCGGAGGCGCTTCGTCCAGGTCGGGACCCAGGGCGGCGTCCAGGCGACCGATCTCGCCGGCGATGCCCTCGCAGCGGGTCAGGTCTGTCAGGTCGTAAGGATTGTCGACCGCCCGCAGCAGAACCGGCGGGATGGCGGTCTGCTTGAGGTTCAGGTCCTCCAGCGGCGCGGCCACGGCGTCGCGCAGGGTGTCCTTCTGCTGCAGCGTGCCGGGATCGGACGCATGGGCGGGACCGGCCGATGCGGCCAGCAGTGCGGGGATGAGAAATGAAGGAAGCGACCGGCGCATGGGAACGAGATCACCCAGCTTGGCCGTGGCGCGCAAGGGAAAACCCAAATCGTTGTCATCCCGGAAGCCCCGCAGGGGCTGTCCGGGACCCAGGGGACTGGGCCAAGGCGGTGCGGTTGCCCTGGGTCCCGGACAAGCGCTGCGCGCTTTCCGGGATGACAACGGAAACTTCCCCTCCAAGGCCTAGGTTCGGGGCCGCCGGACGATCGCGCCGTCCTTCATGACGAAGGTCACGGCCTTGGTCGCCTCGATGTCCTTGGTCGGATCGCCCGTGACGGCCACGATGTCGGCCAGGAAGCCGGGCTTCAGCCGGCCCAGGTCGTCCTGGCGGCGCAGGACCTTGGCGTCGACGGCCGTGGCGGCTAGCAGCGCCTGGACCGGGGTCATGCCGTCCCTGACCATCCAGATCAGCTCCCGGGCGTTGTMGCCGTGGCGGAACACGCCGACGTCGCTGCCCATGCCGATGGTCACGCCGTTCTTGAGCGCGAGTTTGAACGCCCGCTCGGCGGCCTGCATGGCCGGGGTCGGCGGGGTCTTGCCGGCGACATAGCCCTGGAAATAGGTCGAGGTCGCCTCGCTGGCCGTCAGGGTGGGGAAGAAGGCCACGCCCTTCTCGGCCATCAGCTTGAAGGTGGCGTCCGAGCCGCCGTAACCGTGCTCGACCGTGTCGACCCCCGCCAGGATCGCCCGCCGCATGCCTTCGTCGCTGGAGGCGTGGACCGAGACCGGGCGGCCGCTGGAATGGGCGGCCTCGACCATGGCCTTCAGCTCTTCCAGGCTGAACGTCGGCTGGGTCGAGCCGTCGGGGCCGACGCGATAGTCGGCGTAGATCTTGATCCAGTCGGCTCCGGCCCCCGCCTGCTGGCGCACGGCGCGGACGGCCTCGTCGATCCCGCTGGCTTCCTGGGCGCCCTGGGGCAGGTCGGCGTCGGGGTTGTAGTTCCTGCGGGCCGGGCCGTAGGCGCCGGTGGCGACGATGGCCCGCGTGGCCACGAACAGGCGCGGGCCGGGGATCAGCCCGTCCTTGATCGCCTTCTTCAGCGAGACGTCGGCCACGCCCGCGCCCTCGGTGCCCAGGTCGCGCAGGGTGGTGAAGCCGGCGTCCAGCGTCGCCTTGGCCTGCACCGTGGCGCGGACCACGCGATAGTCCGGCGCCTCCTTCAGCACCTGATCGTCCCACGAGGTCTCGTTGTAGGGATGCAGCAGCAGGTGGCTGTGCAGGTCCATCAGGCCCGGGATCACCGTGGCGCCGGGCAGGTCGACCACCTCGGCGCCGGTGGCGTCCAGGCCCGCCGCCGGGCCGACGGCGGCGATCCGGCCGTCCTTGACCAGCACGCCCCAGCCCTCGTGCGGCGGCCCGGCGTCCTCGGCCGTCCAGACGCGGGCGGGCTTGAGCAGGATCGGCTGGGCGGCCTGGGCGACGACGGGCGCCAGCAGCAGGACGAGGGCGGTGAGGAGAGGGCGCATGGAGGACTCGCGAAGGAGATGGGGCAGCTAAGCTGATTTTCGAGCTCGGCCCAACCTCGTAGGGAATGAGGCCGGGGACGCGCACTCACGACAGTGCGTCGACTAGGTTCGCGAGGCGTACGGGGTGAGTGCGTGTCGCCGGTTGGGCGATTTACGCTCGGTGGATAGCGAATAGAGTTCAGCGTTTTCAACGCCCTGCACTTTTTCAACCGAACTTGTCCTCACCCTTCCCGGCGCGCGTATCCTGATGCCACCTGAGAGCACGGGAAGGGCGCACGTACGGCGACCGATGCGGCCTTCGGGGGGCGATCGAGCGGGAAGCTCTGTCGGTGGTTCTCTTCGGAGGACAACCCTGTCCATCTGGTGCCGGCCGGGCCTCGAAAATAAACGGCGTTGGATAGGGACCGACTTGGCGGCAGGCGGGCGGTGACGCGCTCGCGGTCCGGGACTGGAGGCGTTGCTCCGGCCCCGCCCGTCGGAGGCTTAAGGCGGCGAGGCCCTAACAGGGCTCAGCGACGCGGGCTTTCGGATAACGGTCGCGCGAAGCGTCTGAACTTCGTCGAAACGGTACATACAACTGCAAATCTTCCGGGCGAGGCCCGGGCGCTTCGCACCCTTCCCATCACCCGCCGGGGTCCCTGGCCGGGGACATGCGCTCGCGCGTGTCCCCATCAGTCCGCGCCGAGCCAAGTCTTGGGGACACGCCGCAAGGGCATGTCCCCGGGCGCTCAGATCACCCCGGCCCGCAGCAGGTCGTGCACGTGCAGGATGCCCACCGGTCGTCCCTGATCGACCACGAACAGCACGGTGATGCGCCGCTCGTTCATCAGCTTCAGCGCCTCGGCCGCCAGGGCGCCGGGCGAGATGGTCAGGGGGGCGCGGGTCATGACCTCGCCGGCCACGTGGTCCATCAGCCCGTCCATGTGGCGGCGCAGGTCGCCGTCGGTGATCAGGCCGGCCAGGGTCCCGTCCGGGGCCACCACCCCGACCGCGCCGAAGCGTTTTTCGCTCATCTCGAGCAGCGCCTGGGGCATGGGCGCGTCCTCGCGGGTCAGGGGCAGTTCGCCCTCGCCATGCATCAGGTCGCCGACCGTGCGCAGCATGGCGCCCAGCTTGCCGCCCGGGTGGAAGACCCGGAAGTCGCTGGCCGTGAAGCCGCGCCGCTCCAGCAGGGCCACGGCCAGGGCGTCGCCCAGGGCCATCTGCAGCGTCGTCGAGGTGGTCGGGGCGCTGACCTCGGCCGTGGCCTCCGGCGCGTCGGGCAGCAGCAGCAGAATGTCGCCCGCCCGGCCCAGCTGGCTGTCGGCCACGGCGGTGACGGCGATGATCGGGATCGAGAACCGCTTGGCGTAGGCCAGGGTGTCGGACAGCTCGCGCGCCTCGCCCGACTTGGACAGGGCCAGGACCACGTCGCCCTGGCCGATCATGCCCAGGTCGCCGTGGCTGGCCTCGGCGGCGTGCACGAACATGGCCGGCGAGCCGGTCGAGGCCAGGGTGGCGGCGATCTTGCGGGCCACGTGGCCCGACTTGCCGATGCCGGTGCAGACCACGCGGCCCTTGGCGTCGAACAGCGCCTCGACGGCGCGGACGAACGACTCGTCCAGGGCGGCCGACAGGGCCGACAGGGCCTGGGCCTCGGTGCTCAGGACCCGTTGGCCGACGGCGATGGCGTTGAAAGCGGTCATGGGGCGCTCGCCGCCGCTTCGCGGGCGTCGCTCATCTGCTGGCGGGCCTGCTGGTCGCGCTGGGCCGCGGCGTCCTTCTCGCGCTGGATCTTCGCGCGCATCTCCGGCGTCTGCTGGATCGGCACCGTGCCGAACGGGGCCGGCGAACGGGCGCCGTAGCCCTGCGGCCAGACGAGCGACAACGCGATCAGCGCCAGGCCGATGAGCGCCAGGAAGGGCATGAGGATGCGATCGGGCATGGCCTGCCTATAGCACGCCGCCCGGAGGAGAGAAGGGCGGGAGAAGGGCAGGGCGCTTGACGCGGGGGCGGCCGGGGCTTAGCCCGCCCTCCACAAAACCTTGGAGGTCCGATGCCCGTTCTTGTCCTGCTCCGCCACGGCCAGAGCCAATGGAATCTCGAAAACCGCTTCACCGGCTGGGTGGACGTGGATCTGACGGCCGAGGGCGAGGCCCAGGCCCGCAAGGGCGGCGAGCTGATCAAGGCCGCCGGGATCGAGATCGACGACGCCTTCACCTCGGTTCAGACCCGCGCCATCCGCACCTGCAACCTGGCGCTGGATGCAGCTCAGCAGAGCTTCGTGCCGGTGACCAAGGACTGGCGCCTGAACGAGCGCCACTACGGCGGCCTGACCGGGCTGAACAAGGCCGAAACCGCCGAGAAGCACGGCGAGGAGCAGGTCACCATCTGGCGCCGGTCCTACGACATCCCGCCGCCGGAACTGGCGCCGGGCGGCGAGTACGACTTCAGCAAGGACCGTCGCTACGCCGGCAAGGACCTGCCCAGCACCGAAAGCCTGAAGACCACCCTGGTGCGCGTGCTGCCCTACTGGGAGGCGGCCATCGCCCCCAAGCTGAAGGCCGGCGAGACGATCCTGGTGGCCGCCCACGGCAATTCGCTGCGCGCCATCGTCAAGCACCTGTTCAACGTGCCGGACGCCGACATCGTCCACGTCGAGATCCCCACCGGCAATCCTCTGGTCATCGACCTGGACGCGGCCCTCAAGCCGACCGGCGCGCGCTATCTCGACGAGACCCGCGCCCAGCCGCTGCCGGCGGCCCGCTGACCTGTCCGGGACGTCGGGGCAAACGATGCCCCGGCGTCCCGAAATACTTGGAAACTCAGCGTTAATCCGGCATGACGCATTGTCGGGGTCCAGCCCTTCGGGGAGTCGATACGAGCAGCCATGAGCGCCCCTCCCGCGGCAGGCCAAGAGCACAAGCGCCTGACGCAGCACGATGTGGACGTGATCTGCGCCAAGCATGACCGTCTGTGGTCGGCTCGGATGGGCGGCGCTCGCGCCGTTTTCGCCTTTTGCGATCTCTCTGGCCTGTCGGTCGCCGGCCGCAATCTGTGCGACGCCGACTTCACCGGGGCCCTGATGGTCGGCTGCGACATGCGGCGGGCCAAGCTCGACAACGCCACCATGTACGGCGCCGACATGCAGGGCTCGGACCTGACCGACGCCTCGATGCGCCGCGCCGACCTGCGCGGCTCCAGCCTGCGCGGCGCCAACCTGACCGGCGCCGACATGTTCGAGGCCGACCTGCGCGAAGGCCAGATCGCCGCCGCCGACCGCAAGGAAGGCTACCGCATCATCGAGCCCGTCCAGCGCGAGGCCCAGGCCCACGGCGCGATCCTGGCCGGCGCCAACCTGGAACGCTCGCGCCTGTCGGGCATCATCGCCACCAAGGCCGACTTCAGCGACGCGATCCTCAAGGACGCCAAGCTGGTGCGCGCCAACCTCAAGCAGGCCAATTTCAACGGGGCCAACCTGGCCGGCGCCGACCTGTCGGGCGCCAACCTGGTCGGGGCCGATCTGCGCAACGCCGTGCTGGTCGGCGCCAAGACGATGTCCTGGAACATCAACGACACCAACATGGACGGCGCCCTGACCGACAAGGCGTCGGGCAAGGACGTGTCCGAGATGCCTTACGAGCAGATGATCGCCGACCACGCCAAGTGGTGCGAGACGGGCGGGGCCGAGGGCAAGCCGTCGGTGTTCGACAAGGCCGACCTGCGCAACCTGAAATCCGTGCGCGGCTTCAACCTGACGGCCCTGTCGGCCAAGGGGGCGGTGTTCTACGGCCTGGACATGGAAAGCGTGCAGATGCAGGGCGCGCAGCTGGAAGGCGCCGACCTGCGCTCGTGCAACCTGCGCCGGGCCGACCTGCGCGGGGCCCGATTGAAGGGCGCCAAGCTGGCCGGGTCGGACCTGCGCGAGGCCCAGCTGGGTCCGCTGCTGATCGGCCGCGACCGCCTGCTGCCCAGCGACCTGACCGGGGCCCTGCTGACCAACGCCGACCTGGCCCGGGCCGACCTGCGCCAGGCCTGCCTGAGCGGCGCCGACCTGTCGCGCGCCAACTTCACCAACGCCCTGCTCAAGGACATCGACGTCACCGGCGCCATCCGCCTGGGGGCCCGCGGCCTGGACGACGTGATCTAGCGCGGTAGCGCTAACGGCGAATTTTCCACGATCTTTCCGTGAAAGTTGCGGCAAAACGGCGCGGCCTTAACGCTTCGCTCGTCGATCGACGTTATTCCTCAACGGGATCAAGGGGCTCTTCGGGGGAAGTGCGTAAGACATGAGTGCGGCGCAGAGCATTGCGGGACGGCGGCGACTGAGCCAGGCCGAGCTCGACATGATCGTGGCGGCGCACGAGAAGTTCGTCACGGGCAAGCAGGGCGGCAAGCGGGCTTCGCTGCGCTTCATGAACTTGTCGGGCCTGGACCTGTCCTTCCGCAACCTCGCCGACGCCGATTTCTCCGCCTCCATCCTGGACGGTTGCCGCATGGTCCGCACGCGGCTGGAGCGGGCCAACCTGTTCGGCGCCGACCTGCGCAAGGCCGACTTGCGCCAGGCGGTGCTGGTCCGCGCCGACCTGCGCGGGGCCTGCCTGCGCGGCGCGAACCTGTCCCAGGCCGACCTGACCCAGGCCGACTTCCGGGAAGGGCAGGTAGCCATCCCGCATCCCCGCAAGGGGCTGGAGACGGTCCGCCACGAAAGCCGCAACGGCGAGGTCGACGAGGTCAACTTCTCGGGGGCGACGCTGGACGGCTCGCAGTTCACTGGGGTCTCGGCCTTCAAGGCCGACTTCAGCGACTGCTCGCTGCGCGGCGCCAAGCTGGCGGGGGCCAATCTCAAGGAAGCCAATCTGAGCGGGGCCATCCTGGACGGCGCCGACGTCAAGGGCGCGAACCTGGAAGGCGCCAACCTGACCGGCGCGGTGATGGCGGGGGTCGACACCTCCACCGCTCGCACCAGCGGCGCGGCGATGCAGGGCTGCCTGGCGGCCTCCACCGAGCGGGCCCTGTCGCGAGTCGAGGAGATCCACCAACGCTGCCTGGCCAACCAGGCCTGGTGCAAGACCGGCGGCAAGGAGGGCGAGCCCGCCCGGCTGGACGGCGAGGACCTGCGGCCGCTCGGCGATCGGCTCAAGGGCCTGCGGCTGACGGCGATGAGCGCGGCGGGGGCCTGCATGGTCGGGATCGACCTGTCCGGGACCCAGCTGCAGGGCGCGGACCTTCGCAACGCCGACCTGCGCATGGCCAACCTGCGCGGCGCCGACCTGCGCGGGGCCAAGCTGGCCGGGGCCAACCTGACCAAGGCCGACCTGCGCCAGGCCTTCCTGTCGCCCCTGCCTCTGGGGCCCGAGCGCAAGACTCTGGTCAATCTCAAGGCGGCGCGCCTGCGCTACGCCCTGATGCAGGCCGCCGATCTCAGCGAGGCGGTGCTCGACGGCGCCGACCTGCGCGGCGCGGACTTCACCGGCGCCCGGCTCGGCAAGACCAGCCTGCGCGACTGCGACCTCAGCCAGGTCCAGGGCCTGGACTTCGCGCCGGCCTGAGACGGATACGAGACCAGAAAAAAGGGCGGCGCCGGAGCGCCGCCCTGCAAAGTCTAGAGGGGAGATACGATAACGCGCGAAGGTAGAATTAGGCTGCCTTCTCGCCTTCGATCTTGTCGCCCTCGATCAGGGGCGCGGCGGACTTGATCTCGATCGTGCGGGGCTTGAGCGCCTCGGGCAGCTCGCGCTTCAGCGAGATCGACAGCAGGCCGTCGGAGAGGGCCGCGTCGGTCACGACCACGTAGTCGGCCAGCTGGAAGCGGCGCTCGAAGTTACGCTCGGCCAGGCCGCGATGGAGGTAGCGCTTGGTCTCGTCATTGGCCGGCTTGCGGCCGGTGACGGTGAGAAGGTTCTCCTTTACCTCGATGCCGAGCTCTTCCGACTTGAAGCCGGCGACGGCGATCTCGATGCGGTACGCGTTCTCGGCGGTGCGCTCGATATTGTAGGGGGGATAGCCCGAGGCGGCTTCGTTCGAGGCGGCGTCCAGCAGGGCGGCCAGGCGGTCGAAACCGACGACGGAGCGGTACAGGGGCGACAGGTCGATCGTACGCATGATGACATCCTTCTTTCAAAGCAAGGTTGTTCAATAGGTTCAGACCCTTGGCGACCCGGATTGGCGTCGCCGGCGATCTGGAAGGCCCGGGTTCCCAGCGCCTTCGAAACCAAGGTGGTGAGCCGTTTTTCGACTTCAAGGGGTTGAATGAGCAGCTTGACGGTGAATCGCTTGATCGCCGTTCGGCCGCCGCTAAGGTCGGCTCGCCCAGCCCCTGGCTAGCCTTGGAGAGCTCCGACGATGACCTGCCGCCGCCATCTCCTCCTGATCGCCGCCGCGACGCTTTGCCTCTCCGCCACGCCGGTCTTCGCGGCCGACGCGGCGCTGAAGGCGGCCATCACCTCGCCCGACCGCACGCCGGCCAACGCGGCCCGCGACGGCGCCCGCCATCCCTATGACAGCCTGACCTTCTGGGGGCTGAAGCCCAAGCAGACGGTGATCGAGGTGTCGCCCGGCGGCGGCTACTGGACCGAGATCCTGGCGCCCTACGCCAAGGCCACCGGCGGCGTCTATGTCGCGGGGCTGGCCGACCTGGCCAATCCGAAGATTTCCGACGGGGCCCGCAAGGGCAGGGCGAACTTCGAGATGCGCTTCATGGACCCGGCCAAGTACGGCGCCGTGCGGTTCGTGAACTTCGGCCCGGTCGCCGGTCCCCTGGGCGCGGCGGGCTCGGCCGACCTAGTGCTGACGGCGCGCAACGTCCACAACTGGACTGTCCAGCCCGGCGTGGCCGACAAGGTCTTCAAGGACTTCTTCGACGTGCTGAAGCCGGGCGGGATCCTGGCCGTCGAGGACCATCGCGCCGATCCCAAGTCGGAGACCGACAAGGGCGCGGACGGCTATCTGGCGACGGCCACGGTGGTGGCCCTGGCCGAGAAGGCCGGCTTCAAGCTGGACGCCAGCTCCGAGATCAACGCCAATCCCAAGGACACCAAGGACCACCCGTTCGGGGTCTGGACCTTGCCGCCGACCCGGCAGACCGCGCCCAGCGGCCAGCCGGCCGATCCGACCTTCGACCGGACCAAGTACGACGCCATCGGCGAGAGCGACCGCATGACGCTGCGCTTCCGCAAACCGGGCTGAGGACCGGCCGGGTCGAACTTTGACCGACCATGGCGCCGTTTCGCCAAGGTCGGGTGCATGATCGGGGGCGTGAAGTGATGGTGGGTGGCGGCATGGGTCCGAAAGTTCGATGGTCGCGACGGGGCTTGCTTGCGGGCGCGGCGGCGCTGAGCCTGGCGGGATGCGGCCGCAAGGCGGCCAAGCCCGAGGCCGCCAAGCCGGCGGCCAAGACCGGGACGATGACCCTGAAGGACGCGACCCAGGGCGACTGGCGCTCGCCCGCCGACAAGGCCCGCGACGCCTGGCGCCATCCCGTCGAGAGCCTGGAGTTCTGGGGCCTCAAGTCGGGCCAGACCGTGGTCGAATTCTGGCCGGGCGCGGGCTGGTACACCGACATCCTCGCGCCCTATCTGGCCGCGACCGGCGGCAAGCTGTACGCCGCCTCGCTGCAGACCGACCTGCCGGACGACCCCGCCGCCAAGGCGGCGGTCGAGGCCTATCAGCGCAAGCTGGCCGACAAGAAGAAGGTCTATGGCGACGTGACGATCACGGCGTTCGGACCCACCAGCGGCCCCGTCGCGCCGGCCGGTTCGGCCGACCTGGTGCTGTTCCTGCGCAACCTGCACAACTGGATGGCCGCGGGCCTGGCCGAGAAGGCGTTCCGGGAGGCCCTGACGGCCCTCAAGCCCGGCGGCGTGCTGGGGATCGAGGAGCATCGCGGCGAACCGGGCCGGGTGCAGGACGTGCTGGCCGCCGACGGCTACGTGCAGCAGGCCTATGTGATCGAGATGGCCAAGGAGGCCGGCTTCGTCCTGGCGGGCGAAAGCGAGATCAACGCCAATCCCAAGGACACCAAGGACCATCCGTTCGGTGTCTGGACCCTGCCGCCGACCCGGCTGTCCGCGCCGCGCGGCGAGCCGGCCGAGCCCGGTTTCGACCACGCCAAGTACGACGCCATCGGCGAGAGCGACCGCATGACCCTCAAGTTCGTGAAGCCGAAATGATCCTGCGCAGGCGCGCCGTCGCTTCGGCCCTCGTCACCCTGACCCTCGCGGCCGCGATCCCGTCCGCGGCGTCGGCCCAGGCCGGCAAGGTCGCGCCCGCCGGCAAGGTCTTCTCGTTCCTGGAGGCCTTCCTGAAGGTGCCGGCCGCCGAGCGGTCCAGGATCAAGGTGTCCTACGCCCTGATGCGCGACGGCAAGCGGGCGACCGGCGTCAAGGCGACCCTGATCGAGGCCAGCGGCGCGCGCACCCCGCTGCCGATCGACGGGGAAGGGCGCTTCGAGCGGACGCCCACCCTGGCCCAGCTGCAGGCCAAGGCCCAGGTCGGCTTCGACGTGCCGGCCGACGCCAAGCTGGGTTCCAGCATGCTGCTCGACCCCGTGCTCAAGCCGGCGGCCGACTACGACGCGCGGGAGCTGGTCGCCACGGTCGAGGAGTCCAACAAGGCCATCCGCAAGGCCGCCGGCCCCATGGCCCTAATGGCCCCGCAGATGGATGGGCTGACGTTCAAGGCTGTCGATTCCGGGGTGGCGATCTTCCCCAACGGAAGCTCCAAGCCGTTGCCCGCCGGCGCGGGCGGCGTCGTTTTCCAGCCCGGCCAGTTCAAGGGCGCGTCCCGCGTCCGTTTGGCCAAAACCCCGACGGCGGTGGATTATTACGTCGCGAAGAAATAGCCCGTCGCGCGTCTGAACAGTGTTTACTCGTCGCGATCCAGCGGCCAGTGTGCCGCCCAGAATCCACGCGCCACAGAGGGAGACGCGCACATGGCTACGTTGCAGGAAATCACCGATCGTATCAAAGGCGCCGTCGGCGACGACAGCGGCCTGGGCAAGAGCCTGAAGTTCGACCTGAAGGACGCCGGCGTCATCCACATCGATGGCGGCTCGGTGACCAACGAAGACAAGCCCGCCGACCTGACCATGACCCTGTCGATGGACGACCTGCTGGCCATCGGCGCCGGCTCGCTGGACCCGACCATGGCGGTCATGACCGGCAAGCTGAAGCTGTCGGACATGGGCACGGCCATGGCCCTGCAGTCGAAGATGGCGGCTCTCTTCGCGAAGATGCGCTGATCCATGGAGGGTACGGCGTCGCTGGTCTCGATTCCCGAGGCGCCCGTTCCCGATCATGGAAAGGCCGAGTGGTACAGCGGCGCGGACGGGGCGACCCTCCGCGCCGCCTTGTTCCGGCCCGAAGGCGGTCCCCGGGGATCAGTGGTGCTCAGTCCGGGGCGCAGCGAGCCGATCGAGAAGTATTTCGAGGTCATCGAGGACCTGCTGGCCCGCGGCTTCGTGGTGCTGGTCCACGACTGGCGCGGCCAAGGGCTGTCGGCCCGGGCCTTGCCCGACCGCCTGAAGGGCCACGCCCGGGGCTTCAAGACCTTCCTCGCAGACTACGCGGCCTTGCTCGACGCCTTCGAGGCGCGGCTGCCCAAGCCCTGGATCGCCATGGCCCATTCGATGGGCGGATGCCTGGCCATGCTGGGCCTGGCCCACGGCGAGGCGCGTTTCGCGGCGGCCGTCCTGTCCGCGCCGATGCTCGGCCTCAACACGGCCGGCGTGCCGCCCTGGGTGGCCACGCCCCTGTCCTGGATCCTGTCGCGCGTCGGCCTGTCCGGCGCCTATGTGCAGGGCGGGCGCTACGACCCGCTAGCCCAGACCTTCGTCGGCGACGCCCTGACCCACGACGAGGCGCGCTACGACCGCTACGTGGCCCAGCTGCGCGCCGATCCGCGCATCGCCCTGGGCGGCATGACCTGGGGCTGGGCGGACTTCGCCATCTCGGCCTGCGCCTGGCTGCGCGGGGCGGGAAGGGTGGAGACCGTCGCGATCCCGGTGACCATCGTCGGGGCCGAGCTGGACAACCGCGTGCTCAATGTCGACGAGCAACGGATCGCCGACCGGCTTCCGAACGGACGCTACGTGGAAGTCCCCGGGTCTTTCCACGAAATCCTGATCGAGACCGATCCACGCCGGGACGTCTTCTGGCGGGCCTTCGACGAGACCGTCGACAGGGTCGCGCCGCGCGAGCCGCTTATTTCGCCGAACGTCTCAGACTGACCAGGGCCTCGTCCAGGCAGCGGCGGTCGCCGGAGATCACCATTTGGCCGCCGTCCGGGCCGATCGGCTCGCCGCGCCAGTTGGTGACGACCCCGCCGGCGCCCTCGATCAACGGAATGGCCGCCTCGACGTCCCACGACTTCAGGCCGGCCTCGATGACCATGTCCATCTTGCCCATGGCGACCATGGCGTAGGCGTAGGCGTCGCAGCCCAGGCGGGCCAGCTTGGCGGCGGCGCGCACCTGGCGCCAGGCGCCCAGCTCGGCCCCGTCGAAACAGGCCTCGGGATCGGTGGTGGCGATGACGGCGTCGGTCAGGTCGGCGCACGCGCGCACCTGGATCGCCCGCTCGCCGCCCCGCGACATCAGGCGCGAGCCGGCGGCCGAGCCGATGAAGATCTCGCCGGTATAGGGCTGGCCGATCGAGCCCAGCACCGAGCGTCCCTGATGGCGCAGGCCGATCAGGGTGGTCCAAAGCGGCAGGCCCGAGATGAAGGCGCGCGTGCCGTCGATCGGGTCCAGGACCCAGACGAATTCCGCGTCCGGGCGGTCCTCGCCGTATTCCTCGCCGATCACGCCGTGATCGGGATAGCGCTCGGCGATCAGCTTGCGGATCGCCGCCTCGGCGCCGCGGTCGGCCTCGGTCACCGGATCGAAGGCGGCGTGGCTGTCGCGCGGCAGGTTCTTGCCCGCGCCCTTGTCCTCCAACCCGTGGTCGGCCCGGAACAGCGGCAGGATCGCCGCGGCCGAAGCGCGATTGAGGTCGACGACGAAGGCGTCGAGTTGAGCGAGGTGATCGGCGGCGAGGGTCATAAGGCGAGGATTTAGCCCGCCCTTCGACTCGACGCCACCGCTCCCACGCGAACTCAGGCTTCGATCGGCTCGCCGCCGTTCAGCGACTTGGCCAGGTCCAGCAGGCGACGACGCGGACGCTCGCCCAGCAGGTAGTAGGCGCGGACCAGGTCCAGCGTCTCCTTGCGGGCGAACATCTCGCCGCCTTCGGCTTCGGTCGCCGCTTCCTTCGCCGCACGGTCCGACAGGCCGTCGTAGAAGTAGCCGACCGGAACCTCCAGCGCCTCGGACAGCTGCCACAGGCGAGCTGCTGAGATGCGGTTGGCGCCGCATTCGTACTTCTGGATCTGCTGGAAGCGCACCCCGACGGTGCCGGCCAGCTGTTGTTGAGTCAGGCCCAGCAGACGGCGCCGACGCCGCAATCGCTTGCCCAGATAAACATCAATGTCGTTGCCCATGATGACGCCCCGATTTCATGTTCCCGTCCCAGAACGGAACGGCCTGGGTTGGCATCCGCAAGTCGCGTGCCGGGCGAACCATGCGGGTCGACACACGCCGCGAGTCCCACTCGTCCACGAAGCAGGCTACTAAGGGTTCATGTCGGATAAGCGTCGGCCGCTGGGCCAGGATCTTCTGTGGCGCGCTGAGGCGCTGGGTTTCGACCTCTTCATCGGCCTGGTGCGCCTGCTCGGCGTAGACGCCGCCTCGGCGTTCGGCGGCTGGCTGGGCCGCACGGTCGGGCCGTTGAGCGGCGCCCACAAGGTGGCGACGCGCAACCTGAAGCTGGCCTTCCCCGACAAGGACGACGCCTGGCGCGAAGCCATGCTCAAGGCGCAATGGGACGGCCTGGGCCGGACCTTCGCCGAGTTCCCGCTGATGGATAAAATCCTGCCGTCGACGGGCCGGGTCGAGGTGGTCAACCAGCAGCGCCTGTTCCAGATCGCCGCCGAGAAGGTCCCGGTGGTCTTCGTTTCGGGACACCTTTCGAACTGGGAGGTAATGCCCGCGGCGATCGTCGATTCCGGCGTCGTCTGCGAAATGACCTATCGCGCCGCCAACAATCCGTACGTCGACGAGCGCATCAAGGCCAGCCGCTTCCGCTACGGCGTGCGGCTGTTCGCGCCCAAGGGCGGCGACGGCGCGCGCGAGCTGTTGGAGGGCATGAAGCAGGGCAAGTCGGTCGCGCTGATGAACGACCAGAAGTTCAACACCGGCGTCGAAGGCCTGTTCTTCGGCCATCCGGTGCGCACGGCGCCCGGGCCTTCGCGCCTGGCGCTTCGTTTCGGAACGGTGCTGCAGCCGATGTCGGTGCAGCGCACCAAGGGCGCGCGCTTCCGGGCCGTGGTCCACGATCCGATCCACCTGCCCAACACGGGGGACCGCACCGCCGACATCGAGACGGGGGTCAAGCTGGTCAACGCCTTCATGGAAGAGCGCATCCGCGAGCGGCCCGAGGAATGGTTCTGGGTCCACCGCCGCTGGCCGAACGAGGTCTACGCCCAGCTGGCGGCGCAGGGCGACTAGAGCTCCAGCATCCGCTCGTTGCCCCGGCGGCGCGGGCCGTCATAGGTCGGGTCGTCGCGCCGGCGGCGGCAGGGGCCGAAATAGTCTTCGGTGCGGATGAACGGCCGGGGCTTGAAGATCACCGTGTTGATCCGGTCCAGCAGCGAGCGGGCGGTGACCGGCTTGACGACGATCTCGGTGACCCCGGCGTCGCGGGCCTCGAACACCCGGTGCCGCTCGGCGAAGCCGGTCAGCATGATGATCGGCAGGAACGGGTCGGAGCTGTCGGGCGACTGGCGCACCAGCTGGGTGAACTGCACGCCGTCCAGGGGCGACATGCGGAAGTCGACGATGGCGATGTCGATCTGGTGGTCGCGGACCACCTGCAGGGCCTCGGCGCCGTCCATGGCCTCGAAGACGTGCCGCACGCCGACGCCCTTGAGGATCGTCGAGACGATGGTCCGCATGTGATGGTTGTCGTCCACCAGCAGGAAGCGCAGCTGCTCAAGCGTCGCCGACATGCGAGTGAAGTCTCCATCGCGGAAAAGGGGATGGCGGGGGATACTGTACAGTTAACGGCCTGTCGATCCCCTGACAGGCGAATTTTGCAATCGGAAGTCTCCCTAGGCGTGTGGTTGCGCTAACCCCACCAGCAGGGACGGGTCCAGGTTCTGGTCGCGCCACTTCATGCGCCAGCAGAGGTGCGGGCCGGTGGCGCGGCCTTCCTGGCCGACCGCGCCGATCCGCTGGCCCTGGACCACGGCCTGGCCGGCGGCCACGTCGATGCGCGACAGGTGCAGATAGGCGGTGATCAGGCCCTGGCCGTGGTCGATCAGGATCAGCCCGCCCTCGAAGTGCAGGCCCGTCTCGGCGAAGCTGACGACCCCGGCGGCCGGGGCCACGACCGGCGTCCCGACCGGGGCGGCCAGGTCGACGCCGTAGTGCGGGCGCTTGGGTTCGCCGTTCAGGATGCGCTGGCCGCCGAAGCTGGACGAGCGCCGCGTGGCCTGGACCGGCCAGATGAAGCCGGTGCGGAAGTCGTCGCGGTCCTGCCGGCTGGCGAAGCCGACGGCCTTGCGCTGCCCCTCGGCCGCGATGCGGGCCAGCAGGGCCGGATCGCTGGGCGCCACCTGGTCCTGGGCCAGACCGTCGATGCGCTGGATGTCGAAGGTCCCGGGCGCGATGGTCGCCTGGTGGGTGGCCGAGCCGTCGGGGGTCTCGACCGTGATCAGGGCCGGCGGCGGGGCGTCGCGGTCGAAGCCGATCACGAACCAGCCGTCGGCCGAGGCCTGGGTGGCCGGCGCGCCGTTCAGCAGCACCGTGGCGCGGGGCGCGGTATGGCCCACGACCGCGCCGCCCTGCACGAAGCGGCCCGACAGGGTCAGGCCGGGCGCAGCGGCGCGGGCGATCGACGCCGAGACGGACGTGAAGAGCAGGCCGGTCGCGCCGGCCGTCAGGCGGACGAGCGCGGCGCGGCGGTTCAGCCCCGGCTCTCCTGCCAGCGCTTCAGGGCCTCGGCCGGACCCGCATAGGCTTCCTGCAGTTCGGGGCTCCAGTAGCGCAGGGCCTCCAGCGCCACCTTCGTACCGGTGACCGCGCACAGCACGTATTGGCCGGGGCTCATGACGGCGAATTCGCCGTCGCCGTAGTGCAGGGTGGCCGGACCGCCGGCCTTGCCGAGATTGGGATCGAACGCGTTCATGAGGCTCTTTTACGCCAGTTGGGGTCTGGGGAACAGGGAGGCGGTCCAGGGCGGGGTCAAAAGAGGCTCCCTTGATCGGACTGCGGCGGCGGGGCCTTGGGCTTGGGCGCCGGACGCGGCGGCGGTGCGGCGACAGGGGCGGGCGGGGCGAACGTTCCGCCTTCGCCGTCGATCACCGCGTCGCGGTCGCCGGCCTTGAACTTCAGGTTCACGCGCTCGCCGCTGGTCAGTTCGGCGGCCGAGCGGGCGATCGAGCCGTCGGCCTTGCGCACCAGGGCGAAGCCCAGCTCCAGCGGCCGCTCGGGGTTCAGCGACAGCCGCAACTTGTCCAGGGCGACCAGGCGGTCGGTCTCGCGCTCCAGCCGTCGCTTGGCCACGGCGTTCAACCGCTCCTGCAGGGCGGGCAGGCGGGCGTGCTGGGCCACCCGCTCCGGAACGCGGGCCGCCGCCAGGTCCAGCCGCCGGCCAAGGTCCTGGACCCGTCGGCCGCAGTCGGCGCGCTGGCGGTGCAGGGTGTCGGGCGACAGGCGGGCGGTGACCTTCAGGAGGTCGCGGGCGTGGATGTCGGTGTTGCGCTGCAGGGCCGCGTCCAGGCGGGCGGCGACGTCCTTGAAGCGGCGCTCGGCCGGGGCGGTCAGGTCGTCCAGGCGGGGCAGGCCGCGCACGGCCAGGTCCAGGCGCTGCTGGGCCAGGGCCAGCAGGTCGGCGGGGCGGGGCAGGCCGCGCGCGGCGCTGATCAGGCGGGTGCGGCGCTCCTCGATCACGCGGCCGCCGCAGGTGTTCAGGCGGCGGTCGTAGTCGCTGACCAGGGCCCGCAGTTCGGCCAGCACCGGCGTGGCCATCTCGGCGGCGGCGGTGGGCGTGGGGGCGCGACGGTCGGAGACGAAGTCGATCAGGGTGGTGTCGGTCTCGTGGCCGACGGCCGAGATCAGCGGGATGGTCCCCTCGGCCACGGCGCGGGCCAGGCCCTCGTCGTTGAAGGCCCACAGGTCCTCGACCGAGCCGCCGCCCCGGGCGACGATCAGGATGTCGGGGCGCGGCACCGGTCCGCCGGGCGTGATGGCGTTGAAGCCGCGGATGGCGGCGCTGACCTGGCCGGCGGCGGCGTCGCCCTGGACCACGCAGGGCCAGACCAGCACCTGGCAGGGCCAGCGGTCGCGGATGYGGTGCAGGATGTCGCGGATCACCGCCCCGGTCGGGCTGGTGATCACCCCGACCACGGCCGGCATCGAGGGCAGGGGGCGCTTGCGATCCGGCGCGAACAGGCCCTCGGCGTGCAGCTTGGCCTTCAGCCGCTCCAGCTGGGCGAGCAGGGCGCCGACCCCGGCGGCTTCCATGGTCTCGATGACGATCTGGTAGCGCGAGCCGGCCGGATAGGTGGTGATCTTGCCGGTGACGATGACCTCCAGCCCGTGCTCGGGCCGGATCTGAAGCTGGCGGACATTGCCCTTCCAGACCACGCCGTCGATGGCGGCCTTGTCGTCCTTGATGGTCAGGTAGACGTGGCCGTTGGAGTGGTGGGTGACCTTGGAAAGCTCGCCGCGCAGCCGCACGAAGCTGTAGCGGTCTTCCAGCGTGCGCTTCAGGGCGAAGGCCAGTTCCGAGACGGAATAGGCCTGGGCGTTGGAATCGGGCGCGGCGACGTCGGTCATGGGGGATTAGATAGGACGGTTTGGGGTTGGGTGGGAAATCCGGCCTGGTATGGCGTGATCAGCTTTGGCGTGTGAAAGTCGCTGATTGTTCGCTGGGGCGGTCCATGTTTCTGCGCTTTCGCCGGGTTTGCCTGTTGATGCTGGTGCTCGTGGGCTCGTCGACACCCACGCTCGCCGGAGCGCCCCGTGAGTTCAAGTTGGACGGCGCGACGGGCGTCTACAAGAAACGCTTTCCGAATAGCGACGTCTCGGGCGAGCGGTACATGTCGGAGAATGTCCTGACGATCGTCCGAAGCGGCCCCCGCGCCGCATTCATCTGGGTCGATCTTCGCTTCTACAACGGTCACATGTGTTCTCTGGTCGGCATCGCGCACGTCGAAGGCGACGCGCTGGTCTATCGTGAAGCTTTGGAGGACATGAAGTCCTGTACGCTTCGGATCACGTCGGACGGGAAGGCGATCCATTTCTCTGACCAGGGATCCTGCAACTACATGTGTGGAGCGCGAGGGGGTTTCGACGGCGAGACGTTCAGCGTCACGAGCCGGCGACCGATCCGCGACCTGGCGGGCCTGAAGGCCTCGGACGACTATCGCGACGCGATCGTGGCGGATCGGGAAGCCGCCGAAGGACGGTCCGCCAAACGCTGACGATGTGTCCAACTGCCTGGCGTCGTACGAAGCCTGAGGACACGCCCAAAGGCCTGTCCCCGTCAGTGGCGTGGGTCCTGGTTGGCGACCGGATCATCGCGGAACCGCCAGCCAACGTCGGGCGAGGCGACCAGCACGGCCTGTCGGCGCGTGACGCAGCGATTGATCGCCGAACCCATGTTGATGGTCAGGCCCGACAAGGGACGGACCTCCACGCCGTCGGGGTGGCTGAACGCCAGGGCGCCGCCGGCCTGGCCCGGCGCCAGGAAGGGCGCGTCGATCAGCTCGTCGAAAGCCCGTTCGTCCGGGCGAGGCTTCTCGTCGGGCATCATTTCCGAGGGGCGGGCTTCGCCGATGGCGCAGACCTGGGACCATGGGCCCGGCTCCAACCGGATGAGGTCGATGGGGCCTCCGTCCGCCATGGCCGCCGAGAAGGCCGCGTCGAAGGCGCGGTCGGCGTCCGACATCGCGATCTCGCCGCAGCCGGCCAGCACGACCGAGGCGACTGACAGAAGGGCCGCACGGGCGACACGGTTGGGCATGGGCGCGCTCCGTCCGGCCAAGCGGTCGCCGGGATCGGTCCAACGTGGGCGAGCGTGGTGCAGACCCGATGCAGGTGTTGTCGATCAACGCCCCCAGAACGCAAAAATCCCGGAGCGGCCCCTCAGCCGTCCGGGATCTTCTTCCAGTTCCTCGCCGTGAGGCCGAAATCCCCGCCGCGCTTTCCTCATGAGGACTTGGGCGCGTGGATATCTGCCGCCGACTTCGGCATCCCACGTCCGGAAGCCCGAGCTTCCAGGATCGCGGGCGGCCCCACGGAGGTGAGGACCTAGATGTAGCGGCGCAGCGAGCGGGCCAGTTCGGTGGCGCCGGCCTTCTTCTTGGTCTGCTGCGGCTGGTAGGCGATGCGGGCGTGTTCGCCGCAATAGGGACCTTCCGACGACCGGCGGCCGCAGAAGGTGAAGCCGTCGGCCGACGGATCGCCGATCGGCCACTTGCACATGTGGGCGCCCAGGGTCAGCACGGTGGCCGAACCCGGCTCCTCGGCGCGGAACGCCGGGACCGACGGCTGCTGGGCCACGGCCGGCAGCGGCGCGGGCTCGGCGGCGATCACCCGGCGCGGGGCCGAGGGCATCGTCGTGGCGGCCGGACGCGCGGGGCGCGGGGCCTTGAACGCCGGGCGCGCCGGCTGCGAGGGGGCCGCGCGGCCCGACAGGCCCAGGCGGTGCACCTTGCCGATCACGGCGTTGCGCGTGACCCCGCCCAGCTGTTTGGCGATCTGACTGGCCGAAAGGCCGTCCAGCCAAAGCTTCTTCAGGGTGGTGACGCGTTCGTCAGTCCAGCTCATAGCCCATCTCCGCCTAAAAGGGGCCACGACGGGTTTCCCCGACTCGCCATGGCCTCTATATCTGGTGTACAGACCGCCCCGCCGGCGGCTGACCTACTAGATAGTGTAAAGAATGCGTTAAAACGCACAATAGGCTGTAAGGCGTTCGTCCACAGGAACTATATCTTGATTCTTCCGGAACGCGCCTTGCGCTCCGGCGAGCCCGGGCGCACATGCTGGCGCGTGGCGGCCCCCGCGGACGCCTTCGAGGCGTTCTGGATCCGAGACCCCCCATGAAAGACATGACGTCCGACGTCATCCCGCCGCAGCCGCGCGACTATCACGGCTGGAACTGGAGCGGGTTCTTCACCCTGTACCAACGCGAGATCCGCCGGTTCTGGAAGGTGGGCACCCAGACGGTGGCCGCCCCGGTGGTGACGACGCTGCTCTACATGCTGGTGTTCGTGGTGGCGGTGGGCGGCAGCCGACCGGCGGTCGAGGGCGTGACCTTCGGCCATTTCGTGGCGCCGGGCCTGATCATGATGGCCATCCTCAACAACGCCTTCGCCAATTCGTCCTCGTCGCTGATCCAGGCCAAGATGATGGGCCTGACCCCGGACTTCCTGACCCCGCCGCTGACGCCGCTGGAGCAGGTCTCGGCCTTCGGCCTGGGCGCGGCGACCCGCGGCATCGTGGTCGGGGCGGTGACCGCCCTGGTGATCGGCGTGCTGCCGGGCGCGGGCCTGCAGATCAGCCACCTGTGGGCGATCGTTTATTTCTCGGTCGGCGCCTCGATCATCCTGGGCCTGGCCGGCGTGTTGGCGGGCCTGTGGGCCGAGAAGTTCGACCAGCTGGCGGCCGTGACCAACTTCCTGATCATGCCCATGACCTTCCTGTCGGGCACCTTCTACCTGGTCGACAAGCTGCCCGAGCCGTTCCGTTCGGCCAGCCACTTCAACCCGTTCTTCTATCTGATCGACGGCTTCCGCTACGGCTTCATCGGCCATGCCGACGGCTCGGTGGCGGTCGGGGCGGCGGTGACCGCCGCGCTGTCGATCGGCCTGTTCCTGTGGTGCTGGGGCCTGTTCCGGACCGGGTACCGGCTGAAGAGCTAGGTTTCGTCCTGATGGTTTGAAGCAAGCGGCCGCCTCGAAAGGGGCGGCCGTTTTTGCTTTCCTTGATCCGCTCATCCCGGCGAATGCCGGAACCCAGATCCTATGGCTTTGAGGTTGGCTGGACGGGCTCTGAGCTCAAGGAACCCACCATACCGCTATTCCATCTGGATCCCGGCATTCGCCGGGATGAGCGGATCAGAGTTCAGGGAACCTCCTTCACCAGCACCTCCACGCCCTCGGTCGGTCCGCCGTTGATCACCGGGATGTGGGTGTCGTTGATGAACCGAAGCCGGCCGTCCACCTCGACCCGCGCCGAAACCGCGATGCGGGCCGAGGGCGAGACCTTCGCCGGGTCGTAGCCCAGCGAGAAGGCGACCGGCGGCGTCTGGGCCGGGATCACCGCCTCGGCGATGACCTTGGCGGGTGCGTCGGCCAGGCTGACGTCCTGCAGGCGCACGATCACCTTGGTCTGGGGCGGCAGCATGATCCGTTCGCGCCAGACCACCTGGCCGGTGACCGCCGCGCTGGACGGACCCGTCGGCGGCGCGGCCGGCGCGCCGGCGCATCCGGCCAGGATCGTCAGGGAGAGGAGGGCGGGCGCGAAGGGCTTCATGGACGTCTCCTGGACAAGCTCCCCCGAGCCCTCAAGGCGTAAGGCCTGGATGTTGCGAGTTCAACCGGTCGACCCGACCCGACCCGCCATGGGACCGCGAACAGTGTGGCTTGGCGGTCCCTGACACCCAAAATTCACGGCCGCTTTGTTGACAGCGCCCGGTTACACGCCGACAACGCTTGGCCTTCCGGTCCCCGTGCTTTTGAGCACGGGGGCTTCTTTCCTTTTTGGGAGGCCGTCTTGAGCACGTCGACGTCGTCTAACCCCGCGCAACACCACATCATGGGCGTCTACAACCGCGCCCCGCTGGCGTTCGAGCGAGGCCGAGGCGCGCGCCTGTTCTCGACCACCGGCGAAGAGTACCTAGACTGCGTGGCGGGCATCGCCACCTGCGGCCTGGGCCACGCCCACCCGGTCCTGGTCGACGCGCTGAAGACCCAGGGCGAGAAGCTCTGGCACGTCTCCAACATCTACACGATCCCCGAGCAGGAAGTGCTGGCCGACCGGCTGTGCGCGGCCACCTTCGCCGACGTGGTGTTCTTCACCAACTCGGGCACCGAGGCGATCGAGTGCGCCCTGAAGGCCGCCCGCCGCTACCACGTGGTCAACGGCCAGCCCGAGCGGGTCGACATCATCGGCTTCGACGGCTCGTTCCACGGCCGCTCGTACGCGGCGGTCAACGCCTCGGGMAACGCCGGCTATCTGGACGGCTTCGGCCCGCGCCTGCCGGGCTACGTCCAGCTGCCGTTCGGCGACTGGGACGCCCTGAAGGCCGCCATCGGCCCGACCACGGCCGGCGTGATCATCGAGCCCGTCCAGGGCGAGGGCGGGGCCCGCGCCCTGACCGACGCCCAGCTGACCGAGCTGCGCCAGATCACCCGCGACGCCGGCGTCCTGCTGATCTTCGACGAGGTCCAGAGCGGCATGGGCCGGACCGGCAAGCTGTTCGCCCACGAGTGGGCGCCGGACGCCGCGCCGGACATCATGGCGGTGGCCAAGGCCCTGGGCGGCGGCTTCCCGGTCGGCGCGTGCCTCGCCTCGACCGAGGGCGCGCGCGGCATGACCCCGGGCGTCCACGGCTCGACCTACGGCGGCAACCCGCTGGCCATGGCCGTTGGCAAGGCGGCGTTCGACACGATMAACACGCCCGAGATCCTGGACAACGTGAAGACCGTCGCCGGCTTCTTCACCCAGCAGCTGAACGGCCTGAAGGATCGCTTCCCGGACGTCATCGTCGACATCCGCGGCAAGGGCCTGCTGATCGGCATCAAGGTCGTGCCGAACAATCGCGAGTTCATGGTCCTGGCCCGCGACGAGAAGCTGCTGATCGCCGGCGGCGGCGACAACTGCGTTCGCCTGCTGCCGCCGCTGAACCTGACGGTCGAGGAAGCGTCCGAGGCCATCGCCAAGCTCGAAAAGGCCTGCGAGGCCGCCCGGGCCAAGGCGGCCGCCTAAGGTCGCCCGACCCGACCTATGACACCGCTCGTTCCGGCCAGGCCGGAGCGGGCGGGCAGGGGGATTTCCTATGACCGAACCCAGACACTTCATCGACCTGTGGAAGCTGGACGGCGCCACGCTGCGGCTGATGCTCGAGGACGCCAAGGCCCGCAAGGCCGCCCGCGCCGGCTGGCCCAAGGGCCGCGTCGACGCCGACGCCCCGGCCAAGGACCGCGTCCTGGCGATGGTCTTCCAGAAGAACTCGACCCGCACCCGCTTCTCGTTCGACGCGGCGATCCGCCAGCTGGGCGGGTCGGGCATCATTTCGACCGCCGCCGACATGCAGCTGGGCCGCGGCGAGACCATCGAGGACACCGCCAAGGTGCTGTCGCGCATGGTCGACGCGGTGATGATCCGCGCCAACAACCACGCCGACGTCGAGCGCTTCGCCCAGGTCTCGGCCGTGCCGGTGATCAACGGCCTGACCGACAAGAGCCACCCGTGCCAGATCATGGCCGACCTGCTGACGATCGAGGAGCATCGCGGCGACGTGGGCGGCAAGACCATCGCCTGGGTCGGCGACGGCAACAACGTGTGCTCCAGCTTCATCCACGCCGCGCCGCTGCTGGGCTTCAAGCTGAAGATCGCCTGCCCGGCGGTCTATCACCCGGACCTGGTGGACCTGGCCCGCGCCCAGGAGCGCCAGGCCCAGATCACCCTGACAGACGATCCCAAGGAAGCCGTGCGCGGCGCCGACGTGGTCGTGGCCGACACCTGGGTGTCGATGGGCGACACCGATCATGACGAGCGCCTGGCGGCCCTGGAGCCCTACCAGGTCGACGACGCCCTGATGGACCTGTCCAAGCCAGACGGCGTCTTCCTGCACTGCCTGCCCGCCCACCGCGGCGAGGAGGTCACCGACAGCGTCCTGGACGGCCCGCGCTCGCTGGCCTGGGACGAGGCCGAGAACCGCATCCACGCCCAGAAGTCCGTCCTGGCCTGGTGCTTCGGGGCGATCGGCTAACCGTAAGATCGAGAGGGTCGTCGTGTCCAAGATCGAGTTCAGCAAGGCCGAACGCGACGACCTGATCGACAAGCTGGCGCGCTATCTGGATCGCGAGCTGGACTGCGAGGCCAGCGCCCTGCAGCTGGGCTTCCTGCTGGACTTCATCAGCGAGAAGATGGGGCCGCGCTTCTACAACCAGGGCGTCCGAGACGCCCAGACCCTGTTCCAGAGCAAGCTGGAGGACGTGGTCTACGAGATCGAGAAACCGTTCTCGGACTGAATCCTACAGATAGGCCTTGGGCGTGTAGGCGGCCTCGAAGGCCTGGCCGCCGCGCCGCAGCTTCAGCGTGACCGGGGGGCCGCCGATACGGCCGATCAGGGGCAGGGCGTCGCGCAACGCGGTCACGCCGTCGAGCATGTCGCCGGCCCGCACGCCGGCCTCGGCCGCGGGGCTGCCCACGCCCACCTCGGTGACCTGGACCCGGCCGTTCTCCGCATCGACCCAGAGGCCCGAGCCGCCATAGCGGGTCTCGCCCGGAGGCTGGCCGTTGCGCTTGACCCACACGGTCTTGGCCTGGTGGTCGATCGACAGGTTCAGGGTGCGGATCACCGGCAAGCCCAGGACCTCGCCCTTGCCGGAGTCGGGCGGGCGCACCACGACCAGCGACGGGCCGTACTCGGTGTCGCCGATCGTCAGGGACGGGCCCCGGACGAGGCGCGCCAGGGCCTTGCCGGGCCCGGTGATGCCGGCCAGGCGGACCGGGACGTAGGGCGTCGTGTCGCTCCACAGGCCCAGCCGGCGTCCGGTCTCGTGCTCCAGGGTCAGGACCCAGGGCATGCCGGTGTCCAGGACTGGGCGGAGCACGGTCTCGCCCAGCTTGACGTMGGCGTAGATCCGGCGCGAGCCGTTGGCGCCGGGCTCGTCGCGCAGCTCCGAGGCCAGGCGGGTGAAGCCCGTGCGGTCAGGCGATCCCGTCGGATAGACCCGCCACTCGCCGGCGGCGAAGTCCAGTTCGCTGTCGAGCGCGGTCATCAGCCCCGCCGCCAGCAGGCCGTCGCCGCCGAGGCGGGCGCCCTCCAGGCCGAACAGGGCCACGCCCTGCTGCCGCACCGCGCCGCCCAGCACCAGCTCGTCCACCGCATAGAGCGGAAACGACTTGCCCTCGTTCAGCCTGACGTCCCGCAGCTTGGGCAGGCCCAGTCCTCGGGCGACCTCCTCGCGGACGCCGCTGACCACCGAGCCGGTGTCCATGATGAATGCATAGGGACCCTTGCCGTTCAGCGTCACGTCGATCAGCACCCGCTGCTCGGTGAGCTTGATCTTCGCGACCACCGGCTGGCCTTGGGCGCGGGCCGCGCTGGCAAGGAGCTGGGAGAGGGGAAGGGCGAGGGCGGAGGCGGCGAGACGGCGACGCGTGAGCATTGGAACTCCAGTCCTCGGATGTGAGCGATACAACCGTGGCCTGTGGGAGCGGTCAATCGTCGTTTGATGACGGCGCACCCTGTCGCAGGGGGCTCGCATTTTTCGTGCAAGCGACTATCTAGCCTCCCCATGACCGACATCGCCGCCCAAACCCTCCCGGACACCGCTCCGGACGACCTCGTTTCCGCCTTCCAGATCGAGGGCCTGCMCGTGCGCGGCCGCGTGGTGCGCCTGGGCGCGGCGGTCGACGAGGTGCTGACCCGCCACGACTATCCCGAGCCCGTCGCCAACCTGCTGGGCGAGGCCTGCGCCCTGGCGGCCCTGGTCGGCTCCAGCCTGAAGTTCGAGGGCCGGCTGATCGTCCAGGCCCAGGGCGACGGCCCGGTGCGCTATGTCGTGGTCGACTACGACACCTCCGGCGCCCTGCGCGGCTACTGTCGGTTCGACCCCGAGGAGGTCGCGGCCGCCTCGGACGGCTTCGCGCGTCCCGGCGCCAAGACCCTGCTGGGCGGCGGCACCTTCGTGATGACCGTCGACCAGGGTCCGGACATGGACCGCTACCAGGGCATCACCCCGATCGAGGGCGAGACCCTGGCCCTGTGCGCCGAGCAATACTTCGCCCAGTCCGAACAGACCCCGACCCGGGTGCGCCTGGCCGTCGGCCAGGCCGACACGGGCGAGGGCGCCAAGTGGCGCGCGGGCGGCATCCTGATCCAGGCCATCGCCGGCGACGAGAGCCGCGGCGAGACCCAGGAAGCCTGGCAGCACGTCCAGGCCCTGTTCGAGACTACCGGCGAGGACGAACTGATCGACCCCACCGTCCCGACCACCACCCTGCTGTGGCGACTGTTCAACGAGGACGGCGTGCGCCTGCTCGAGGAAAAGCCGCTGCGCGCCTTCTGCCGCTGCTCGGAAGACCGCATCGGCGCGGTGCTGGGCTCGTTCACGGCCGAGGAAGTGGCCGAGATGGTCGAGCCCGACGGCAAGATCCACGTGACCTGCGAGTACTGCTCGCGCAAGTACGCGCTGGAACCGACGACGGCGGGGTGAGCGGAAGACTGTCCGCTCACGGCTTCAGGTTGGCGGCCTCCCAGGCGCGGACCCGAACCCGCCCGGCGTCGAACAGGCGCTCGTAGTTGCCCTTGCGGACCGCCAGGCTGGCCTGCGGCGTCAGCTGGCTGAAGACCGGGTCCCACAGGTGGAAGACGCGCAGCTGCGTCGCCTGGTCGGGCGGCGCCACGTTGTCGGTGCCGAACAGGAAGCGGTCGGAATGCTTGTTCAGCAGTTCGGCCGTGCGGCGCTCGGTCTCCGGCGAGGAGATGGCGTACTTGGCCACCTCGTCCCACGAGATGTCGAAATAGACGTGGCGGAGCGTGGGGTCGTCGAGCATGGCCTCGACGATCTCGAGGTGGTTGGGCGGCCGCTCGGCCGAGCCTTCGCTGGCGGCCACCTGGGTCGGGCGGACCACGCGTCCAAGACCGGTATGGGCCCAGATGATCGTCGTCTTCGGATGGCGGCGCAGCAGCGCCTTCATCTGCGCCAGATAGACCGGTTCGGCGTTGGTCTTGGCGAACGGGACGTCGATGTCGCTGTGGAGGATCACGACCAGTCCGACATCGCCCGCGAAATCCAGGATCCGGTCCAGGGCGGGGTTGGYCAGGCTGGCGCCCTCGCCGGCGACCTTGGGCGAGACGAACTCCTTGTGGATCGTGAACTCGCCGATGCCGGTGAACACGCCGGGATAGGTCTCCAGCACCCGCCGGATGTGGTCCGCGGCGTACATGTCGGCCGGGTTGAAGCCGGTGATCATCGGATCAAGGCGTTTGCGGGACTCCGGCGGCAGCGACAGATAGGCGTTGGCGATGAAAGCGTCCGTGAACGAGTAGTAGTAGAGCGGCGCGTCGGTCTGCAGGTAGTAGGTCGGCGCGTAGTCGCCGGAGTTCTGGTAGGACCAGGTCTGCTGAAGCGGAATGCCGAACAGGGTGGACCGGCCGACCTTGTCGCCCATGATGGCGATGTAGTCCTTTATCTTCGTTCCCTTCTGGACGTAGTTCGTCAGATGGAAATGGGAGTCGTCGAACAGATACGGGTCGGCGGCGGCGGMGCGCGTCTGGGCCCAGGCGGGCGGCGCGTAGGACGCGCTCGCCAGGCACAGGAGGGCCAGGCCCATGGCCGCGCCGGCGGGCGCGGATCGGAAGGTCACGGCTGAGGATGCACGGCCGGTCGGGACTTTCATGGGCGACTGCCTTTCCGTCTTCGGAGGCCTCGGGCGTGCAGAGACGGTCGGCCGACGCGCGCCGGTCGCGGCCCGTCGGCGATCTCCCGCCGCGCCATCTGTCGTCCGGGTTGGGTCACCGGCGCCTGACCACGCTGGCGTCTTCACTTAGGACCCGGCGGGATGGTTCGGAGTATCCGGCGAAGACCTGAGACGGCCTCGGGTGGACTTCTAGGCGACGATGCGTGTCGAGCGCGGTCGACGCCGCGCCTTGGGCGACGGCGTTTGGGCGGCCCAAGTCGGCCTGGCCGACGTCAGTTCACCCGCCGGGCGGCCCCCGGCAGGTGCAGCGAGAACTCGGGGATCTCGGCCTCGAACACCTCGCCGGCCTCGGTCATCATCTGGAAGTGGCCGGTCATGGTCCCCGACGAGGTCGGCAGGGGGCAGTTGGCGACATAGCGGAACGCCTCGCGCGGGCGCAGTTCCGGCTGTTCGCCGACCACGCCCGAGCCCTCGACCTCGGTGGCGCGGTTCATGCCGTCGGTGATCGTCCAGTAGCGCGAGACCAGCTGGACGGTCTCCACGCCGTGGTTCTCGATCTCGACCGTGTAGCCCCACATCCACAGCCCTTCCTCGGGCGCGGAATCCTCGGGCTGGTAGACGGGCGAGACGCGCACGACGATGTCGCGCGTGCGCGCTTCATAGATGCCCGTGTCGGCGCCGCGCCGGCGGCGGATCCGCTTCAGAGGAGGGGAGGATTCACGCCTGGTCGAGCGCACGGATCACGTCTCGGGTCAGGTCCGACAGGCTTTCCAGGCCGACCGACAGGCGCACGCCGCCCTCGACCACGCCCAGCGACGGGCGTTGCTCTTCGGGCACGGAGCGGTGGGTGGTGGTCGGCGGATGGGTGGCCATCGACTTGGCGTCGCCCAGATTGTTGGAGATGTCGACGATCTCCAGGGCGTTGAGGAATTTGAACGCCGCCTCGCGCGAGCCCAGGTCCAGGGCCAGCACCGTGCCGCCGCCGGTCATCTGCGACTTGGCGATGTTGTGGCCGGGGTGGTCGGCGCGGAAGGGATAGAGCACCTGCTTGACCGCCTTGTGCTCGGCCACCACGTCGGCCAGGGCCGCGGCGCTGTCGGTCTGGCGGCGCACGCGCAGGTCAAGGGTCTCCAGGCCCTTGACCAGGACCCAGGCGTTGAACGGCGACAGCGACGGGCCGGTATGGCGCAGGGCGTCGCGGTAGCATTCCTCGTTGATCGCCTCGCTGGTCAGGATCGCTCCGCCCAGCACGCGGCCCTGGCCGTCGATGTGCTTGGTGGCCGAATAGACCACGATGTCGGCGCCAAGCTTCAGCGGCTGCTGGAAGATCGGGGTGGCGAAGACGTTGTCTACGATGACCTTGGCGCCGACGGCGTGGGCCATTTCCGACACCGCGCGGATGTCGGTGATCTCCAGCACCGGGTTCGAGGGGGTCTCGATCAGCACGGCCTTGGTGTTGGGGCGGATCGCCGCCTCCCAGGCCTTCGGATCGGTGGCGTCGACGAAGGTGGTCTCGACCCCGAAGCGCGGCAGCCACTCGGCGATCAGCCAGCGGCACGAACCGAACAGGGCGCGGCCGGCCACCACGTGGTCGCCGGCGCGGACCAGGCCCATCAGGGCGGCGTGGATCGAGGCCATGCCCGTGGCCTGGGCGCGGCACACCTCGGCGCCTTCCAGCAGCGCTAGGCGATCCTCGAACATCTTCACGGTCGGGTTGTTGAAGCGCGAATAGACGAAGCCCGGGTCCTCGCCGGAGAACCGGCGGTCGGCGCCCTCGGCGCTGTCATAGGTGAAGCCCTGGGTCAGGTAGAGGGCCTCGGCCGTCTCCATGTACTGCGAACGCGCCAGACCGCCACGGATCAGCTTGGTGGCGATATCCCAGTCCTTCGGGTCCTCGGCCATGGCGGTTCCTTCCTTCGACGCTCTACGCGGAAACGGCCGGCATAAGGGGTTTCGCGGGCCGAACGGTCAAGGCGGACAAGTCTGATTTCAACATTAGAATTGTCACACGCGAGTAAGCGGTGGGCGGATGGACCGCGAGCCTTGCCTTCAAGGCCCGGTTTAGCGAGTGTCGCCCCGATGACCGACGCCCACGCAGCGGGGATTCTGCCCTGCCAATCCATCGAGGACCTGATCGCGCAAGAAGCGATCACCTCCCAGACACCGTTCGACACCGACCAGGTGCAGCCGGCCAGCCTGGACCTGCGCCTGGGCGCGCGGTGCTGGCGGGTGCGCGCCTCGTTCCTGCCCGGCGTGGCCCGCCGCGTGCCCGAGCGTCTTAAGGACGTGGCGATGCACGAGCTGGACCTGACCAAGGGCGCGGTGCTGGAGAAGGGCTGCGTCTACATCGCCGAGATTCAGGAGCGCCTGGCCCTGCCGGGCAACGTGGCCGCGCGCGGCAATCCCAAGAGCTCGACCGGGCGGGTCGACGTGTTCGTGCGTCTGCTCAGCGACCATTCCAAGGCCTTCGACGACATCGAGTCCGGCTATGAGGGGCCGCTCTATATCGAGATCGCGCCCCAGACCTTCTCGGTGCTGGTGCGGGCCGGCACGCGGCTGAACCAGCTGCGCCTCAAGCGCGGCGACCCGGCCAAGCTGGCGATCAAGAGCGTCGGGGTGGATTTGACGCCGGGCGAGGGCGGCATCGTCGGCTTCCGCGGCCGCCGCCACGCTGGGGTCGTCGACCTGGACCACGAGGACGGCCACGACCCGCGCGACTTCTGGGAACCGCTGGAGACCCGCCACGGCGAGTTGCTGCTGGACCCGGGCGAGTTCTACATCCTGGCGTCCAAGGACGATGTCGAGATCCCGGTGCTGGAAGCGGCCGAGATGACCCCGATCGATCCGTCGGTCGGCGAGTTCCGCGTGCACTACGCCGGCTTCTTCGATCCCGGCTTCGGCACCGAGGAGGCCGGCGCGGTCGGCTCCAAGGGCGTGCTGGAAGTGCGCAGCCACGAGACGCCGTTCCTGCTTGAGGACGGCCAGATCGTCGCCCGCCTGGTCTACGAGCCCCTGACCGCGCGGCCCCGACGCCTCTACGGCGAGGGCGGGTCGCACTACCAGCGCCAGGGCCTGAAACTGTCCAAGCACTTCAAGGCGTGGCGTTAGGTCGCAAGCGACGGCGCTTCCCCGGTTAACCGGGGTGTTCGTACCCTGACAGTCTGTTGAGTCCGGACGTCGGGGGACGTTGTGTCGAGTTTTGGCGCGTATCGCAGGCTTTTGGCCGCCGGTCTGGCGGTCTGCGCGCTCGCCTGCGCCCCGGTCGCGCGCGCCGCCCCGGCCATGTGGGAAGTGCGCGACAAGGACACGACCATCTACCTGTTCGGCGCCATGCACGTGCTGCAGCCGAACGTGAAGTGGCGCACCCGGACCTTCGACCGCGCCTACGCCCGCGCCGACAAGGTCTGGTTCGAGACCCGGGCCGACGCCGATCCGACCGAAGTCCAGGCCCTGGTCGACCGCTACGGCGTCGATCCCGAGCGTCCGCTCAGCGAAAAGCTGCCGCCGCGCACGGTGGCCACCCTGAAGGCGGCGCTGGAGCGGGACGGCGGCTCGCTGGACCGCGTGGACCGGCTGCGACCTTGGGCGGCGGCGATGATGCTGTCGGTCCTGCCCATGACCCAGCAGGGCGGTTCGCTCCAGGCCGGCGCAGACGCCACGGTCACCCGCCAGGCGCGGGCCGCCGACAAGCCGATCGCCACCTTCGAGACCCTGGAACAGCAGATCCGGTTGTTCGCCAGCCTGCCCGAGGCGGTCGAGGTCCAGTACCTGGACGACGTCGCCACCGAGACCCTGACCCCGCCGCGCAACGGCGTGGCTCTGCAATCCGCCTGGCTGCACGGCGACATGGCCAAGCTGGGTCCGCTGGTGGTGGACGTGATGAAGCGCGACCGCCCGGCGCTATACGACGCCCTGCTCAGGCGCCGCAACGAGGCCTGGGCGGAAGCGCTGGCGGCCGAGATGGACAAGCCCGGCGTCGAGCTGGTCGCGGTCGGGGCCCTGCACATGGCCGGCGCCGACGGCCTGCCGGCCCTGATGGCGGCGCGCGGGTTCCAGGTCCGGCGGGTGCAGTGATCCCGTCCTTCTCCCCTTGCGGGAGAAGGTGGCGCGCAGCGCCGGATGAGGGGTTTCTCAGAACCGTCCGGAAGGGCTTGTCCGCGGCGTCCACGCCGTGCGACCCCTCATCCGTCAGCTGCGCTGACACCTTCTCCCGCAAGGGGAGAAGGTGGGGGAATGTTGATGACCGCTATCGACCCTGACTGGCTCTCCGACTTCCTGCGCGACGAGAACCTGCCCGCCGACTTCGCCGCCGAGGTCGAGCGGCTGCATGCGCCCCTGGCCGACCGGATCGCGGCCGTGGCGATGGGGCCGGCCTTCGTGGTCGGGCTCTGCGGGCCGCAGGGGTCGGGCAAGTCGACGACGGTCCGGGTCGTGGCGGCTCTGCTGGAGGCCCGGGGGCTGAAGACGGCGACCCTGTCGCTGGACGACCTCTACCTGCCGCGGGCCGACCGCGAGGCCCTGGCCCGGGACGTCCATCCGTTGCTGCGCACGCGCGGCGTTCCCGGCACGCACGACGTCGCCCTGGGTCTGGCGGTGCTGGACGGTCTGGCCAGGGAGGGCGACACGGCCCTGCCGCGCTTCGACAAGGCCGCCGACGACCGCGCGCCGGTCGAGACCTGGCCGGTCGTCGAAGGTCCTGTCGACGTGGTGCTGCTGGAAGGCTGGAGCGTCGGCGCCCGCCCCGAGCCTGCCGAAGCCCTGGCCGCGCCGGTCAACGCCCTGGAGCGCGAGCGCGATCCCGACGGGACCTGGCGCGCCTACGTCAACGCCGCCCTGGCCGGACCCTATCGCGCGCTGTTCGGTCGCCTCGAYCTGCTGGTGCTGTTCACCGCGCCGGACTTCGCTGCGGTGCTGGCTTGGCGCCGGGAGCAGGAGGCCAAGCTGCGCGCGCGTCTGGCGCAGGCGGGGGAGGGGGCCGGCCGCGCCATGAGCGACGACGAGGTCGCCGTCTTCGTCCAGCACTACGAGCGCCTGACCCGGCACATCGCCCGCGAGATGCCCGCCCGCGCCGACATCGTGGTCGCCCTCGACGCCGACCGCCGTTCGTCGATCGTGTGACCGGCTATTCGGTCGCGCGGCACGGCGTCGCACTAGATGTGGTGTGGCCTCATTTCAGCTTCCACCAGTGCTAGCTTCCCTTTGTCGGCGAAACGACTCACCGAGTCGCCGGCCCAGTGGAGCTTCCGGACCATGAACGCACTCTTCGGCGGGACCTTTTCKACCCACGCCAAGCGCGTCGCCGTCTGGAACCGGGCGGCTCCGATCCCGGGTTGCGACAAGGCGATCTGGCGCTGCGACGACCAGGGCCGGATCATCCGCTGGTCCGACTACGAGGACCGCTTCTCGCGCTACGGCTGGACCATCCTGAGCCAGCGCCGGACTCTCGGGCGCCAAGTCTCCCGGCCCGTCCACGTCAGCCAGGCCGCCGACGCGGCGCCGTTGCGCAAGGCCGCCTGAGCAAGGCGGGCTGTCGCCCTTCCTTGATCTTTTGACAAGCTCGCTTGACATACCTTCAGTGATATAAGACAAGCATCCTTGTCATTAAGACAGGGAGACCCGACATGGCGTCGGAACGTGGCGACTGGCTCGCCCTCAAGAAGTTCATGCTGTTCGCCGGCTTCATGGCCGCGATCCTCGTCTGTGTCCGGGTCATCGGCCTGGGTGGCGTCTGGAGCTTTGTCGGCGGCCTGGGCACGGTCGCGGCTTCGCTGGCCTTCGCCCTCGGCTCTAACCGCCTGTTCAAGCGGGAGCCCCTGCGGCCCGCCATGCGGCGCTATATGTTGCGGTTCGGCGTCTCGATGTCGGCCTATGTCTTCCTGCTGATGGGCGCGATCATGCTGCATCGCCAGGGTCTGACCGCCGGGGCGCTGGGTTATGTGATCGCCCTGGCGCCCGCCTTGGCCATTCTGGGTGCGATAGCCGCCATGGGCTTCTATCTGGCCGAGGAAAAGGACGAGTTCGCCCGCGAGATCCTGATCCAAAGCCTGCTGTGGGGCATCGCCGTGACCCTGGGCGCAGCGAGTGTCTGGGGCTTCCTGGAGACCTTCGGCAAGGCGCCGCACGCTCCGGCCTGGGCCGCCGTTCCGATCTTCGCCCTCGCCATGGGCCTGTCCCAGCCCTTGATCGCCAGGAGGTATCGGTGAGGAACCGCCTCAAGGTCCTGCGGGCCGAGCGCGACTGGAGCCAGGCGGACCTCGCCGAGCGACTGGACGTCTCGCGCCAGACCATAAACGCCCTGGAGACGGGCAAGTACGACCCCAGCCTGCCGCTGGCCTTCAAGATCGCCCGTCTGTTCGGCCTGCCGATCGAGACGATCTTCCAGGACGAAGCCTGACCCGAAGCGGTCAGGATTTCCGACCCACCCGACCTTTGCCTTCACACCCGCCGGCTCGCCGCCGAACCCTGGCGCATGCCCGAAAATCAGGAGTTCCCGTCATGTCCTATCGTCAAAAGACCTTCCCCCTGTTCGTCATGGTGATGGCCATGCTGGCCGCCCTCGGCGTGTTCAACCACGCCCACGCCGCCCCGGTCGCGGTCCCGTCGGCCGCCGCGCCCCGCTTCACCGTCGAGGTCACGGGGCAGGGGCCCGACGTTATCCTGATCCCCGGCCTGGCCTCGTCCTCGGCCGTCTGGGACGACACGGTCAAGCAGCTGAAGGGGCGCTATCGCCTGCACGTGATCCAGGTGGCGGGCTTCGCCGGCGCCCCGGCCGGGGCCAACGCCGAGGGGGCGGTGATCCAGCCGACGGTCGACGCCCTGGACGACTACATCAAGTCGGCCGGGCTGAAGTCGCCCGCCGTGATCGGCCACTCCATGGGCGGGCTGATGGGCCTGATGCTGGCCCGCCAGCACCCGCAGGACGTCGGCCGGCTGATGGTGGTCGACAGCCTGCCCTTCTACGCCATGGTCTTCTCGCCCCAGGCCACCGTCGAGACGGCCAAGCCCCAGGCCGCCGCCATGCGCGACCGGACCATCGCCGCCACGCCCGAGGCCTGGGCCTCGATGGAGACCGCGATGATGGCCCGCCTGGTCAAGTCGCCCGAAGGGTTGAAGTCGGCCACGGCCGCCGCCATCGCCTCGGACCGCTCGGTGGTGGCCCGCGCCCTTTACGACGACCTGACCACCGACCTGCGCGGCGAGATCGCCTTGATCAAGACCCCCGTCACCATGCTCTATCCGTGGGATCCGGCCACCGCGCCCCAGGCCGTGTTCGACCAGCTGTACACCGGCGCCTACGCCCCGATTACCCAGGCCAAGGTCAAGCGGATCGACGGCTCGTACCACTTCATCATGCTGGACCAGCCGGCCGCCTTCGCCTTCGAGGTGGAGACCTTCCTGAAGTAGTCGGCTTGCACGGCGCCGCTCCGGCCGGAACAGTGGCGGGATGATGATTCTGCCCGCGTCCGTCCGCCGCTTCGCCTTCGCCCTCGTCGCCCCGGCCGTCATGGCGCTGGCGATGGGGGCGAGCCCCGTCCTGGCCGAACCCTCGCTGTGGGTGATCAAGGACAAGGACTCGACCATCTACCTGTTCGGCACGGTCCACGTGCTGCGGCCGGAAACCCAGTGGCGCACGGCCAGGATCGCCAAGGCCTTCGAGGCCGCCGACGACGTGGTCATGGAGATCGAGCAGCCCGAGAAGCCCGCCGACACCCAGGCCCTGATGCTGAAATACGGCATCGACCGGACCACGCCGCTGTCGGCCAAGCTGAAGCCCGAGACCTACGCCAAGCTGCAGACGGCCGGGCAGGGCATGGGCTTCCCGCCCCAGGCGCTGGACGTGATGCGGCCCTGGCTGGCCGCCCTGACCGTGTCGCTGACCCCGCTGCTGAAGGCCGGCTATGATCCGGAAAGCGGCGTCGAGAAGCTGCTGAACGCCCAGGCCAAGGCGGCGGGCAAGCCGGTCTCGGCCTTCGAGACCATGGAGCAGCAAGTCCGGTTCTTCGCCGACATGACCCCGGCCCAGGAGACCCAGCTGCTGGAATCCACCCTGGACGAGGTCGACGACGGCCCGGCCAAGATCGACGCCCTGGTCAACGCCTGGGCGAGCGGCGACCAGGCCGAGCTGAAGCGCCAGATGGTCGACGAGATGCAGGGCGACTATCCGGAGCTCTACAAGCTGCTGCTGGTCGACCGGAACGCCGACTGGGCCAAACAGCTGAAGACCAAGCTGGCCGGCTCGGGCGTCAGCTTCGTGGCCGTGGGCGCGGGACACCTGACGGGCCCGGACAGCGTCCAGGCCCAGCTGGCCAAGCTGGGGATCAAGGCGAAGGCGGTGAAGTAGGGTCTGCTTGCTGGGTCTAGATGCGTGACCGCCTTCGACCCAAGTCAGACCTACAGTCCTATCGGTCGAGAGTCGGAAGGCGCCCTGTGATCATGAGCCCGCGATCGACAGACTGTGGGGCCGACCAAGAGGCCCTCCGCGCTTTTTGGTGACCAATGACCGCGCGCGTTCTTTTCAAGCAGGCTAATGCCAAAGACACCGCAACGTTAGGGCCTCCGCCGGCTGGTTCGAGGGCGGGCCTTCTGGATTTCCTCGATGGCGTTCTCGGCGTCTAGCGCCGAAGCAAGTTCGCCGGATGGAGCCCGATCACTGCCATGACGCTGTAGGAGCTAGCTTCGTTCGTGCCGACGACGCAGGCGTGACAAGCCACTTTTCAGCGGCGGAGATGAATGCAACCCTTGATGCGGCATTGCCGGATTGGTCAACCGTTAGAGATTTGCCCTTGATGAGTTCATGTCGGTTGCGCTCGCCTGCGATTGCCGCGGTGATAGCGACAGCTTTAGCTTCGCATGCATCGGGACAGTCGGTGGGGCAGCCGTTTATTCGCAGGACGGTGCCAGCCTCGGGATGGGCCACAACGCCTACCGAGGCACAGTTGCGTGCCGCGGCGCCACCGGAACTCGCAGAGTCCATTGCCCGTCTTGAATGCCGCGCCGACAGCTCAGGCGCAATTTCTGGCTGCTCATATTATCCCGTCGTGGGCGGCGAAGCGACAATCAACGCAATCCGAGGCCTTCTTCCCAAATTCAAGCTACTTAGGCCGGAGCCGGACGTTACGGCGGGTAAGGCTTGGGTTGTGTTTTGGGTTTATCTTCGACGAGATCCTACGAGGTGTGACGAGACCTGCCTAGGCGTGACACCGCCGGCGCCTGAGCCGCAGAAACAGTGACGGCCGCGACGTTTCCGACGCGAACATCGAGGGCCGCCAAATGTCACCGTGACGTGCCCCTCAGCGGGCGAGCACACATGCGCCGAGAAGCAACTGACCCGGGTCCTGGCAGATGGGCGGACACTCTAATTCACATTTCCCGGCGGGACCCGGGCGCGGCGCTGTCGGGTGACCTCCCATGATGCCCAGATGGTTCTTCGCAGCATTAGCTTTTGTGACGCTTGCGGGCGCAAGCGCCCATGCCTCCCCCAAGCGGTATCTGACGCCATCCGAAGTTTTGGCGCAGGCCGTCACTCTTGACGGACAGAAGATCACCGTTGGCGGAGTAATCGATCTCGGTACCAACTCGCGCTGCATCTACGATTCCCTTGCGGCTATTCGCGAGCGAAAGGGAGACGGCGCAGCCGTGTTGACCCTGTCAGAAGGGGATCGATTGCTTCAACGCAAAGCCGAGCTGAACCATCGTTTCGCCATCGTCACCGGTACGTTCAAGCTCGTGTTCAATGAACCGGAGGCGTTGGATCTCTACCAATGCAATGTGGCCGGCATCGAACAGGAGACAATTCGCCGGTCATCTAGCGGCAGATAACCACCCATCTCGGACGTCGAGAAGGTCAGCTCCCGCTACGCCGTCGCCCCGCCGTCCTTGCGCAGATAAATCGACCGCTTGGGCGCTGACATCACCCGGTGGAGCATCGGCTCGAAGGCTTCTAGCGGCATCGACTTGTAGGCCGGGTCGAAGGCCTCCTGGTCGTAGATGTGGCAGAACTGGGCGGTGTATTCGAAGCTGGGATGGCCCCGGAACTGGTCGCGCATGTCGCGGTCCAGGCCCAGGTGGTGGAAGAAGTAGTAGCCCTGGAAGATGGCGTGGTGCGCCACCATCCAGTGGTTCTCCTCGGAGACGAAGGGCTGCAGGATCGCCGCGGCGATGTCGGCGTGATTGCGCGGGCCCAGGATGTCGCCGATGTCGTGCAGCAGGGCGCAGACCACGTATTCCTCGTCGCGGCCGTCCTGGAAGGCGCGGGTGGCGGTCTGCAGGCTGTGGTCCAGCCGGTCGATGGCGAAGCCGCCGCAGTCGCCTTGCAGCAGCTTCAGGTGCGAGACCAGGCGGCCCGGCAGGTCGCGGCCAAACTCCATCGAGGCGTTGGCGATGATCGCCCAGTCCTGCGGGGTGCCGTCGACCATGGCGTGGAACTTAGCCCGTTCTTGGGCCCGCTCATGGTCGTCCGGATGCTGGTGGCCGTCGGCCATGGCGTTCTCCTCCCGAACATCTGTTTGACCTGATCGTGCGCCGGTCCTGGCGGCGCGTCAACGCGAGCCCACGAAGTTCCGAAGACGCCCAAAGACCCATTGAGAAGCGGAGCCAGACCGGCTAGACGGGCTGGGCGCTTGGACGGCGCGAGTTTCTCCGTCCAATGCGGGCGTAGTTCAGAGGTAGAACGTCAGCTTCCCAAGCTGAATGTCGGGGGTTCGATTCCCCCCGCCCGCTCCAATCTCCCCCAAGTCTCACCTGGAAATTGCACAGCTGACCCCGAACGCCGGAGGTCTGTCTCGTTTCGAACCATGTCCGTTCATTACCGAACGGTGTTCGTTCATTGCGGGAAACGCCTCCGGAATTCGTTAAGAACGGTTAAGCTATCGCGCGCGCCAGCGGTCGGACGTCGGGCGCGCCGTATCGGGGGAAGACCATGGGCAAGGTGTCGACTGGCGCGGCGAAGGCCGCCGTTGCGGAATCCCCGCGCGTTGAACGCCTGGCGCGGTTCGCCGACGGACTGGAGCAACTGGCCGGACGCTGGGAGCGCGAAGCCCGCGACCCGCGCGTCGCCGCCGCCCTGAGCGAGCGCTTTGGCGCCTCGGCCCCGGAACTGCTGGCCACCCAGGACGCGGTCGCCCACCTGCTGGCCTCGTCGTTCGGGACGCCCGGCGCCCTGCCGCCCAAGCTGCTGCTGCGCCTGCACGACGCCCTGGCGAGCCTGGCCGTGCTGGCGGCCTACACGCCGCCGGCCGCCGAAGAGAACATTGTCCCGATCGTCGACGTGAAGAGCCGCGCCCAGGCGGTCCGCCTGGAAACCGCCACGCGCAAGCTGTTGAAGGGCCTGGGCCGCGCCCTGGCCGTCGGCGCCGTGGGCGCCACGGTGCTGGCCGCCCTGCCGGTCGCGGCGGCTGACTATCAATCGACGGCCGCCGACGGCTCAAGCGGCGGCACCGGGTCGTACGGCGCGGTCGGCGGTTCCGGCGGCGACGGCCATGACGGCCTTTCGACCAGCCAATCGATCAATGGAACCTTCACCTCCAGCACGGGCGAGGCGGTGTTCGTCACCGCCAATGGCGGCAATGGCGGCCGGGGCGGCTACGGCAACGTCGGCCTCTACGGCGAGGGCGGCAGAGGCGGCATCGGCGGGGCCGGCGGCTCCGTCTATCTGACCGTTGACGGCCTGGTGGCGACCACCGGCGTGGGTCATGCGGGGATCAAGGTCCAAGCCAATGCGGGGCGCGGCGGCGACGGCGGAGACGGCGACGGCGCCTACGGCGTGGGGGGCAACGGCGCGCACGGCGGGCCCGGCGGCACGGCGACCCTCATCAACAGCGCCCAGGTCTCGACCCAAGATTCGGACTCGTCGGGCCTGATGGCCCAGAGCGTCGGCGGGGCGGGCGGGGACGGCGGCAGCGGAGCGGGCGTCGTCGCCTCGGGCGGCACGGGCAGCGGCAGCGGTCCCGGCGGCGACGTCTGGGTCGAAAACTTCGGAGACGTCGAAACCTTCGGCGCCCGGTCGCACGGGATCCTGGCCCAGAGCGTCGGTGGTCTGTCGGGCGCGGGAGGTTCGGCCGGCGGCATCGGTGCGTTCGCGGGCGGCTCCAACGCCGCGGGCGCGGGCGGCCTGGTGATCGCGATCAACTACGACCAACTGATCACCCACGGCGACTTCTCGTACGGGATCCTCGCCCAGAGCATCGGCGGCGGCGGCGGCGCCGCCGGCGGCGCATCGGGGATCGCGGCCCTGGGCGGCGGCGGGTCCGGCGGCGGCGCAGGCGGCGCGGTCTCTGTCACCAACTATGGCCAGATCGAGACCGGCGGCGTGGCGTCGATCGGCCTGTTCGCCCAGAGCGTGGGCGGCAGCGGCGGCGTCGGCGGCGGGGCCGGCGGCCTGGTCGGCATCGGCGGCGGCGGCGGTTCGTCGGGCGACGGCGGCGCGGTGACAGCCGCCAACGAAGGCCGGATCTTCACTCACAACGACGAGGCCACGGGCGTGTTCGCCCAGAGCATCGGCGGCGGCGGCGGCAACGGCGCGGGCGGCGGCGGCCTGGTCGGCATCGGCGGCGACGGCGGCGCGTCGGGCAAGGGCGGCGCCGTCACGGTMACCAACAGCGGCGTCGGCGAGATCGAGACCGACGGCAAGCTGGCCGCGGCCGTGTTCGCCCAGAGCGTGGGCGGCGGCGGCGGCAACGGCGCGGGGGCCGGCGGCCTGGCGGCGATCGGCGGCAAGGGCGGGGCGGGCGGCGACGCCGGCGTCGTCACGGTCGTCAACGACGGCAAGCTGACGACCCACGGCTACGACTCCTACGCCGTGTTCGCCCAGAGCGTGGGCGGCGGCGGCGGTAACGGCGGCGGCGCGGGCGGACAGTTCGCGATCGGCGGCGGCGGTTCGGGCGGCGGGATCGGCGAGGCCGTCAACGTCACCAACCACGGCCAGATCTTCACCGACCTCGACGGCTCGGGCGGCGTGTTCGCCCAGAGCGTGGGCGGCGGCGGCGGCAACGGCGGCGACTCCACCAGCGCGGGCCTGTTCGTCAACCTGTCGATCGGCGGCGACGCCGGCACGGGCAGCAAGGGCGGCGACGTCACGGTGATCAACACCGGCCGGATCGAGACCGGCGGCGACCGCGCTTCGGCCGTCTACGCCCAGAGCGTGGGCGGCGGCGGCGGCAACGGCGGCTTCGGGGCCGGCGGCGCGATCGGCGTCTACGGCGCGGTCAGCATCGGCGTCGGCGGCTCGGGCGGCGGCGGCGGCAACGGCGGGATCGTTCACGTCACGGCCGACGGGACCCTGATCACCAAGGGCGACGACTCGCGCGGCGTTTTCGCCCAGAGCGTGGGCGGCGGCGGCGGCGACGGCGGCTACACCGTGTCGGCGGCCCTGGCGGTCGGCGACGTCGGGGCGGCCTCGGGCGCGATCTCGGTCGGCGGCACGGGCGGCGCGGCCAGCAACGGCGGCGACGTCACCGTCGACCACGTCACGGGCGTGGACATCGACACCACCGGCGACCGCGCGATCGGCGTGTTCGCCCAGAGCGTGGGCGGCGGCGGCGGCAACGGCGGCTGGAGCGGCGCGATCGCCGCGGCGGCCTCGGGCGGCGGCAGCGCCTCGATCGGCGTGGCCGTGGGCGGCAGCGGCGGCAACGCCGGCGGCGGCGGCCTGGTCACGGTGGACACCGCCGGCCAGATTCACACCCGCGGCGTCGACGCCTCGGGCATCTACGCCCAGAGCATCGGCGGCGGCGGCGGCACGGGCGGCTTCGCTCTGTCCGGGGCCCTGTCCGGCGGCACGGCGGCCGGCTCGGCCTCGGTGGGCGTCGGCGGCTCGGGGGCCGGGGGCGGCGACGCCCAGAAGGTCACCGTGCTCAGCGTCACCGACATCCTCACAGAAGGCGACCGTTCGGCCGGCATCTACGCCCAGGCGGTGGGCGGCGGCGGCGGCAGCGGCGGCTGGAGCGGCGCGGTGGCCGGCGCGGGCGGCCAGGCCGGCGGCGCGGTCGGCGTCTCGATCGGCGGCGACGGCGACCACGGCGGCAAGGGCGGCGAGGTCAAGATCGACAGCAAGGGCCGGATCGAGACCCAGGGCGCGGACGCCGCGGGCATCTTCGGCCAGAGCGTTGGCGGCGGCGGCGGCAGCGGCGGCTTCTCGATCGCGGCGGGCGTCGCGGTCGGCGAGGG
>NZ_JBFTKU010000007.1:0-209823 GCF_056665975.1 Caulobacter sp. 05T431 | reverse complement strand
CGCCCGGACTGCCCGCCCKACGCGGCCCTGCGCGACGGCGTCTGCTTCGCCGCCGGCATCGGCGTCCTGGCCGCCCAGCCGGCCCTGAAGGAGCTGGACGTGATCGGCGCCAAGCGCCTGACCGCGCCGGGCCAGGTGCTGACCAGCAAGGAGACCGAGCAATATGTGCTCAAGCGCAAGGGCAAGACGGGCTTCAAGGCCGACAAGCGTTGGTTCGACAAGTCGCAGCTGTCCGCTCCGGCCGGCTGCGGCCTGACCACGCCGGTCGACTTCGAGGTCGAGCCCGGCGACCGGGTGCACGAGCGGGCCGTGGCCGGCTGCGGCGCGCCCGCCGCCCCGCCGCCGACCGCGACCTACGAGGCCTACGGCGCGACCCTGCCGGTGGTGTTCGGCAACCGCCAGGGCTGCGCGGAGCGCGGCGAGCAGCTGCTGGGCGACGCCTGCTTCTCCGAGGTGATCCGCTTCATGAAGGCGCGCGGGATTCCCAAGGGCGAGGTGCTGATCCTGGACCGCCCGTACGGCCTGGGCACGCGGATCAACGGCGCCAGCGGCGTCCGCTACTCGTTCGCCGACGTCTGGGCCAATCCGGACGGGACCTACAAGGCCGACCGCAAGCACGACGCCGCGCGCCGCATCGACACCGGCGGCTGCGCCACGGTCAGCGACGCGGGCTCGGACGCCAGCGGCCTGGTGCTGGTCCGCGCCGATGGCGGGGTGATGGCCCGGGCCTATCAGTGGGTGGCCTGCCCGGTGCGGTAGGGCCGGCGCGGACTTGCGATGGCCGCAATCTTGAGCTGAGTTTACCCCGGTCGAGCAAGAGGGGTGGACGATGGACCTGACGCGCAGGAGCATGGCGGCCGGGTTGGCGGCGATGGGCGCGCCGCCTGGCTTGGTCTGGGCGCAGGCGGCGTCGCAGGCCACGGGACTCACGCCTCAGACCCGCCTGTTCATGGAAAGCCGCTACCTGCCGATCCGGAAAGCCATCCGGGAGAGGCCGGACGATCCGGGCCTGCAGCAGATGGCCTCATTCATCGGCGACGAGGCGTTCGCTTTGAAGTCCGCTGCCCAGGGGCCGTCGGACGACCTGCCCCTGGCCGCCGACGCGACCGCCCAGGACGCCATAACCGCCATCGTCGAGGCGGCTCGCGACCGGCGCGTGGTCATGCTGAACGAGGCCCACGTCGCCTCGCGCCACCGCTGGTTCCTGGCCCGCCTGCTGCGCGCCCTGCGGCCGCTGGGTTTCGAGATCCTGGCCGCCGAGGACTTCCTCAACAGCCGCAGCCCCGGCGCGCCCGACGTGCGGACCTTCAAGGCCGGGGCGGCCCTGAACCCGGCCTTCGGCTACTACCTGCACGATCCGGTCTATGGCGAGGCGGTGCGCGAGGCGGCCGACTTGGGCTATCGGCTGGCGGCCTACGAGCAGCGCCAGGACCAGCGTCAGGCGAGCGAAACCAACGCGATCGCCATCATGCGCCGCGAGCTGGCCCAGGCCGAGAACTTCATCGCCGACGTGCTGACGCCGAACCCGGACGCGCGGGTCCTGGTCCATTGCGGCTACGCCCACCTGCGCAAGACGCCCGACCATCGCGGCCTGTCGTGGTTCGCCGCCCTGCTGCGCGAGAAGGCGGGCGTCGATCCGCTGTGCGTCTCCCAGGCCTATACCGGCTCGTTCGGGCCGCACGCGCCTGACGCGCCGATGACGACGGCGGTGCTGGAGCGCTTCAAGCCGGCGGACTCGATCGTGGTGCGCGGGCCGGACGGCTGGATCGGCGCGTTTCGGGCGGGAGCGGACCTGGCGGTGTTCCATCCGCCCGTGGCCGACGTCGCCGGGCGGCCCGGCTGGCTGGCCGCCGATCCCACGCGCCGTCGGCTGGAGGTCGCCGTTCCCGGACCCCGCGGGACGACGGTGATCGTCCAGGCCGTCCACACGGCCGAGCCCGAACTGGCCATCCCGGCCGACCAGCAGGTGGTGGCGCCCCAAGCGATGTCGGCCGTGCTGTTCCTGCGGCCGGGCGATTATCACCTGCGGCTGGAGACCGACGCGGGTTTCTTCGCGCTGAAGACCGTGACGGTCTGAAGCCGCGCGCTGCGGCAAAGGTCTGACCACTCCGCCGCGCAAGCTTCACCGAAGAGCGTTCTCCGGAACAAGGCGCAAATGTGGTCAGACAAATACGCGCCGGAAACGAAGCTGAAACGACCCGAGACTAAGGCGACGCTGCGTGATCCCGCGCGGCGACGGCCGAGCCGCGACCGTGGCCGGGCGGGCGGCCGAACGCGCCCCAGCGGCGATTTCGGACGGTAATCCTTGTGGAATGTTCAATAAGATATTGACGTAACGACGGAATATCAAAGCTTGGAGGGTGTCGCCCAGGCTGTTGGGCGGCTTGATGCAAGCGTCGGTTTCCGCTGCGGAACGCCGTGGGCGGCGGTTTTTCACCTCGGCGTCAGCAAGGGCGCCACAGTCAAGATATTGGCCTGACAATTGCCGATTATCGAGATTGACAGGTCAGACCTTATGTCAGATGTGTTAGCGGTATCATCGGTCACGGCGCGTCAGTACGCCGAACCGGAGCGGGGAAGCGAATGGACCAGGGACCCCTCCAGCATCGAGCTCGCCGGTCACGCCCGAGCCGCGCCCCGCGTCTCGCCGGCGGCCTGGCGTGCGCGCTGGCGGCCTCGCTGCTCGTGTCCCACGCCGCCCTGGCCGACATGCCCCGCCTGGAGACGCAAGGCTCGGCCCAGCGCCTGACGGTCGACGGCAAGCCGCTGCTGGTCCTGGGCGGCGAGCTGGGCAACTCCAGCGCCTCCAGCCAGGCCTACATGGCCAAGTATTGGCCCAAGCTGAAGGCCATGAACCTCAACACCGTGCTCGCGCCCGTCTCGTGGGAGCTGATCGAGCCGAAGGAAGGCGCCTACGACTTCTCCAGCGTCGACGGTCTGATCAAGGACGCCCGCGCCCAGGACATGCATCTGGTGATCCTGTGGTTCGGGGCGTGGAAGAACAGCATGTCCACCTACGTGCCGTCGTGGGTGAAGCGCGACCAGGACCGGTTCCCGCGCGCCAAGGCCGCCAACGGCGTCAGCCAGGAGATCCTGTCGGCCTTCTCGACCAACACCCAGGGCGCCGACGCCAAGGCCTACGCCGCCCTGCTGGCCCACCTGAAGGCGGTGGACGCCAAGGGCACGGTGCTGATGGTCCAGGTCGAGAACGAGATCGGCATGCTGCCCACGGCCCGCGAGTGGGGCCCCGAGGCCGACGCCGCCTGGGCCGGTCCCGTGCCGGCCGAGCTGCTCAAGCGCCTGGCCGACGGCGGCGAAGCCATCGAGCCCGAACTGCGCGCCCTGTGGAAGGCGCACGGCTCCAGGACCAGCGGGACCTGGGCCCAGGTGTTCGGCGACGCCGAGGCCGGCCAGGAGGTGTTCACCGCCTGGTCCTACGCCCGCTACACCGACGCGGTGACCCGCGCGGGCAAGGCGGCCTATCCGCTGCCGATGTACGTGAACGTGGCCCTGAACCGCACGGGCAAGGCGCCGGGCGAATATCCCAGCGGTGGGCCGCTGCCGCACCTGATCGACGTCTGGAAGACCGGCGCGCCCAGCCTCGACCTGATCTCGCCGGACATCTACTTCCCGAACTTCAACGACCTGGCCGGCCGCTACAAGCGCCGCGACAATTCGCTGTTCATCCCGGAAGCCAACAATGTCGGCGCGCCCGAGACGCCGGCCAACGCCTTCTACGCGATCGGCAAGCTGGACGCGTTCGGCTTCTCGCCCTTCCAGGTCGAGACGGCCGAGGGCAAGGACCAGGAGGCCGTCACCCAGGCCTACGACGTCCTGCGCCAGCTGACCCCGGCGATCCTGGCGGCCCAGGGCCAGGGCAGGATGTCGGGCTTCAAGCCGCGCGTGCTGGAGGACGGCACGGTGCTGGACCAGCCCGTCACCCAGACGATCGGCGACTACAAATTCACCGTCGGCTTCGTCGATCCCTGGACCCCCAAGGCCGACCAGAAGACCGCCGCCCACGGCGGGATCATCGTCCAGATCGGACCCGAGGAGTACCTGATGGCCGGACGCGGCCTGGTGGTGACCTTCGCGGGAGCCGGCGACGGAGCCGATAAGACTGGGGCGATCGCCGGCATCGACAGCGCCGTCGAGGGCGTGTTCGACGCCCAGGGCCGCTGGGTCCCGGGCCGCACCCTGAACGGCGACCAGACCCACCAGGGACGGCACATCCGCTTGCCGCCCGACCAGTTCCAGATCCAGCGGGTGAAGCTCTACCGCTACCGCTGATCCAACCCGAACAAGCCCAATCATTAGGAAGGCCCGCCGCTCCCCCCAGGCGGGTCAGGAGTGAAGCATGACCCGATTCAACCCGCGCGCGGCCCTGCTGGCCGCCACCGCCCTGGCGGGCCTGGCCGCGACCGCCGCCCACGCCCAGACCGCTCCGGCCGACGCCCCCGTGGCCGCTCAACCGGCCGCCGCGGCGCCCGCCGACGACGCCAGCACCGCCGTCGACGAAGTCATCGTCACCGGCATCCGCCGCAGCCTGCAGCAGGCCACCATGGCCAAGCGCGACTCGGTGGCCTTCGGCGACTCCATCTTCGCCGAGGACATCGGCAAGCTGCCAGCCACCAACCTGGCCGAGACCCTGAACCGCATCCCGGGCGTCAAGATCAACCGCGACATCAACGGCGAGGGCGTGCAGGTCTCGATCCGCGGCCTGGGCCCCAGCTTCTCCAAGGTGATGCTGAACAACACCCAGATCGCGGTGGCCTCGGACGGCGGCACCAACGGCGGCAGCGCCAACCGCGAAGTCGACCTGGACTTCTTCCCGTCGGAACTGTTCACCCGCCTGGACGTGGCCAAGAGCCCGCAGGCCGACCAGCTGGAAGGCGGCATCGCCGGCACGATCAACCTGCACAGCGCCCGTCCGTTCGACAAGGAAGGCGAGCACCTGACCGTGATCGCCCAGGGCCAGTACACCGACAGCAACAAGGACCTCAGCCCGCGCGGCGCCGTCGTCGCCAGCAAGACCTGGGACAAGTTCGGCGTGCTCTTCGGGGTCTCGGGCGTGAAGACCAAGACCCGCGTCGACGGCTTCGAGTCGGTGGGCTGGACCGACGGCAACTTCTCGTGCGGCACGGGCTGCACCGATCCGGGCGGCAACGGCTTCGTCTACGCCAGCGTCGCGCCCAACAATGTCGGCCACGGCCTGACGCCCGGCCAGACGCTGGACCTGACGGCCACCTCGGGCCTGACCCAGGCCCAGCTGAGCCGCGCCCTGATCCCGCGCCTGGGCCGCAACAGCTACACCGAGGGCACCCGCTCGCGCGTCTCGGCCCTGCTGTCGCTGGAATACCGCCCGACCGACACGCTGCAGTTCGCCATCGACGGCATGTACGCCGAATCCAAGCGCGACTATCAGCGCCTGAACATGAACTGGTACGTTCGCAACTCGGGCCCGGGCACGTCGTCGACCTCGACGGGCGGCATGGTGCCGATCGACCTGACGGTGGACGGCAACAACGTCGTCACCTCGGGCACGTTCGCCAATTCGAGCTTCTTCCTCGAGAACGACATCTTCAAGCAGACGACCAAGTTCTACAACGTCAACCCGACCATGCGCTGGCAGCCGAAGGACAACTTCGTCGTCGACGCCCAGGTCAATTACGGCCACTCGACCTTCTTCCGCGAGCAGCCGCAGTTCGACTTCCAGACCCCGGCCCAGTCGGGCCTGGACGTCTATTATTCGACCGGCTCGGACGGCCAGCCGATCATCACCACCAACAAGGACCTGGGCGACCCGAACCTGGGCTGGCAGTGGTACCGCGTGAACGTCCAGAACGTGAAGCGCGAGACCACCACCAAGGGCGCGCACGTCGACGCGCGCTGGGGCGACGACGCCGTGAACCTGAAGTTCGGCGCGGCCTATGACGAGGCCAGCCGCTCGATCCGCGCCTACGACAACTCGACCGCCTTCCAGAACGCCACCTGCGGCACCGGCTGCGCCGGCACCTCGGGCGTGATCACCAACAGCCAGTTGTCGCAGTACCTGCAGCGCTGGGACGTCGGCGACTTCGGCCACCTGGCCAGCGGCGGCGTCGGCTACACCAGCATGATCATGCCGAACGTCGAAGCGCTGATGAAGGCCAGCAACTACGCCTACTACCGCGACAACGCCCCGCAATCGACGGGCGCGGTGACCGGCGGCGCGGTCGGCGACATCGAGGAGAAGACCTGGGGCGCCTATGCCGAGGCCAACGCCAAGGGCCAGGTGCTGGACCGCGACCTGACCGTCAACTTCGGTCTGCGCTACTTCCACACCGACCAGAGCGTCACCAGCCCGATCACGGTCAGCACCGGCATCGTCGACCAGACGCTGAGCTCGAAGTACGACGACATCCTGCCGTCGACCAACATCGTCTACGACGTCAGCGACAACATCAAACTGCGGGTGGCCGCCTCGCGCAGCATGACCCGGGCCGACGCCGGCAGCCTGCTGCCCGGCACCACCTTCTCGGACATCTCGGCCCAGGTCGCGACGGCCGGCAACCCGAACCTGAAGCCTTACACGTCCAACAACATCGACATCGGCGGCGAGTACTACACCGGCGGCATCGGCTATGTGGGCGTGGCCTTCTTCCGCAAGKACGTCGACGGCTTCACGATCAACACCCAGAGCACCGTGCCGTTCACGTCGCTGGGCATCAACTACGCCGACCTCAGCGTCTCGCAGCAGCAGGCCCTGGACCTGCGCGGCGGGCCGAACGTGGCCACGGTGACCCTGACCAAGCCGGTCAACCTCAACAAGCTGCTGATCCAGGGCGTGGAAGTCACCTGGGTCCAGCCGCTGGACTTCGTGGTCCACGGCCTGGGCTTCTCGGCCAACGCCACGCGCCTGGAGCAGAGCTCGGAGTCGGGCCTCGTCGCCACCGGCGTCGCGCCCTGGAGCTACAACCTGCAGGGCTTCTACGAGGACCACGGCGTGTCGGTCAGCGTGAACTACGTGTGGAACGACGAGTCGATCGCCGCCAACGCCCCGCAGAACAACATCAACGTGCCGCTCAAGGCCGAGGCCCGCGGCCAGCTGGACGTCTCGGCCGGCTACCAGCTGCCGTTCATGGACAAGGCCTTCCGCCTGACCCTGGACGCCCTGAACATCACCAACGAGCCCCTGCGGACCACGTTCGGCTACGACAACGCGCCGTACAGCGTCTACTACCCCGGCCGCCAGGTGCTGCTGGGCCTGCGGGCCACGTTCTAACGAGATCCTCCTCCCCGGAGGCATTGCCTGGGCGGCGCCGGCGACGGCGCCGCCCTTTTTCTTTGATCCTCGATCCGCTCATCCCGGCGAATGCCGGGACCCAGATGGACTGGCTTTGGGGCTTACGCCAAGAGCGCGGCGCTCATCCAATCATCCACACCGCTATGGGATCTGGGTCCCGGCATTCGCCGGACGAGCGGGGAATAGGGTTTGGGCGACTACAGCTTCGGCGGCGGGGTCACGTCCGGTCCCGTCGGGGCGGGGATGCGGCGGGCCGAGGTGATCGGCACGGGCGGGTCGAGGATCTGGCCCTTCATCACCGGGTTGATCGCCTTGCCGGGCGTGGGCAGGGCCAGGATCTTCTTGGCCACGTCCATGCCCTGGACCACGCGGCCGAACGCGGCGAAGCCCAGGTTGTCGCCGGCGCCCGTCGGATTGGCGTCCAGATAGGGCGCGTCGCCGATGCAGATGAAGAAGTCCGACGTGGCCGTGCCGGGCGCGGTGCGGGCGATCGAGACCGTCCCGTCCACGTGCTTGAGGCCCGTCTGGGTGGTGGGCTCGTGGGCGACCGGCGGCAGGGCGCCGATGCCCTGCAGCCCGCCCTGGATCAGGCCGTAGTCCACCGCGCCGGGCGCGCGCGAGGCGCGGAAGAAGGTGGCCTTGTCGTAGAGCTTGCGGTCCACATAGCGCAGGAAGTTGGCCGTGGTGATCGGGGCCTGGGCCACGGCCAGCTCGATGACGATCCGGCCCTGCGGCGTGTCGAGGGCGACATAGACCGGCGGCTTGGGCGCGGGGGGCGGCGCGGGCGTCGACGCGGGGGCGGMCGGCGCGGTCTGGGCCAGGGCGGCGGCGGGCAGGGCGGCCAGCAGGCCGGCGCCGATCAGGACGTTCCGGCGGTCGAGGGGGCGTTGGGTCATGGCGCGAGACTAGCGCCCGGCGGGGCGCGCGCAAGATTCCAGGCGGGCTGTTCGTCAGGCGGCCAGGTCGGGTTCTTCGGTCCGCGCCGCCGCGACCAGCTCGGCCACCAGTCGCGCGACCAGCCGGCCGGTGCTCTCGGCGACCTGCTCGGCTTGGCGGCGCTCGCCGTCCAGCTCGACCTTCAGGGCCCGCTGGGCGGGCGTCCAGTGGGCGAAGGACGCCCAGTCGGCGGTGATCTCGACGTCCGGCGCGCCGAAGTCCGCCACCCCATCCCAAGCCCGCGATCCCATCGTCGCCTCCTTACGCCCACGTCTCGACGGTGACTGTCCGGCCTGCGGCAAGCCTTCGCTATGCATATCTCGCCAAATTAACTTTGATGTCGAATTGTTATTCCGTTCCAATTCGTGAKATATTTTTCCACGCCCTGAGACGTTCGAGGTCCAGTTATACCACTGTCCCTGGTCAATCTTTTCCTAGATTGCCGATGTCGGCGAAAATTAGGGTAAAACCCTGATTTACGGCCGCCCGGGATGACGACAGCATTGTCGTATGAATGGTTCATCCCTTGGGCGCGGCGATGAAGACCCGGGCCGCCCGGTCCGCTTCACGGGGCGCGAGGTCGCCGGCGTCGAGGACCTGCGCGAGACGGTCCCCGGGGCCGACCTGGCGGTCACCCAGCTGAGCGCCGCCCCCTGCCGGGGCGCCCTGGCCCACGCGGCGTTCGGCGACCTGACCCTGACCCTGGGCCGGATCGTCGGCKACCTGCGCCTGCGCGGGGTGATGGCCGCCGGCGCCGTCACCCTGCTGCTGGTCCTGGAGCAGACGCCGGACCCCGACGAAGGGGGCGCGACCGAGTGGGGCCACGACATCCGGGCCGGCGACCTGCTGATCCTGTCGGAAGGCGGCGAACGCGAGGCCCGCCAGCACGGGGTGACGGCCTTCGCCGCCCTGACGGCGCCGCTGGCCTGGCTGCGCGACCGCGCGGCCGCCTTCGACGGCCTGACCGAGGACCCGCCCTGGAGCGCCTGCGCCCGGCTGCGGCCCGAACTGGCGGCGGGCCTCCACTACGAGCTCAAGGCGCGGCTGGAGGTCCTGGCCTGGGAGGGCGGCCTGCTGACGCCCCAGGCCCAGGCCGCCCTGCGCGACGGCGTCGTCGACGGCTTCCTGACGGCGCTGGCGGACGGCGTCCGGCGCGCGCCCCGGCGGACGGGCTGGATCAACAGCGCCCGCATCCTGCGCCAGGTCGAGGACCATCTGGACCAGCGTCCGGGCCGGGCCGTGGCGATCCCCGAACTCTGCCAGGCCCTGTCCGTGTCGCGCCGCACCCTGAACCGGGCGTTCGAGGAGGGGCTGGGCGTGGGGCCGCGGACCTATCTGCGGCTGCGGGCCCTGTCGGCGGCCCGCAAGGCGCTGGTCGCCGGGCGCGAGGCCGGGGCCTCGGTCACCCAGGTGGCCCTGGAGCACGGCTTCTGGGAACTGGGCCGGTTCTCGGTGACCTACCGGGCGATGTTCGGCGAAAGCCCGTCCCAGACGCTGCGGGGGCGGTGAGGGGCGGCGATGCGCCCAGCGGTGGTCCGGAACCCAATGTTTCGCGGCCCGTTCGCATCCTCGACAGACCATCGCGGGCGCGTGATCCGGCGCCTCGGTCCGCCTGAGAGGCGACGCGGAAATGACGGCCGTTCCAGTTCGTAGTCTTGTGGCCTGTGGGCTCGCCCTTGCGCTGATCGGCTGCGGCGGCCCCCGGGACGACCAGAACGCCGCGGCGGATCGCGGCCAGGTCGACGCCGGCGCGAAAGCCCCGGGCGGTTCGGCGGAGGCCCGAGCCTATGTCGCCAGGTTCACGACGAAGGATCCGGAAGCGTGCTTCAAGAAGGAGGTGGCGCTCAAGCAGCCGGCGTTGAAGGCGCCCGCCGGCGACATCGGCCCACGGGTTCCGCCGACGCGCGTGATCGTGATGATCGACGGGTCCGGTTCGATGGCCGGACGCATGGGCGGCCGGACCAAGCTGGAACTGGCGCGGGAGGCGGCGCTGGGCTTTGTCGACGGACTGCCCGCCTCGGTCCAGACGTCMCTGCTGGTCTTCGGCCAACAGGGCGACAACAGCCAGGCCGGCAAGGCGAAATCCTGTTCCGCCGTCGACGTGCTGGCGCCGATGTCGGCGGACCGGGGGCGGCTCCGCTCGGCGCTGGGGGAGGTCCGCGCGGTCGGCTGGACGCCGCTGGCCGCCGGGCTCGATCGCGCCGAGGCGCTGCTGGCCGCCTCGGCCACGCCCGGGGAGCAGGTCATCTATGTCGTGTCGGACGGGGAGGAGACGTGCGGCGGCGATCCCGTGGCCGTCGCCCGTCGGATCAACAGCGGCCGCACGCGGGCGATCGTCAACGTCATCGGCTTCAACCTGCCGTCGGGCGAGGCGGCGAAGCTGACCGCGGTCGCGCGGGCGGGCGGCGGCGGGTTCGTCAACCTGTCCAACGAGGCGGAGCTCGCGAGAGAGACGGCGAAATTGCAGGAATGGATGCGACGGTCGGACAACCACGTCGCGACCAGCATGGCCACAAGCGACAATCACGTCGCGACCAGCATGGCCATCTCCGACGCCCACGTCTGCATCGGCGGCCTCATCTCCGACGAGCATGTGGCCATGTCCAGCGACCTCTCGGATCGCCGAGTGGCCGGCCGCCCCGTATCCTTCGAGGAGGAAGCCAGAACCTTGTTGAAGGCGCGCCACGACGCGCTGCGGGCGAGGGACGAGGCCTATCGGGCCAGGCTCACCGACGCGGAGGCCGGGGCGAAACGAAGCATCGATTCAGCGGCGAACGGGGCCCGCTGAGCGTGCGGGGGCGCTAGACCAGCATCCCGTGCCCGCGCAGCACCACCAGCCGGCCGGCGTTGAAGAACGGCAGCGACAGGGTGACGGCGATCATCACCTCGAAGGCCAGGCTGGCCAGGTTGAGACGCTCCCGGGCCTTGTCGACCAGGGCCGAGACGGCCCGGCCCAGGGCCGCGCCCGCCCAGGCCATGGCCAGGGCGAAGGCCATGGCCGCGCCCACATTGGACTGGTAGCCCAGGAACAGGGCCGCCGTGGCGTGCGACAGGATCAGCAGGCCGCCCAGGGCCCGGCCCTCGGTCGGCGAGGCGGCAGGCGGGGCGTCGGCGTCCCCATCGCCATTCCCGTCGGGGGGCGGGTCGCCGCCCAGGGCGGTCAGTCCCAGCACCGAACCGGGTCGGACCAGGGTCAGGCCGCCCAGGGCGCCGCCGATCACGCAGGCGATGATCGCCAGGATCAGCGAAAGGCCGTAGCTCGAGATGCTCACGCTTGTCGGTTCTCCAGCCGCTCAGACCGCCGCCCGGCAAACGGCTTCCACGTTGAAGCCGTCCGGGTCCAGGACGAAAGCTCCATAGTAGTTGGGGTCATAGTGAGGCCGAACGCCAGGGGCGCCGTTGTCGATTCCGCCGGCGGCCAGGGCGGCGGCGTGGAAGGCGTCGACCTGGTCGCGGGTCCTGGCCGAGAAGGCGACATGGAACTTGCCCTTCAAGGCGTCCTGTTCGGCGATCCAGAACCAGGGGCGGCTGTCGCCGTAGCCCATCACGTCGACCCCGTTGGTGAATTCCTTGGGCACGACATAGAGCGGCTTGACGCCCAGCGGGGCCAGGGCCGCGTCGTAGAAGGCGGTCGAGCGGGCGAAGTTCGAAACGCCGATGGTGATGTGGTCGATCATGGGCGCGCTCCTCCGGTCAGCCTGCGACTTGAAGTCCATGGGACGCGACGCGCCTCGTCGTCTGGTCGGCCGGCCGAACGGTCGTCGCGCGCCCATCAAAACCAGTTTTGCCGCCACGCCAAGACCGAGCCGACCGATCGTCGCGCGCGAGGCGCCGCCGTCGCGGAGGTTTAGGGAAATAATATTTCTCGTTCCGATGTGGCGCGTCCCCGCCGGCCCGCGAAACCGGGCTCGCAACCTTTTCGGGATTTTTCCGTGAAACAACGCAAGGGCCATATTCCCGCCACGGGGGAAGAATCGTTCGCATTACGATGTTCTTCCGAAATGTGATGTCGCATTGGGCAGGAAGGTGTGGCGAATGTGCCATTCTTCCGATCTTCGAGACATGTTTTCGTCACAAAGCTTGAGCCGTGAAACAAAACTGCTACGCATGCCGGTCCGCGACCAGGGAGTGTGTCACGGGTTCATCGAAGTGCGGGACTACCGCGGGGGAACCATCCTTAAATGTTGCTGAATAAGAAAATTCTGTTCGCCACGACCGTCATGGCCGGTGTCGTGGCCCTCGGCTTCGCGGCGTCGCCCGCGCTGGCCCAGACGACCACCACCACGACCGCCGCCGCGTCGAGCGACGAAGTCGAGGCCGTCGTGGTCACCGGCTCGCGCATCAAGCGCTCGGAATACAACAGCGMCTCGCCGGTTTCGGTGATCAGCTCGGAAAGCGCCGAACTGCAAGGCCTGGTGGACACCGCCTCGATCCTGCAGGGCTCGATCCTCGGCGCCACGTCGCAGCAGATCAACAACAACTTCACCGGCTTCGTGACCACGGGCGGCGGCGGCGCCAACACCCTGTCGCTGCGCGGCCTGGGCGCCCAGCGCAGCCTGACCCTGATCAACGGCCGTCGCGCCGGTCCGGCCGGCGTCGGCGGCACCGTCGGTCCGTTCGACCTGAACGTCATCCCCAGCTCGATCGTCGACCGCACCGAAATCCTGACGGGCGGCGCCTCGTCGGTCTACGGCTCGGACGCCATCGCCGGCGTGGTGAATATCATCACCAAGCCCGCCAATGACGAAGGCCAGATCTCGGTCTACGCCAACGTGCCGTTCCAATCGGGCGGCGAGGTCTATCGCTTCAACGCCTCGAAGGGCTGGAAATTCGACCGCGGCTACGTGAACGTCGCCGGCGACTACTACGAGTCCAAGGGCCTGCGCTTCAAGGACCGCGACTACCTGGAATGCCCGCAGGACTACACGTTCGACCCGGTCACCGGCGAACGCCTGGACCTGAAGATGGGCGACGGCAGCTACAAGTGCCTGAACACCCTGACCGGCATCTACATCCGCGGCAGCAACCGCTACATCCCTGACGCCACCGCCGTCTCGAACGGCTGGGACCTGAACGGCTTCCGCCGCGTCAACGGCACGACGGCCACCGTCACCGCCGACGTGCGTCCGGACCTGCCCGGCGTCCAGTCCGCCTACTCGATCTATTGCGGCACCAGCACGACCGGCAACTGCGCCTCGCCGCTGGCCTTCGCCCGCTCGACCCAGGCGGCCCAGACGACCGACTCGCCGCTGCAGGGCTATCGCCACGCCGTGTCGCCGGTCACCCGCAAGTCGATCTTCACCACCGGCGGCTTCGACCTGACCGACCACACCCAGGTCTACGGCGAACTGCTGCTGAACCGCCGGACGTCCGAGCAGCGCTCGATCCGTCAGATCGGCCCGACGATCAACGTCAACAACCCGACCAACCCCTTCAACTTCGCCAACAACCCCAGCTACGTCGGTCCGACCGGCGCGCCGCTGACGGCCGCGGCCTTCCAGCCGATCTTCGTGCTGCCGGTCACCCGCAGCCAGAAGGTCGACTACTCGCGCGTCGTGCTGGGCGCCAAGGGCGACCTGCCGTTCCTGAGCGGCTGGGACTGGGACCTGTACGGCCAGTACTCGAAGTCGTCGGGCACCTACGGCCAGGACTTCTTCTATAACGACCGCGTCCTGGCGGTTTCGGGCGCCGCCCGCTGCAACCAGGCCCTGGTCACCATCTCGRCCAACGCCCCGAACGCGACCTGCCCGGCCAACATCAACCTGGGCAAGGTCTCGACCGTCGGCGCCAGCTATCTGACGCCCGAGGAATACGCCTTCCTCAACGGCTACGAAGAAGGCCACACCAAGTACGTCTACCAGTACGTCGAAGGTTCGGTCAGCGGCGACCTGTTCTCGCTGCCGGCCGGCCCGGTGGGCGCCGCCTTCGGCTTCCAGCTGCGCAAGGAGTCGCTGGACGACACCCCCGGCTACAACAGCCGCAACAGCAACTACAACGGTTCGGCCGCCTCGGCCGAGACCCACGGTTCGGACGAAGTGCACGAGCTCTTCGGCGAACTGGAAATCCCGGTCCTGAAGGACAAGCCGCTGGCCGAAAGCCTGACGCTGAACCTCTCGGGCCGTTATTCGGACTACAAGAGCTACGGCGACAGCAAGACCTACAAGGCCGGCCTGAGCTGGCACCTGACGCCTTCGCTGGCCCTGCGCGCCACCAAGGGCACCTCGTTCCGCGCCCCGGCGCTGTATGAGCTGTACCTGGGCTCGTCGACCAGCTTCCTGGCCCAGTCGACCGACCCCTGCTACCAGTACGGCACGACGGCCGGCACCACCGACCGTCAACGCGCCAACTGCGCCTCGCTCGGCATCGCGCCGAACTCGACCTTCGGCGGCGCCGGTTCGTACACGATCTTCGCCAAGGGCGGCCTGGGCTACCTGAAGGCCGAGACGTCCGACACCAAGTCGATCGGCGTGATCTGGACCCCCAGCTTCGCCGACCTGCACGTGGCCCTGGACTACTCCGAGCTGACGATCAACAACCAGGTCCAACGCTACGGCGCGGCCAACATCCTGGACTCGTGCCTGGACTCGCCGGACTTCCCGACCAGCCCGTACTGCAGCCTGATCACCCGCAACACCGACACCGCCTCGCCGACCTTCGGCGCGGTGCTGACGGTGGCGGACGCCTACCTGAACGTGGCCAAGCAGTGGAACAACGCCCTGGACCTGAGCGCGACCTATCGTCGTGACGCGGGCCCCGGCCAGCTGACCATCACCGGCCAGTTCACCTGGACCCTCGACTGGTACACCCAGCTGAGCGGCGGTTCGGCTCCGGTCAAGAACCAGGGCTTCACCGGCTATCCGGACTTCGCGGGCCGCACCGGCGTCACCTACCAGCAAGGCGACTGGACCGTGACCTGGGCCACCCAGCTGACCGGCAAGACCTCGGACGTGGACGACAGCTACAGCGGCTACGGCACGGACATCATCACGTATCGCGAGCAATCGGCTTACGTGAAGCGTCACATCGAGTTCGTCGCCACCCACGACCTGTCGGTCCGCAAGGTGTTCAACGACATCGCCGTGACCGTCGGCATGAACAACGTGTTCGACGAGCAGCCGCCGTTCTACTCGACCAGCAGCGCCAGCCGTTTCGCCAACATGCGTCTGGCCTCGTCGTACGACATCTACGGTCGTCGTGCGTTCGTGAACGTGACCAAGAAGTGGTAACAGGCCTCACGGCTTGAGACCGGAGGGCGGCGGGAGCGACCCCGCCGCCCTTTTCTTTTTCCGGTCAGCGCACGCGCCGGGCTTCAGCGCACGCGGATATGGAACACCACCCGGCGGTCGCCGGGGGCGTCGGGCTCCCACGGGCGCTTGAGCGTGAAGGATAGGTCGCCCCGGCCCCGCGCCGCGGCGGTGTAGCGATAGACCGTCCGCACCGGCGCGCCCGGCGCCTTGGCCTGGGTCTCGAAGCTGGAGCCGCCCGCCAGCAGGGGCGAGGGGTCCTGGTCCGGCCGCCAGCCATAGCCCGTGCCGGCCGTCAGGGGCAGGGCGATCTCCAGGTCCTGGCCGCTGACCAGCTCGACCGTCCCGGCGTCGGCGTCGACGTCGGTCACGGTGCGCACGGGCAGGGTGACGTCGCTGGCGCAGGCGCCCAGGGCGAGCAGGGCGGCGAGGGCCGGGCCGGCCAGGAGGGAGGCGGTCAGGAGGGGGATGCTCTTCATGCGCCGTCCTCGTGTTGATCGTCCTGACCCAACGCTTCTGAGCCGGCTTTCCGTCCGCCGTCCGGGCTTGGACGGCTTTCGCCCACAGCAAATCGACGTCCGGCGTCCTTGACTCCCCCGGGGGGCGGTCCTAACTCCTGCCCGGCGTTGGCACTCGATGGGAGCGACTGCTAACAGCGACGCTCCCCGCTGGCCTGACGAACCATAATTTAAAACCGTCCCGACGGAGAAGACTCATGAAATTTCGCCCTCTCGGCGACCGCGTCCTGGTGAAGCGCGTCGAAGAAGAAACCAAGACCAAGGGCGGGATCATCATCCCCGACACCGCCAAGGAAAAGCCGCAGGAAGGCGAAGTCGTCGCCGTCGGCCCCGGCGCCCGCAACGACAAGGGCGACATCGTCGCCCTGGACGTGAAGGCCGGCGACCGCATCCTGTTCGGCAAGTGGTCCGGCACCGAAGTGAAGGTGGACGGCCAGGACCTGCTGATCATGAAGGAAAGCGACGTCCTGGGCATCGTCGAGGCCTAAGGCCCGGCTGAACGCTCGACCGCTTCCTCTCCAAGTTTCTCTTTTAGAAGGGCTCTCAAATGGCCGCTAAAGACGTTTATTTCTCCTCGGACGCGCGCGACAAGATGCTGCGCGGCGTCAACATCCTCGCCAACGCGGTGAAGGTGACCCTGGGCCCCAAGGGCCGCAACGTCGTGATCGAAAAGTCCTTCGGCGCCCCGCGCTCGACCAAGGACGGCGTCTCGGTCGCCAAGGAAATCGAACTGGCTGACAAGTTCGAGAACCTCGGCGCGCAGATGATCCGCGAAGTCGCCAGCAAGACCAACGACAAGGCCGGCGACGGCACCACCACCGCCACCGTGCTGGCGCAAGCCATCGTCCAGGAAGGCCTCAAGTCGGTCGCCGCCGGCATGAACCCGATGGACCTGAAGCGCGGCATCGACAAGGCCGTGGCCGTCGTCGTCGACGAGATCAAGAAGTCCTCGAAGAAGGTCACGACCAACGCTGAAATCGCCCAGGTCGGCACCATCTCGGCCAACGGCGACAAGGAAGTGGGCGACATGATCGCTCGCGCCATGGACAAGGTCGGCAACGAAGGCGTCATCACCGTCGAGGAAGCCAAGACCGCCGAGACCGAACTCGACGTCGTCGAAGGCATGCAGTTCGACCGCGGCTACCTGTCGCCGTACTTCATCACCAACGCCGACAAGATGGAAGTTCAGCTCGAAGAGCCGCTCATCCTGCTGTTCGAAAAGAAGCTGTCCTCGCTGCAGCCGCTGCTGCCGGTGCTGGAAGCCGTCGTCCAGTCGGGCCGTCCGCTGSTGATCATCGCCGARGACGTCGAGGGCGAAGCCCTGGCMACSCTGGTGGTCAACAAGCTGCGCGGCGGTCTCCGCGTCGCCGCCGTCAAGGCCCCGGGCTTCGGCGATCGCCGCAAGGCCATGCTGGAAGACATCGCCATCCTGACCGGCGCTCAAGTCGTCAGCGAAGACCTGGGCATCAAGCTCGAGAACGTCTCGCTCGACATGCTGGGCAAGGCCAAGAAGGTCTCGATCACCAAGGACGACACCACCATCGTGGACGGCGTCGGTGAGAAGTCGGCCATCGAGGCCCGCATCTCGCAGATCAAGAAGCAGATCGAGGACACCACCTCGGACTACGACAAGGAAAAGCTGCAAGAGCGTCTGGCCAAGCTGGCCGGCGGCGTCGCGGTCATCCGCGTCGGCGGCTCGACCGAAGTCGAGGTGAAGGAAAAGAAGGACCGCGTCGACGACGCCCTGAACGCGACCCGCGCGGCCGCCGATGAAGGCATCGTTCCCGGCGGCGGCACCGCCCTGCTGAAGGCCTCGAAGGCGCTGGCGACCCTCACGGGCGACAACGACGACCAGACCGCCGGCATCGCCATCGTCCGTCGCGCCCTGCAGGCCCCGATCCGTCAGATCGCCGAGAACGCCGGCGTCGAAGGCTCGATCGTGGTCGGCAAGATCCTCGAGAAGGACGACGCCACCTTCGGCTTCAACGCCCAGACCGAGCAGTATGTCGACCTGGTCGCCGACGGCGTCATCGACCCGGCCAAGGTTGTCCGCACGGCTCTGCAAGACGCCGCTTCGGTCGCCGGCCTGCTGATCACCACCGAAGCCGCCATCGTCGAAGCGCCCAAGAAGAGCGCTCCGGCCGGCGGCCCTCCCGGCGGCATGGGCGGCATGGGCGACATGGACTTCTAAGTCCAAGTCAGCTCAGCTGATGAATGAGGGCGGGACCGAAAGGTCCCGCCCTTTTTCTTTGGGTTCCGTATCCCTCTCCCCTTGTGGGAGAGGGTGGCCCCACGAAGTGGGGTCGGGTGAGGGGTCTCTCAGAATTTTCCGGATAGGGCTTTCGACCCCTCATCCGTCGGCTTCGCCGACACCTTCTCCCGCAAGGGGAGAAGGACTTTGGAAAGCTGGACCTACGTCGACGCCCGCTCCACCAGCACATGCGGCTCCAGCACGTCCACCGGCGGCGCCTCCGGCCCCTGGCGCAGGGCGTCCAGCAGCAGGTCCAGGGCCCGGGCGGTCATGCGGTCGATCGGCTGGCGCACCGTGGTCAGGGACGGCCAGACGCGGGTGGCCAGCAGGGTGTCGTCGAACCCCGTCACGGCCAGGTCGCGGGGCAGGACCAGGCCGCGCCGGTGGGCGATCCACAGCACGGCCGCGGCCATGTCGTCATTGGCCGCGACGATCGCGTCGGGCGGCTCGGCCAGGTCCAGCAGCCGCTCGGCGGCCTCCAGTCCGGACTCGAAGGTGAAGCGGCCCTCGACCACCAACGCGTCCCGCAGGGGCAGGCCGGCCGCCGCCAGGGCCTCGCGACAGCCCAGCAGGCGCTCGGCGCTGTCGGAGTGGTCGTGCGGCCCCGCGATGACCGCGATCCGCCGGCGGCCCTTGGCGATCAGCAGGTCCGTCACCGCGCGCGAGGCGGCGCGGTTGTCGATGCGGACCGTCGACAGGCCGGGCAGGGGCGCGGCCGTGGCGATCGCGGCGGCGGCCAGGCCCAGGGCCTGGAAGCGGACCGAGCCGGCCATCGCGGTGTCGAAGGGCGGCAGCAGCAGCAGGGCGTCGGCGCCGGCCTCCTGCAGGGCGCGGGCGACGGCCAGGGCGTGCTCCGGCGAGTCGGCCTTGCGGGCCATCAGCTGCAGGCCGCGCTCGGCGCTGGCCACGGCCGTGGCCGCCAGCACGCCGTCGATGAACAGGCTGTCGACCCCGGCGTACAGCAGGCCGACCCGGGCGGGCGTCGCCCCCACCAGCCGCCGCGCGGCCGAGTTGGGCACGTAGCCCAGCTCGGCGATGGCGGCCAGCACCCGCTCGCGGGTCTCGCGGCCGAACTTGCCGGTGTCGTTGAAGACGTTCGACACCGTCATGGCCGACACCCCGGCGCGGGCGGCCACCGCCTTGATCGTCACCCGTCCGGCCTGGCCGGTCCGGCGTCCCCGGCTCATCGCTTCGGCCTCCCCGTCAAAGCGCTCAAAAACTGTCTTGCGGTTTAACGATAAACCCAAGAAGCCTTCCGGGCGACCCGCAAACGGGAGCCGCCAACGAAGTCCGGGGGAAACACCAAATGACCGCCTCACCCGCCGTTCCGTCCCCTGGGGCGACCGCGACCGACGCGACCGCGCCGGCCAAGAGCCACTACGTCATCCTGGACGGGCTGCGCGGCGTGGCCTCGCTGATGGTGGTCGTCTTCCACCTGTTCGAGGCCTACAGCGGCGGCGATCCGCAGAAGCAGATCGTCAACCACGGCTACCTGGCGGTGGACTTCTTCTTCCTGCTGTCGGGCTTCGTGATCGCCTATGCCTATGACGACCGCTGGGCGGGCATGGGCCAGTGGGACTTCTACAAGCGCCGACTGGTCCGGCTGCAGCCGATGATCATCGTCGGCGGCCTGATCGGCGCGGCGCTGCTGGGCTTCCAGCACTTCTCGCTGTTCCCCAAGCTGGAGACCGTCACCGCCTGGCAGGTGGTCGGGGTGCTGCTGCTGAGCTTCGTGATGATCCCGCTGCGGCCATCGGCCGAGATCCGCGGCTGGGGCGAGATCTATCCGCTGAACGGCCCGCAGTGGTCGCTGTTCTACGAGTACATCGCCAACATCCTCTACGCCGTGGGCCTGCGGAAGCTGTCCAACCGCGCCCTGGGCGTGCTGGTGGGCCTGGCGGGACTGGCGACGGTACACCTGCTGGTCACCGGCCCTCGGGGCGACCTGATCGGCGGCTGGGCGCTGGACGCCAACGGCGTCCGCATCGGCCTGACCCGCGTGGTCTTCCCGTTCTTCGCGGGCGTCCTGCTGATGCGGCTGGGCAAGCGGATCAAGGTCGGGAACGCCTTCGCGGTCTGCAGCCTGCTGCTGATCGTCGCCCTGGCCCTGCCGCGCTTCGGCGGCAAGGCGCTGTGGGTCAACGGCCTGTACGAGGCCGCCTGCGTGATCCTGCTGTTCCCGCTGATCGTGGCGATCGGGGCCGGCGAGAAGGACGCCGACGGGCCGTCGGTGCGGATCGCCCGCTTCTTCGGCGACCTGTCGTACCCGCTCTACATCACCCACTATCCGCTGATCTACATCTACACCGGCTGGGTCATCGACAAGAAGGTCCCGCCCGCCCAGGGCGCCCTGCTGGGGACCGGGGTGTTCGTCGTCGCCGTCGCGATCGCCTGGGCCTGCCTCAAGCTCTATGACGAGCCCGTGCGCCGCTGGCTGGCGGGCAAGCTCCTGGCCGGCGGGTTCCGTAAGCGGACGGCCGCGCTTGTGGATAACCGATCACGCTCGCGTTAACACATGCAGCGAAATTATGGCCAAGCCCGTTCCTGACTCCGCGAACGCATGCGGCGTTCCTGGAGGGCAGGACATGGCGCGTCACGAGATTCACGGGTTCCGCGACCGGCGCTCGCCGCGTCCGGTCTTCATCGTCCTGGGGCTGGGCTTGTGGCTGATCCTGGGCGTGGTCAGCCAGGCGGCGTTCCAGGTGCTGGGCTGATCGACACTCTCTTTGCGAGAGTATTTATCTGTATGAATTCAAGGGTTGCAGGCGTACAGTTCCCCTGAGGCGCGCGTTCGACGCGTCCGCAGGGAGAAACGCGATGGGTTACCCGCTTCCCCGCCGTGCGCCCAGGACCCGTCGCCCGCCCGAACCCCGCCTGCCGGCGATCAACCTGGTCATGGGCGGCGTGGCCCTGTGGCTGATCCTGGGCATCGCCGCCCAGGTCGCGATCCGCCTGGTCCGCTGAGCGTCGCCTCGCCGTCCGCGTCCAGGCCATTGTTGAAGACGTCCGATCCGCATACCTAAGCTTGAGTTGCAGCGGGCGTGTTCGGGGGCGGAATCTTGACGATCTGGATCGTGGCGGCGATGGCCGTCGCCGTGAGCACGTCGGCGACCAAGGCCGAAGAGGTCAATTGCCCGATCGGCGGCGATCCGAAGGTGGCCGCTACGCGCCCCGACTGGCTGCGGCCGCCGACGGGGGACGAGATGCAGTGGGCCTATCCGCCCAAGGCCGCCGCCCAGAACATCGCCGGCAGGGCGATCATCAGCTGCCAGGTCCAGCTGGACGGCACGCTGGCCGACTGCGTGGTCAAGGACGAGACGCCCAAGGCCATGGGCTTCGGCGAGGCCGCGCTCAGCCTGGCGCCGGTGATGCGGTTCAAGCCGGCCACCCGCTGCGGGGCGCCGGTCGTCGCGCCGGTGACCGTCCCGCTGGTGTTCAGCGTGCCGCAGGACCCGAAGCCGGCGGAGGGGCCGCCCCCGCCGCCCGAGGCGGTCGCCTTGGCGCGCCGGCTGCTGACGGCGATGGGCATGGAGGATGACTACGGCCACGTGGTCGTGAACGGCCTCGAGGCCCAGGTCTACGACGCCACCGACGAGGCCACCACCCTGACCGCCGACCAGCGACGGGCCGTCCATGACGCGGCGACCGACGCCTGGGCCGGCCTGCGCGAGGAGACGTTCAACGCGATAAGCGTCTCGGTCGCGCGGCAGCTGGACCCGGCCGACCTCAAGGCCATCCTGGCCTTCTATGAGAGTCCGGTCGGGCAACGGATGGTCCAGCGCCAGCCGCTGATCAACACCGCGATCCTGGGCGAGCTGAGCGTGATCGCCCCCAAGATCCAGGATCAGTTCGACGCGATCTACTGCCGCAAGGTCGGCAACTGCGATGTGAAGAAGGCGCTGGACGCCCTGCACTAGGGGCGCGCGGGCGGGCCCGGATATCGCCGTCCCGGTCGCGCGCCGTCCGCCCCGATGGGCGGGGCGTTTCCGCCCCAGGCGTCCCAGCAGGCGTCCTTCTCCTCCGGCGTCATGTTCTCGTCCGACTGGCCCAGGCACGCGCGCTTGTAGCGGCGGTCCTCGGCCGCCTCCCAGGCGCGTCGGGCCCGGCGGGCCGTCTTGGGATCCAGATACTCGCCGCCGCCCACCCGCCAGCGCGGCTCGACGCTTGAGGACAGGTCGGCGTCCGGTGGCGCGGCGKGCAGGACCAGCGGGGCGATGTCGGACGGCGGCGCTTCAAGGCGGGAAGGGGCCGGGGCGGGGGCGCCGGCACGGCGGGCCGGTGCTGGCCGTCGGCGCTCCAGCGGGACGGCGCGAGGCTCCAGGGCGACCACCACGGTGGGTGGCTCGGCCATCGGCGGCGTCCGGCGCTCCAGGGTCAGCAGGGCCAGCAGGCCGACATTGATCGCCAGGCCCGCTCCGCCCGCCGCCAGCCGCGTCCGCCAGGGTCTCCGCGCGGCCATCGGTCGCCTCCGCCCGCCTTGCGCCCGAAGGTTGCGTCGCGCGGCCCGGCCGATTTACGGCGACGCTTGGACCAATTGCGGCGGCGCTTGAGCCGCCGCGCGAAATCGCTAAACCGGACGCATGTTCCGCCAGCGCCCCGACGCCGATCTGATCGTTCAAGGCTGGGTCGTCGGCGTGATGGTCGAGATGGCCGGCGAGCGCCTGCCCGTCCGCCACTACTTCGCCGTCGGCAAGCCCGACCGCGCCCAGGCCGAATGGGCCGCCGTCGACCTGGCCATGCAGGCCGGCCCCGTCGCCTCCAGCCCGTCGGGCGGCCGCGAACCGGTCGAGGCCCTGCGCGAGGTGGTCGCCTACCGGATGCGCGAACTGGGCCTGAAACCCGGCGAAGCCCGGGCCCTGGGCGACAAGTTCCCGAGGCGCTGGTTGCCGGCGTGACGGCCGGGGACATGCCCTTGGGCGTGTCCCCAGACCTTGGCTCGGCGCGTTTGTTGGGGACACGCACGAGCGCATGTCCCCGGCCACAGGTGTATCGTCGGTCGAAACATCCGCGACACACGGCCGTAGCGCCTTCGTTCCAGAACGTCCGCCATGACTGAACCCACCAACCCCGCCCGCCGCCGCCTGCTGACCCTGGCCGGCGCCGCGCCCCTGGTGCTGGGCGCGACCTCCGCCTGCAGCGAGCCCGCCTCGGCGCCCGTCGCCGGCAAGGTCTGTCGCCTGACGCCCCAGGTCACCCAAGGACCSTACTGGTTCGATCCCAAGCTCGACCGGTCGGACGTCACCGAGGGCAAGCCCGGGGTCCCCGTGCGGGTGGCGGTCACCGTGGTCGACGGCGGCTGCCGGCCGATCCGGGGCGCGCGGGTGGACCTCTGGCACTGCGACGCGGCGGGGATCTATTCCGGCTACGAGGGCCAGGGCGACGATCACCGGACCGGCGCGAAGGGCAAGACCTTCCTGCGTGGGGCGCAAATCACCGACGCCGAGGGCCGCGCGGCGTTCCGCAGCATCTGGCCCGGTTGGTACGAGGGCCGCACCCCGCACATGCACCTGAAGGTGTTCCTGGACGCCCGCACGGTGCTGACCAGCCAGCTGTTCGTGCCCGACGCGCTGTCGGAGTGGCTGTACGAGAACGTCCCGGCCTATCGCCGGCCCCGCCGGCGCGACACCTTCAACCGCCAGGACGGCATCGCCCTGCAGGGCGGCGAGGCCATGGTCGCGGCGGTCCGCGAGTTGAAGGAGGGCTATGAACTGGCCCTGACCCTGGGCGTCGATCCGGCCGCCGACTGGAAGGACCAGGGCTTTGGGCCCGGTGGGCCCATGGGCGGACCGCCGCCCGGTGGTTTCCCGGACGGTCCTCCGCCCGGACCTCCGCCGGGTGGCGGTCCTCCCGAAGGCGGCTTCGGTCCGCCGCGACGCGAGGCGCTGACGGGCGAGGCTCGGCTGAAGGCGATCGTGCCGGGGAGCTGATCTTCCCTCGGATTCAAAAACGGTTGTCATCCCGGAAGCCCCGCAGGGGCTGTCCGGGACCCAGGGGACTGGGCGAAGGCGGTGCGGTTCACCTGGGTCCCGGACAAGCGCTGCGCGCTTTCCGGGATGACAACATTTATGCGACGCGAAAGGCGCCTTCCCTTATCCCGCTACCCAAGCCATCCTCCGCGCCAAACAAACGTTGGAGGGGTAGGGGATGTCACGCAAGCTGTGGGCCGCGCTGGGCCTGATCACGACCTTGGGCCTGAGCACGGCCGCCTGCGCCCAGCCGGCGCCCGCCGGTCCGGCCACGCCGAACGACTACACCAAGGACGAGGCCTGGCTGTGCCGCCCCGGCCGCGCCGACGCCTGCACCGGCGACCAGAGCGCCACGGTGGTCCAGGCCGACGGGAAGACCAGCGTCGAGACCTTCAAGGCCGATCCCAACGCCCCCATCGACTGCTTCTACGTCTATCCGACGGTGTCCAGCGACCCGGGCGGCAACAGCGACATGACGCCGGACCTGCCGGAAAAGGCCGTGGCCGACCAGCAGTTCGCCCGCTTCGGTTCGGTCTGCAAGCTGTACGCCCCCAGCTACCGCCAGGTGACCATCGCGGCCCTGCGTAAGCTGATGATGGGCCAGGCCTMGACCGGCGACGGCGAGCTGGCCTATGCCGATGTGCGCGACGCCTGGAAGGACTACCTGGCCCGCGACAACCACGGCCGCGGCGTGGTCCTGATCGGCCACAGCCAGGGCTCGCGCATCCTGCTGCGGCTGATCAAGGAGGAGATCGACGGCAAGCCGGTGCAGAAGCAGGTGGTCTCGGCCCTGATCCTGGGCATGAACACGCCGGTCGACCCGGCCAAGGACGCCTATGGCTCGCTGCCCCTGTGCCGCAAGGCCGGCCAGACCGGCTGCGTGATCAGCTACGTCTCGTTCCGCGCCGACGTGCCGCCGCCGGCGACCAGCAAGTTCTTCGGCAAGGTGGCCGAACCGGGCATGAAGGCCGCCTGCGTCAACCCGGCGGCCCTGGCCGGCGGCTCGGCCACGGTCCACAGCTACTTCAGCGACCGCACGATCATGGGCACGGCCATGCGCCCGGCCACGGTCTGGGCCAAGGACGTGACGGTCTCGACGCCGTTCGTGGAACTGCCGGGCCTGGTCTCGGCCGAATGCGTCAGCCAGGGCGGTTTCGACTACCTGGCCGTGACGGTGCATCCCGACAAGGCCGATCCCCGCGCCGACAACATCCCCGGCGACCTGCTGGTGATGGGCCAGCCCCTGAAGGACTGGGGCCTGCACCTGGTGGACGTGAACCTGACGATGGGGGACCTGGTGTCGGTCGTGGGCGAGCAGTCGAAGGCCTATACGGCGGCCAAGTAGGTCAGCAGCTCACCCACTTGCCCCCTACGGATCGCTTCGCGATCGTCTTCCCCCATAGGGGGAAGAGGTCACGCGCTTTCGGCCTCCGCCCCCTATGGGGGCGGACAGACCGCGAAGCGGTCAGGTGGGGGTAAGTACGGGTCAGCTGATGCTGTGGATCACTCCCTGGTCACGCTCTTGAACACCGTCACGCCCAGCACGGCGAAGATGATGAAGCCGATCAGGAACAGGAAGAACAGGATCTTGGCGATGCCCGCGGCCGCGCCGGCGATGCCGGTGAAGCCCAGGGCGCCGGCGATCAGGGCGATGACCGCCAGGATGATGGCCCACTTCAACATGGTCGTTTCCTCAACACGTTCGGCCCGCCCGTCGCGAGCTTCGCCAAGGCAAACGCGGCCTGCACTTTCAATGTTCCTTTGTTGCAGTTCCCCTTGGTCCGCCCCAGCCGGCCTTGTGTTCGCCGCCCCGGGTGGGTAACCCATTTCCATGGCCTCCAAGCCCGAAAGCCCGACGGAACCCTTCAAGCGCGCCCTGGCCCACGCGGCGCGGTCGCTCGCCGAGACGCCCGACCTGGAGGTGGTGTTCTCGGGCGAGGGACCCAGCCTGGTCGGCAACCGGGCGGTGCTGCCGCATCCGCCGCGCGACCTCAATTCCAAGGAAGCCGCCCGCATCCGCGGCCTGGCCGACCAGATGGCCCTGCGGCTGGCCCATCACGACCCGGTCTCGCACGCCCGCGCCCGCCCCGGCTCGCCCGACGGCCAGGCGGCCTTCGAGGCCATCGAGCAGGCGCGGATCGAGGCGATCGGCTCCAACAACCTGGGCGGCGTGCGCGCCAACCTGACGGCCGCGCTGGAGGCCCGCCTCGAGAAACAGGGCCTGACCCGCGCCGTCGCCACCGACCGCCAGTCCGCCCCCATGGCCGAGATCTTGTCGCTGATGGTGCGCGAGCGCCTGACCGGCGACGCCCCGCCCGACGGCGCCAAGGCCCTGGTCGACATCCTGCGCGCCGACATCGAGTCCAAGGCCGGCAAGGACCTGGACCGCCTGGCCGCCGCCATCGACGACCAGGCCGCCTTCGCCAAGGTCACCCGCGAGATCCTGCGCGACCTGGACCTGGGCGAGGACATGTCCGACGCCACCGAACAGTCCGACGAGGACGAAGGCGACGAGGACCAGAACACCGAGGCCTCCGAGGACGACAGCGGCGAAGGCGAGGGCGAGCAGTCCGACGGCGCCCAGCCCGAACAGGCCGAGACCTCGGACCGCGAGTCCGAGGCCGGCGACGAGGAGATGGTCCAGTCCGAGCAGGACGGCGACCCCGAGGACACCGAGGAAGCGCCCGAGATGGGCGACGGCGCCAAGCCCGCCCGTCCCGATCCCGGCCAGGGCGGGGCCGGCGAGCCGCCGTACAAGGTGTTCACCACGGCCTATGACGAGGTGGTGCCGGCCGAGGACCTGTGCGACGCCGACGAGCTGACCCGCCTGCGCGCCTATCTGGACCAGCAGCTGGCGGCCTTCTCCAGCGTGGTCTCGCGCCTGGCCAACAAGCTGCAGCGCCGCCTGCTGGCCCAGCAGAACCGCGCCTGGACCTTCGACCTGGAGGAGGGGATGCTGGACGTCGCCCGCCTGACCCGGGTGATCGTCGACCCCACCGCGCCGCTCTCCTTCAAGCAGGAGGAGGACGTCGAGTTCCGCGACACGGTCGTGACCCTGCTGATCGACAATTCCGGCTCGATGCGCGGCCGGCCGATCATGGTGGCGGCGGTCTGCGCCGACATCCTGGCCCGCACGCTGGAGCGCTGCGCGGTCAAGGTCGAGGTGCTGGGTTTCACCACCCGCGCCTGGAAGGGCGGCAGCGCCCGCGACGAGTGGATCAAGGCCGGCAAGCCGCCCGCGCCGGGCCGCCTGAACGACCTGCGCCATATCATCTACAAGAGCGCCKACGCGCCCTGGCGCCGGGCCCGCAAGAACCTGGGCCTGATGATGCGCGAGGGTCTCCTCAAGGAGAACATCGACGGCGAGGCCCTGATGTGGGCCCACCAGCGCCTGGTCGGCCGGCCCGAAGCCCGCCGCATTCTGATGGTGATCTCGGACGGAGCGCCGGTGGACGACTCCACTCTCAGCGTCAATTCGGGCCACTATCTGGAGCGCCACTTGCGGCAGGTGATCGCCGAGATCGAGACCAAGAGCCCGGTCGAGCTGATCGCCGTCGGCATCGGCCACGACGTGACGCGCTATTACCGCCGGGCGGTGACCATCGTCGATGTCGAGCAGCTGGGCGGCGCCCTGGTCGATCAGCTGGCCGGGCTGTTCGACGAGGAGCCCAAAGCCGTCAAGCGCGCCCGGGGGCTGCTGGCCGCTCCGCCAACCGTTCAGCCTTCGCAGCCCAAGGCGGCGCGCAAGGTCCCCGCGTGATCGGACTGCGCGGCTTCCTCGTCCTGGGCCTGGTGTCGGTGGCGCTGGGCCAGTGCGCCAAGGCCCCGCCGCAGCCGGCCGTGCTGCCGGTCGCCCCGGTCAAGGTCGGGCCCGAGATCAACCTGACGACCACGCCCGTGCCGCTGAGTTCGGCCAATCCGCCGCCCGTCTCCATCGGCCGCTTCGTCTACGCCGGCGGCATCGCCATCAGCAGCCCCGACACCCAGCGGCTGCACGGCCTGTCGGACCTGAAGTTCGGCCCCGACGGCGGGCTGGTGGCGATCAGCGACGACGGCGACCTGTTCGAGGCCAGGCTGAAGCTGGACGAGACCGGCCGCCTGGTCGGCCTGACGGACGGCAAGCTGCAACCGCTCAAGGGCCTGGACGGCCAGCCGCTGCAGGGCAAGGCCCAGTCCGACGCCGAGGGCCTGGCGATCCTGCCCAACGGCGACCGCCTGGTCAGCTTCGAGCGCGAGCACCGCATCTGGCTGTATCCGCGCCTGGCCGACGGGACCTACGGAACGCCCCGCGCGGTCAACAAGCCGGCCACCACCTTCCCCGACAACGAGGGGATGGAGGCCCTGACCGCCTATCCGATCGCCGGCCCCGACGCCTATCTGGTGGGCGGCGAGGAGGGCGAGGTGTGGCTGTGCCGGCTGTCGGTCCCGTGCGCGACCCTGGCCCCGCAGTCGCCGCCGGATTTCACTTGGGGCCTGACCAGCTTCGCGGCCTTCCAGGGCCAGGCGGTCGCCGCCCTCTACCGCGCCTACGACCCGATCCGGGGCTGGCGCGGCCAGGTGCGGTTCGTGGTCGATCCCCGCGCGCCCGCCGCCAAGCAGGTCCTGGCCGCGTCCCTGACCCTGGACGGCGCGACCACCCGCGACAATTTCGAGGGGATCGCCCTGAGCACCGGCCCGTCCGGCGCGACGCGGGTCTACATCCTGTCGGACGACAACGACGCCCCGCAGGAGCGCACCCTGCTGATGGCCTTCGACTGGACCGCCGCGCCGCCGCCTCCGCCGGCGCCGCCCAAGCCGGTGAAGAAGCGGCGGTAGAGGCGCCCACCAGAACCGTCTCTCTTGGAGAGAGGGAGGGGCCCATGGCGAAGCCATGGGAGGGTGAGTGGTTACGCTCTTTCAGGATGAGACTCTGACAGTGACGGCATGTGCGTCGATCGCGGAGGCGGCGGCTCAACAGCCCTGGATTTTCCGGTGAGCGGTGGAACCACTCACCCTCCCACCGCTTCGCGGCGGGCCCCTCCCTCTCTCAAAGAGAGAGGGGTTCCGAGGGCCTCTCACCCCACGCGCGTCACCTCGGGCAGCACATAGGTCCCGTCCAGGATCGCCTCGGTCGGCACATAGGTTCGGACCAGCAGGGCGAACTGTCCGGCCGGCGCGGGCAGCCAGTTGGCGCGCGCCGTCGCGTCGGCGGGCTCGCGGTTCGACAGGGTCAGGGTCAGGGAGCCGTCGGGGTTGAAGACCAGCTCGTCGGCGTCGAGGTTGACCGTGCCCAGGTTGTTGCGGCCGTTGGGGCTGGGCGTCAGGAAGTAGTAGTCCTGGTCGTACATCGACAGCGACCAGAAGCCGCCGCGCGCGCGGTCCACCGGCGGCAGGCCGCCCTTGGGGAAGGTGACGGCGTAGGTGTAGCGGCCCTGGAGCAGGGCGCCCTTCGCGTCGGTGCCGCGCACGAAATAGACCGCCTCGTGGAAGTCGTTCACATAGATGTAGATCACGGCCGCCTGGGCGCGGCCGAACCAGTCGGTCCCCCAGGCGCCGCCGTTCTCCTGCCGTTGCCAGCCGCCGCCCGCCCCGACGCCGACCTGGTGGTACTTGGCGGACTCGAACAGTTCGCTCTCGGCGACCAGGGCGACGCGGTCGATCAGCGCCTTCCAGGCCGGATCGGAGGCGCGCAGGGCCAGTAGGGTGCGGGCCTGGTCGACCATGGGGGCGTCGTTGGGCGCGACCTTGGGATTGGCGTCCAGGGCCTTTTCCAGGTCGTCCCAGAAGCGCGCGGCGTGGACGGGGCGGATGCGCAGGATGTCGGGATCGGCGGCGATGAGCTCGGGCGTGATCGGCGGGGGATAGACCTTGTTGCGGGCGCTGGCCTCGCAGTCGAAGGCGCGCAAGCCCGGCGTGTCCTGGCTGAACGGGTAGACGCCGATCTGGTTGAGCACCGCCCGCGCCTGGGCCTTGGACTCCGCCGAGCGGGCCATGAAGCTGCGCCCCATCGCCAAGGCGATATTTGTGGGCGAGCGCAGCACCTCGACGAAGCCTTCGGGCGTCTCGCCTCGCCAGTCCGGGCCCACCAGCAGGAACTTGCCGCCCGGCGGGCCCGAGGCTGAACCGAGCTGGCGGATCACCGTGGTGAAGAGGTCGGCGATCTGGATCGTCCAGTAGTGCCCGGGGGGAGCGTCGGTCGGCGTCTGGATCACCACGCCGTCGGCCGCCAGATCGAGGACGGAAACGCCATAGATGGTGTCGCTGTTGGGCGTGACGACCTTGCGCTGGGCCGGCGACATGTAGTCGTCCAGATAGCCCATCACGTTMTTGGGCGACCCGGGGAAGAGGCCCATGGTCGCGCCGGGGCCGTCCTTCATGACCTCCCACGCGTCGGTCCGCCCGAAGGTGTCGACCGCCGGATAGCCCCAGTAGAAGACGACCTTGGCCAGGGCCTCGACATAGGCCTGGTTGGCCAGCTGGGCGGCCACGCCGCCGGAATTGGCCAGGTCGGGATGGGCGGCGTTGAACTGGCGCGCGACGTAGGGGGCGGCGGTGTCCGGCATGGCGGCTCTCCTTGACGGCCGGCAGCCTAGGGCGCGGGGGGCGGGTCCAAAATCGAGAGATGCCCGATCCTGGAGGGCGGGTTTGCCCTAGTGGCCAACCGGGTCCGGCGAGGTGAGGCGGCTTCATGTCCAAAGTTCGGGCGCTCGCGCCGCCAAGCTAGGCGGATGAGTGTTCCTGGAGATAGTTTCCTTTGAAACTCAATATTTTACTTCAAACGACAGCGTTGTCATGTTACCGCTACCTTCGATGGTTTGAGCGGGCGAGATCCCAACGGCCGTCAGAGGAACGCACCGGGAGGTGGTTGAACCCCAACCCCCTTTCGGAAGTAAGCATCATGAAGACTCTGTTTGTCCTGGCCGCTTCGGCCCTGGCCCTGTGCACCGCCTCGTCGGCCTTCGCCAACGAGCAGCACGTCAAGGTTCGCGGCCGCACCGACGCCGCCATCCACGCCGACATCGTCGCCGCCGCCTCGTCGATCTGCCGCGAGGACGTGGGCAACCACGCCGACGACCTCTACACCTACTGCGTCCGGGAAGTGACCCGCACCGCCGTCCTGAAGGTGGGCAGCCCCACCCTGAAGGCCTATGACCGCCAGGCCTTCCGCAGCAACGGCATCCTGAAGGTCAGCTACTAAGCCGCCGCGTTCCGGCCCGGTCCCGCGCGGCTTCGGCGGCGCGGGACCGGGTTACGGCCGCGCTTCCCCGCGACAATTCGTGTCAACCGGTTTTGCGTCCGCACTGCAATATAACCGTTGATAAGTGACGAGCGACAAGTTACAGCTTGAGCAAGGGCGGCAGAGCGGGCGAGATCCTGGACCAGCCGCCAGGGGAAACGTGTTTCGGACGGGTTGAAATCAACGCTGTCCTGGAATCCGTCCCATGATCCGCACCATCGTCCTGGCCGCCTCGGCCGTCGCCCTGTTCGCCGCCGCTCCCGCCGGCGCCGCCGAAGTCCGCATCAAGACCGCCGGCAAGGCCCCGGCCGAGCTGCGCGCCGAGATCGTCAAGGCCGCCTCGACCGTCTGCTGGCAGAACGTCCGCGGCGAGAGCCTGGCCACCTACCTGTATCCCTCGTGCGTGCGCGCCTCGGTCAACGACGCCGTGAGCAAGCTGAACAACCCGGAACTGGCCTCGTACAACGACGCCAACCCGGCCATCCGCGCCCGCTAAGGCCAGTTGCCCAACAGTACGGGGGAGACCGCGTAGCGTATCGGTCCTCCGCCTTTGGCGATTGCAAGGAGCCCTCCCCGGTCCCCGGGGAGGGCTTTTTCTTTGGGGCGTTCAGGACGGCTTGCGCGGCGCGTAGATGACGCCCGGCGCCGCTGTCGCGCGCGGCTCCACCACGCGCACCGTGCGCGGCGCCGGCTCCAGGACTTCCGGTTCGGGGAGCGCGTTCGGCGAAAGGGTGTCGCCCAGCGCCCCTTCGTCCTCGTCGGCCGGGCCGAACTCGGCCGCCACCTCCACTACGGTCGCCTGCAACCGCGTGATGCGGCGGGCCAAGGCCAGGGAGGTCAGGCTGGACGCGGCGATGATCGCTTGTCCCAGCAGGTTGGGAGCGCCCCCGAACACCCACATCCAGGACATCATGAGGCCTAGCGCATACGCCCCGAACCAGAACAGGACCATCCGGCTTTTGCCGGCGTCGCCCCCGCTGCCCCTCCATAGGTCGTAGGCGACCGACAGCGGCATGAAGAGGTTGATCAGCGGAATCAGAAACCAGCCGACGCCGTTCCAGGGCGAGTGCTTCATCCTGGCGCCGAGCGCGTGAGCCCTTGTGCTGGCGGCGTGCAGCCAGACCAGCCCCGCGACGCCGCAGACCGCGGACGAGGCGATCACGGCGATCTCCAGGATCAGGCCGACATCGAGCCCGGGCGGAAAAACGCCCGGCAGGCGCGGTATGCGGTCTTCGGCGTACTCGTGCGTGACCCAGGCGAACAGGCCGGCCCGCAGGACGTGCAGGACCAGGCTCAGCGCGGTGACCACGCTCAGCCAGAAGAGCGGCGTGGATGCCTGTCGGTCCTGTCGATTCATGCGCCCCCCGGCGGCAACCCTCTCAAGCGTGAGTTGAGCTGCGGCCGACGGCCAAGTCAACCGACGCGGGCCAGGCGCGAGACGCGAAAGGATCCGCCAAGCCGGCCGCTATTTCGCCGGCGTCTGGGTCTGCAGGATCGGCAGCATCGAGGCCAGCTTCAGGTCGATGGCCATGCTGAGTCGGCGGTCGATCTGGAAGAAGGTGGCCGCCTTCACGCCCGGCAGGGTTTTGCCCACGATCGGCACGTACTTGGACCGCAGGGCGGCCAGGCGGGTGTCCTGGTCCAGCCAGCGGCCGATGAAGTCCATCGCGCCCTTGTCGTCGTACTGGCCGTACTTGTTCACATAGTCGGCGATCAGGGCGTACTGGTCGTCCTTGATCTTGGTCCGCTCGGCGGCGTAGCGGTCGTAGACCGGCCAGAAGCGGGTGGCTTCCGCGTCGCTCAGGGTCAGGGTCGCCGCGATGATCTGCTTGCGGGACGAACGCAGCTCCTCGCGCATGCCTTCCAGGTCGGCGGCGGTCAGGGGCTTGTCCGGCGCGGGCATGGCCTCGGCGGCGGGCGCCGCCTGGGCGTGGGCCAGGACCGGGGCCTGGGCGAGGCTCGCGCCCAGCAGCAGCGAGACGGCGAGGATTCTGAGGGTCATGGCGGTGCTCCTGTCGGCGGGCTCGGATGGAGCGTGGCCGCGGGGCAGCATCCGCAAGGGGCGGGGGCGTCGCAATCGGGGCTAACCCGGCCGCGCTCCCAGGGTTTTGCCGGGTAGGGGGCGTCAGGCTCCAGACGCGAAAAGGCCCGCGAGGCGAACCTCGCGGGCCTTTCGTCCGGCGTAAGCCGAGAAAGTCTTAGGCGGCGACCGCGGCGGCCTTGGCCTTGGCCTTGACCTGGGCCTTGATCTTCAGGGCGCGCGGCGACAGCTGCTCGTCCTTGGCGCCCAGCAGGAACACGTCCAGGCCGCCCTTGAAGTCCAGGGTGCGCAGCGCGGCGTTGCTGATGCGCAGCTTGAAGGTCTGACCCAGCGATTCCGACTGCAGCGAGGCGGGAGCCAGCGCCGGCAGGAAGCGGCGCTTGGTCTTGATGTTCGAGTGGCTCACATTGTGGCCGACCATCGGACCGACCCCAGTGAGTTCGCAACGGCGCGACATGTGGATACCTTGGGCTTAGGCGAAGCCGAAGGCTCCGCAACATGAATTTCGGCGCGCGATGGGCGGACCGCCGCGCGAGAGCGGGCGATATAGGCGAAGGGGCCTTCCCGAGTCAAGCCGCGCCTGACGGTCAATGGGCGTCTTGGGGGCGAGGCGGGCCTGGACGCGGCCCCAACATCGCCTTCAAACGCGGTTCATGTGCCGCTCTATATATAGAGCCGTCCCTGAAGGAGATCGACCGCATGCGCCTGCTCGCCCCAGCCCTGATCGCCGGAACGCTGATTCTGGGCGCCGTGGCGGCCGTCGCGGCCCCCCAGATCGCCGGCGCCGCCGGCGCGCGCACGACGATTCTGCCCGGGCAATGGGAATACAGCTACCGGGTCGGCCCGATCCCGGCCGGCAGCGAGGACCGCTGCCTCAAGCAGGCCGATGTCGAGCAGTTCGCCAAGGGCATCTGCACCCGCAAATACACCTGCGACTACGACACCCGGGTGGTGCAGGACGGCAAGGTGTCGCTGAAGGGCACCTGGACCGACAAGAAGGGCCGCGTGGCGCCCGTGGACGCCAAGGGGACCTACACCCCCGAGAGCTTCCGCCTGAACGTCCATATGAAGACCATCAACGGCATCCCTCTGGCCGGGGTGATGGAGGCCAAGCGCGTCAGCGCCGAGTGCAAGCCGGACTAGAGGCGGGGCGGGCGTTTCGGATAACGCCGATTGCCAAGCTGGGAGTCGCGCGCGAAGAATGCCGCCGCACGACCGGAGGCTGATCTCCGGGCAGTCCGGAGAAGACGCCATGGCGCTCGACACCCCCGTCAATTCCCAGATCACCGACGCCGTCACCCAGACCAACGTCAAGGTGCTGGGCGACGCCCCGGCCATGGCCCTGGGCGCGATCTACCAGAGCCTGGCCCATTCGACGGGCATCCTTTACGAGAACGCCACGGCCGCCCAGCAGAACCAGGCGATCCTGGCCCAGGCCGCGACCACCCAGGGCGTGATGCAGCTCTACAGCGTGGGCGCCGGCGTCGACGCGGCGACCGTGGCGAAGCTGACCCAGTCCGATGTTCCGGACAATCTGCTGTCCCTGCTGACCGCCCTGCGCGCCTTTGGCGGGGGCGACGTCCAGGCCCAGGCCAAGGCGGTCGAGGCCGCCCTGGCCGCCATCAAGGGCCTGACGCCCGCGTCCGCCCAGCCGGCGGCTTCGACCAAGCCTGCGTCCGCCACCAAGCCCGCGACCTCCCGGCGTCCGGCCGCCAAGCCGAAGGCCTGACATGGCTGCTTCGGGAGGGGCCGCCGCCTCGGGGGAGGCTCCGGACCCGGCGGCGGTCGTCCTGCGCGCGGCCGCCGTCCAGTCCGCCGCCCTGGTCCTGGTCAGCGCCGCCCAGCACCTGCAGCGCACAACCGTGCTGGTCGAGGCGGCGACGGCGGCGGGCCTGACCCGCGCCCTCGCGTCCGGAGCGGGCCCCGGCGAAGCCTCGGCCGAGGTTCTGGAGGCCTCGCGCCTGGCGATGGACGAAGCCATGGAGACCTATCGCCAGGCCCTGGACACGGCGATCGCGCTGGGGGCGACGCTCTCGCCCTGACGACCCGCCGCTGTTCCAGCCCCGGCGCGCGCGAAAACGTCGCCATGCCGATTGTGGTTAATCCGAATTAAGCTACAATAGCTTGTAGGGAACAAACACTGAATCGGGCGAAGTCGCTGATTCGGTCATGATTCGTTTCGCTCGTGTTCGACGAACGGTGAACCGGCGTTAACCGCCAAGCTTCCCCGCTTATCCGGTCGGCGCCCCTTCTTTCAGGCGGCTCCCCGTTCGGGCGCCTCCAGGGCCTCGGCGACCAGCTGGGTGTCCATATATTCGGTCAGGGACCGGATCTTTCCGTCCGCCAGCCGGCAGACCCAGCAATAGGTGTTGTCGTACCGCTTGCCGGTCTTGGTCGTGACCTTGCCCCGGCACTCGACCACCACGGTGTCGCCCTCGGCGATGATCGCGTCGGCCGTGTTCAGGTACTGGTCGGCGAACTGGGCGAACAGCGGGCCCAGCAGGTCGCGGCGGATGGCGGCCTTGCCGGTGTAGACGCCCGACCAGGGCGTGGTCCCGATCATCCGCCAGACCGTGGTCCCGTCCAGGCTGTCGAGGAACAGCCGGGCGTCGCCACGCGCCAGGCCGTCGAAGATGGCCCGCATCAGTCGTTTGTTGTCGTCTGTCTTATCGTTCTCAGGCGCGCTCATGGCGGTTCTCCGGTCTCGAGGGAGCCCCATCATCCGGTGGCGAACATCATTCATCCAATCGATGCTGATGATGATCTATATTCACCGAATGAACCTCGCCAAGCTGGACCTGAACCTGCTGGTGGCGCTGGACGCGCTGCTGGCCGAAGCGAGCGTCGGGCGCGCGGCCCTGCGCCTGAACCTGTCGCAGCCGGCGGTCAGCCAMGCCCTGCGCCGCCTGCGCGAGGCGACTGGCGATCCGCTGCTGGTGCGGGTGGGGCCGCGCATGGCGCTGACGCCGCGCGCCGAGGCCCTGCGCGCGCCCCTGGCCCAGACCCTGGATCAGGTGCGCGGTCTGTTCCAGGACCAGGGCTTCGACCCGGCGACCAGCGCGCGCGGCTTCCGGCTGATGATGCCCGACCTGTGCGTCGACCTGCTGATGCCCGCCGTGCTGGACCAGGTGGCCGCCGCCGCGCCCGGCGTGCGGCTGGACGTCGTGCCCTGGCGCGGCCCGGCGGTGCTGACCCCCGACTTCGCCCGCACGGTCGACCTGGTGATCGCCTGGACCGGCGAGGCCTATCCCGGCTTCCACCGCCAGTCGCTCTACACCGACCGCGACGCCCTGGCCGTGCGGCGCGGGCATCCGGACGCGGGGCGGCTGTCGGACCTGTCGGTGTTCAACGCCGCCCGCCACGTGGCGGTGGTGGGGGCGGGCGAGCGTGACGACGCCATCGAGCCCTTCCTGCGCCAGAACGGCATAGAGCGGCGCATCGCCCTGGCCGTGCCCAGCTACCTGCAGGCCCTGCGCATGACCGCCCGCTCGGACCTGGTGGCCTTCGTCCCCGGCCGGCTGATCACCGCCCTGGCCGGGCCGCTGGACCTGCTGCGGGTCGAGCCGCCGATCGATCCGGGCGAGGACCAGCAGTACCTGTTCTATCCGGTGGAGGCGCGGATGGACCCGGGCTCGATCTGGCTGCGCGAGCTGGTGCTGCGGGTGGGGCGGGGGCTGTAGGTCGGAGAGGTTGGCCKCCATCGGTTCGGCCGATAGAAATCGCGCCCCAAAACCGTTGTCATCCCGGAAGCCTCGCAGAGGCTGTCCGGGACCCAGGGGACGGGGCTGGCGCGTTACGGTTCACCTGGGTCCCGGACAAGCGCTCCGCGCTTTCCGGGATGACACCAAAATTTAGGGTGCAGGCGGGTTCGACCCTACCGCCCCCGCTTCGGCGCCACCGAGAACTCCAGGTCGAACAGGGTCGGCACGTCGTTGGTCCGGGCCCGCTCGATGGTCAGCATCCGCGCCTTGGTCTGCAGGCCGCCCGGCGAGGAGAAGCCGCCCGGCTTGCCGTCGGCGCCCAGCACGCGGTGGCAGGGGACGATGATCGGCCAGGGGTTCTCGCCCATGGCCTTGCCGATGACCCGGGCCGCGCCCGGTTCGCCGACGGCCTTGGCGATCTGGCCGTAGGTGATGGTCTCGCCCGGCGGCACGGCGCGGGCGATCTCGTAGACCCGGCGGTTGAAGGGGGCGACCACGTCGTAGTCCAGCTCGACGTCGGTCAGGTCGTCGCGCCCGCCCGACAGCAGGTCGTTGATCCGCTCGATCACCAGCTGGACCTCCGGCGGCGGCGCGGCCTCGACGGCGTCCGGATAGCGGCGGCGCAGGCGGTCCCACGAGGCCCCCGGCGTCGGGTCCGGCAGCTGCGCCCCGGTCAGTCCCCGTTGGCCCCAGGCCAGGCCGCAAAGCCCGATCGGCGTGTCGAAAAGCGCGAAGCCCTGGGTCGGGGACGAGGAAGTCATGGGGGCAATATAACAGCGCGACGCGACGGTTGGAGAGGGGGCGGGATGTCGGAGTCCGATATCCGCTATCGTCCCGCTCAGTCGCAGCCGTCGACCAGCACCAGCCTGCTGTCGGTGGTGGCGTGGCGCACGGCGAACAGCGGCTGGGCGTCGGGATCGTCGAGGAACGCCCGCGCGTCCTGGCGCGAGGGGAACTCCAGGATCACCATCCGCTGCGGCGCCCAGTCGCCCTCCATGACCGTCGGCTCGGTTCCCTGGACGACATACTTGCCGCCGTGCTTGGCGATGAAGGCCGGGATCTGGGCCACATAGGGCATGAAGCCGCGCAGGTCGCGGATGGCGAAGTCGAGCACGAGGTAGGCTTTCATCGTCTTTCCCGGCGCTACTGAGGTCAGGGTGAGTTTCGCGACCGGGCGGCCGACGGCAAGTCCAAAGGTCAAGGTTCCAACCCCGCCGTTCCTGACCTAGATTTCCCGGTTCTTGCTGTCGGGAGATCGTCGTGCGCCGCATCCTCACCCTCGCCGCCCTGCTGGCCTCAACCAGCGTCCCGGCGTTCGCCGGCGACATCTTGATCCACGGCGGGCCGATCCACACCGGCGTCGCCGCCACGCCGAGCGCCGAGGCGGTGCTGATCCGCGACGACCGCATCGCCTTCGTCGGCGACCTGGCCGCCGCCAAGGCCAAGGCCAAGGCCGCCAAGGACGCCCGCGACATCGACCTGAAGGGCGCGGCGGCCTTCCCCGGCTTCGTCGACGCCCACGCCCACCTGACCGGCATCGGCCTGCGCGAGCTGACCCTGAACCTGGACCAGACCACCTCGGTCGAGAGCCTGGTGGCGGCGGTGAAGGCCTATGCCGACGCCCATCCCGACGGCCCGATCTACGGCCGGGGCTGGATCGAGACTCACTGGCCCGAGAAGCGCTTCCCCAACCGCGCCGACCTCGACCGCGCCGCCCCGCGCCGGGTCGTGGTGCTGGAGCGGGCCGACGGCCACGCGGTGGTCGCCTCGACCGCGGCCCTGGCGGCGGCCGGCGTGACCAAGGACACCGTCGCCCCGGCCGGGGGCCAAATCCTGAAGGGTCCMGCCGGCGAGCCCGACGGCATGCTGATCGACCACGCCCAGGGCCTGGTGGCCGGGGTGATCCCGCCGCCGTCCGACGCCCTCAAGCGCCAGGCCCTGGAGAAGGCCGGCGCCCTCTACGCGTCGCGCGGCTGGACGGGCCTGGCCAATATGAGCGTCGACAAGGGCGATCTGGTGATCCTGCAGGGGCTGGCGCGGGAGAAGCGGTTCAGCCTGCGCGTCGACAACTACATGGACCCGGCCAGCGCCGACGTGGTGCTGCCCGTGGGGCCTTCCCAGGACGGCACGGGGCTGATCCGGGTGCGCGGGATCAAGCTCTACATGGACGGCGCCCTGGGCTCGCGCGGCGCGGCCTTGCTCGAGCCCTACAGCGACGCCGAAGGGCTCGGATTGCAGCTGACCCCGCGCGACAAGGGCCTCGACATGATGAAGCGGGCCAAGGCCGTCGGCGCCCAGGTGGCCATGCACGCCATCGGCGACCGCGGCAACCGCATGACCCTGGACTGGTTCGAGGAGGCCCTGGCGGGCGACACCCAGGCCCGCTGGCGCATCGAGCACTCCCAGATCGTCACCGACACCGACGTGCCGCGCTTCGCCAAGCTGGGGGTGATCGCCTCGATGCAACCCAGCCACGCCATCGGCGACCTCTATTTCGCCCCCGCCCGCCTGGGCAAGGCGCGGCTGCACGAGGGCTATCGCTGGAAGGACTTCCTGGACAGCGGGGCGGTGATCGCCGCCGGCTCGGACGCCCCCGTCGAGGTCGGCGACCCGCGCATCGAGTTCTACGCCGCCGTCTACCGCCACAGCCTGGACGGCTTCGCCAACGCCGACTGGAGCCCGAACGAGGCCGTCACCCGCGACCAGGCCCTGCGCATGCTGACCTGGGCCCCGGCCTACGCCGCCTTCGCCGAGCAGGACCGCGGCACGCTGGAGGCGGGCAAGAAGGCGGACGTGACGGTGTTCTCGAAGGACCTGATGACCGTGGCCCCGCCGGAAATCCTGAAGGCCGACGCGGTGCTGACCATCGTCGACGGCAAGGTGGTGTTCGAGAAGTAGGGCCCTCCCCGGTCCTTATCGGCCGTCATCCCGGGCCTTGTGCCCGGGACCCCTCTGTCCGCCGCAGGTGCAGTGGGGGCGGTTCGCTGGCGAACCGCTTGCATGTCACAGCTCAGTTGAACCAGGGGTCCCGGGCACAAGGCTCGGGATGACGGCGTGTAGGGGAAGGGGAAACTTGACCTGCGCGGCCCCTACCGCACCACCGTCGCCTGCCGGGCCGTCAGCAGCCACTTCTCGCCTTCGGGGCGCCACAGCTCGGTGAAGCGGCGGTGGACGGTCTGGCCGGCCAAGGGATTGGGCGGCTTGGGCACCACGGTCTCCTCGCCCATCAGCAGCACCATCTCGCCCCGCAGCGAGGCGTGCTCGAGCAGGCGCTCGTACTGGCTGTAGGCGATCTTGCCGTCGGCGTTCAGCTGGCGGACCACGGCGCTGGCGGCGACGATGTTGCCGGGGTTGTTGACCACCAGCTCGGGCGCCAGGGCGGCGGCGAACACCGCGTACTCGTCGGCGATCAGGGCCGCGTCCACCTTCTCGACGGCGTGCATCACCGCCGCGATCTTGGCGTCGCGCAGGGCTTCGTGCACCTCGGCGCTGGCGGCTTTCCATCGGGAGTTCTGCACGGCTGGATCCTCCTCGTCGGACAGGATCAGAACGCTCTCGACCGTGGCTGCGTTGCCGGGCGGCGGGGCTCCGCCCCGTCAGGCGAGGATCGCCGCCCGCCTCCTGTCCCCCTCAAGGACGCCGAGGTGGTCGTGCAGGGTCTGGACCTCCTCGCGCAGGAGCCGTCTCACCTTGGCCTCCACCTTGGCGGGGTTGGTGACCATCATCTCGCCCCGGAGAAGGTCGTCGAGCTCCCAATAGAGGCCATAGATGTACTCCAGGCCCAGTTCCTGCTGGGCGAAGGTTTCGTCCGGACGGTCGGTCAGCCGCGCCGGATGGACCACCAGCCGGCGCTCGCTGGCGTTGGCGAAGCGGGCGATCGCCAGGTCCATGGCTTGCATGAACCGTGCGTCGGGCTGGGCCAGGGCGACGGCCAGGTGCAGGCGCAGGGCGACCAGCAGAGCTTGGTCGTGTGTGAAGGTCGCGCCGACCAGGGCGGCCAGGGCGCGCTCGAAGCCCGGGCGCAGGTCGTCGAGGCGGGGATCGATCTCGCCGGCCAGGACGGCGACGTCCGGCGACGCCTCGTCGAGGTCCTGTTCCAGCCAGGCCTGGCAGACCTGGACCACGTCCCGCGCCGTCAGCAGGTCGAGGCGCCAGAGGGCGGCCAGTTCGACGGGGGAGGCGGCGGCGACGACGGCGGACATGCGCTATCGTTGGCCGATCGCCGCCGCGGCGTCCACTTCCGGGTTCGTCATCCTCGGAACAAGTCCGAGGATGACGGGCGTTAGGGGAGGGTGGAGCGCGCCCCTTGGCCCCACGTCCTACCGAAAGCCCCCCGCTTGCCCCGCCGCGATTCCCATCCCACCTTTGGACCATGAGTGACCGTTCGACAGGCCTGGCCCCTTCCAAGCTGACGGCGGTGCTCGGCCCCACCAATACCGGCAAGACCCACCTGGCCGTCGAGCGGATGCTGGGCCACGCCTCGGGCATGATCGGCCTGCCGCTGCGCCTGCTGGCCCGCGAGATCTACGACCGCATCGTCAAGCTGCGCGGCAAGGCCAGCGTGGCCCTGATCACTGGCGAGGAGAAGATCGTCCCGCCGCGCGCGGCCTATTTCGTCTGCACGGTCGAGGCCATGCCGCTGGGCCGCGAGGTCGAGTTCGTGGCCATCGACGAGATCCAGTTGTGCGCCGACCCCGAGCGCGGCCACATCTTCACCCACCGGCTGCTGCACGCTCGGGGGCGGTTCGAGACCATGCTGCTGGGGGCGGGGACCATGGCACCCCTGGTGCGCCGCCTGCTGCCCGACGCCGAGATCGTCACCCGCGAGCGGTTCTCGACCCTCACCTACACCGGCTCCAAGAAGCTGACCCGCCTGCAGCGGCGCACGGCGGTGGTCGCCTTCTCGACCGACGCCGTCTACGCCATCGCCGAACTGATCCGCCGGCAGCGGGGCGGGGCGGCGGTGGTCATGGGGTCGCTCAGCCCGCGCACCCGCAACGCCCAGGTCGCGCTCTACCAGTCCGGCGAGGTCGATTTCCTGGTGGCCACCGACGCCATCGGCATGGGCCTGAACATGGACGTCGACCACGTGGCCTTCGCCGGCCTGCGCAAGTTCGACGGCAAGCGCACCCGCTGGCTGCACCCGCAGGAGGTGGGCCAGATCGCCGGCCGGGCCGGACGCTTCACCCGCGACGGCAGCTTCGGCGTCACCGGCGACTGCGAGGAGATGGACGAGGACCTGGTCGAGGCCGTCGAGCACCACCGGTTCGAGCCGGTGATGGGCGCGGAATGGCGCAACGCCCGGCTGGACTTCGGCAGCCTGCAGGGCCTGCTGCGCTCCCTGGCCGAGCCGCCGCCGCGCGGCGGGCTGAAGCTGGCCGAGGAGGCGCTGGACGAGCGCACCCTGCGCAAGCTGGCCCAGCAGGACGACGTCATCGCCCGCTGCAAGGCCGACCGCTCGGCCCTGATCCGGCTGTGGGACGTCTGCCAGACGCCCGACTTCCGCAAGACCACCGACGATGATCACCAGCGCATGGTCCGCACCCTGTTCGACGACCTGACGACGGGCAGGAAGCGCCTGCCCGAGGACTGGATCGCCGGCCAGTTCAAGGCGCTGGACCGCACCGACGGCGAGATCGACAGCCTGGCCGCCCGCCTGTCGGGCGTGCGCACCCTCAGCTACATCGCCAACCGCGGCGACTGGCTGCACAACCCGGCCCACTGGCAGGGCGTGACGCGGCAGCTTGAGGACCGGCTGTCCGACACCCTGCACGAGAAGCTGATGGCCCGGTTCATCGACCGGCGCACCAGCGTCTTGATGCGCCAGCTGGGCGACCGCGAGACCATGCTGGCCGGGGTCGGCGCCGACGGGGCCGTGACGGTCGAGGGCCACATCGTGGGCCGGCTGAGCGGCGTCACCTTCGTCCAGGAGAAGGGCGCCAGCGCCCTCGAGGAGAAGGCCCTGCGCAACGCCGCCCAGCGGGCGGTCACCCCCGAGGTCGCCCGGCGCCTGGGCCAGCTGGCGGCCGAGGCCGACACCGCCTTCACCCTGACCCCGGACGGGGCGGTGCTGTGGAAGGGCGAGACGGCCGGCGCGGTGCGCGCGGGCGGCAACCTGATGCAGCCGCGCGCGCGGCTGCTGGGCGAGCTGGGCGAGGCCAGCGTCCGCGAGCGCGCCGAGCGGCGGTTGGACGCCTTCCTGGCCGGCGAGGTCGACCGCAAGCTGCACGGCCTGCGCAAGCTGGAGCGGGCCCTCTCCGGCGGCGAGCTGAAGGGCCTGCCGCGCGGCCTGGCCCACCGGCTTCTTGAAGCCGGCGGCGTGCTGGACAAGCGCGCGGTCGACACCGACCTGAAGGCCATGAGCCAGGCCGAGCGGCGGACGCTGAAGAGYCTGGGCGTGCGGATCGGGGCGTTCAGCCTGTTCCTGCCCTCGGTGCTGCGGCCCGAGGCCCTGGCCACGGCCCGGGCCCTGACGCCGGGMGGCTGGCGTGGCGAGAGCGAGCGCCTGGCCGCCGCGCCCAGCCCGACGCCGGACGCCCGCGCCCTGGCCGCCAACGGCCTGCGCCTGGTGGGCAAGCATGTGGTCCCGGTCGAGATGCTGGAGCGGCTGGACGCCCTGCTGCGCGAGGGCCAGCGGCCCGGCGGGGTGGTGCTGACCGACGCCGCCCGCGACGCCCTGGGCTGGACCCCGGCCGAGGCCGCCGCCGTGCTGCGGGCGCTCGACTACACGCCCGCCATCCGGCCCAAGGAGGGCGACCCGATCGTCTGGAAGCGGCGCGGGGCGGCCCTGCCCGAGCCGCGCGTCAAGGCGCGTCCCGACTCGCCCTTCGCGGCTCTCGCCAAGCTGACCGAGCCGCCGCCGCGCCGGAAGAAGCCGCGCCGCCGCAAGCCGGCCGCCGGCGCCGCCGCCAAGGCTTCCGCATGACCGACGCCGATCCCGGCCATTGCCGCGCCGACGTCTGGCTGTGGCGCGCGCGGTTCTTCAAGACCCGCTCCCTGGCCGGCCGCTTCGTCGAGGAGGGGCGCATCCGGTTGACCCGGACGGGCGTGGAGAGCCGCGTCGACAAGCCCTCGCGCGGCCTGCGCATCGGCGATGGCCTGGTGTTCGCCATCGGCGGCCGCGTGGTGTCGGTGCGGGTGCTGGGCTTCGGCGAGCGGCGCGGCCCGGCGACCGAGGCGCGTGAGTTGTACGAGGCGGTGGACTCAGAATGATCCCTCTCCCCTTGCGGGAGAGGGTGGCCCGCGTAGCGGGTCGGGTGAGGGGTTGATGGCCAGGTCAGCTGCGCACGGCGGAAGGTTCTGAGAGACCCCTCATCCGTCGGCTTCGCCGACACCTTCTCTCGCAAGGGGAGAAGGATTTCACCACCTTCGCGAGCATTCTCGATGGACCTTCCTCGTGAACGCTCTAGCTTGGCGCTTCTGAGTGGGGAGCTTCGCATGATCCGTCGTTTCGTCCTGGCCGCGAGCCTGGCCCTGGCCATGGTCCATCCCGCCCTGGCCGCCGACAAGCCGCCGCCGATCCGCGCCTTCGACATCCCGACGATCGAGCGCCTGGGTGCGGCGATCTATCGGCAGGACCGGGCCGCCTGGCTGGCCACCGACGCGCTGCAGGAGAAGGTCCAGGACCTGGAGGGCGTCGGGCTCAAGGGTTGGATCGTCGAAGGCGAGGGCGACGCCGAGAAGGTGCGGTTCCTGCGCGACGTCGGCGGCGGGCTGGAGGCCGGCTATGATATCGTGGTCGACGCCAAGGGCGCCGGGGCGGTGGTCGAGCCGGCCGACCKGTCGCTGACCGCCGACGAGCGCGCGGCCTTCGCTGCCCGCCAGACGGCGATCCAGAACCTGCCGGGCGCCTGCCGACAGGGCTACAACAGCGTCGTCATCCATGACGTCGAGGGCGACGGCTGGCTGGTCTGGCTGCTGGCCCCCAGCCCGGCGCGGGACGCGATCCCGTTCGGCGGCCACTACCGCTTCTCGATCAGCGCCGACGGCCAGATCGTCAAGCGGGTCGACGCCCTGTCGGCCAGCTGCCTCACGCTGAGCGCCAAGCCGGACCTGCCGCCCGGCGCCAAGGCGGCGATGCTCTACGTCACCCACATCGTCTCGCCGACCCCGGTCGAGACCCATGTCTTCCTGCAGCTGATGTACCACGTGCCGATCGCGGTCGGGACCGGCAAGGACAAGGCCTGGATCGTCGACAACGGCAAAATCTCGCCGCTGAAGATGAAGTAGGCCGGCCGCGACTTCCCGAGAAGCTGTGCCATAGTCTCCCGGTGAGGCTTTCGCGCTCGGGGGAGACGCCATGAAACATCGAGCCGCGCCGGGAGCGATCCTGGCCCTGTCGGCCTTGGCCTGCGTCGTGTTTGGCGGGGCGGGCGTCGCCGCGAAGCCGAAACGCCTCTCGGGCTTGGCGCCGCCGACGACGGGCGGAGTCTATGTCGACCATGGCGGTTGTCCCGGCGAGGGTTGTTCCATGCACGGCAAGATCCAGGCCGCGGCGATGGTCACGCTCTATGACAGGCCTGGCCCTTCGGCCGCGGCGGTCGGCCGCCTGGAGGCCGGCGAATGGGTGGAGGCGGTCGACACCGAGGTGCGCCTGGTCCCGGTTCGCGGCGTCGTGCGCGAGAGCGGCAAGCTGCCGCGACCGCTGGCCAGGGGCGATGTCGTCTATGGCCTCACCCCTACGGGCGAGGGCTGCCTGGACCTGTGGCGCAAGGGCGCTGTCCTGGACTGGTGCGACCCCGAGAGCATCGGGCCCGACTACGCCCGCATCGACTTCGATCCGCCGCCCGCCGGCGCGCCGCCGATGGTCTTCTGGGTGCGGGTCAAGCGCCTGACGGGGCCGGGCGGCTGGATCCGCGATGTGGCCGACATCCGCTGCGGCGGACAAATGGATCGCGAGGGTTGCCCATAGTCCGAGGCGTCAGGCCGCCTAGACCCCGAACCGCTCCAGGAATCCCGGCACCATCCCCGCCGGCATCGGCCGCGAGAAGTGATACCCCTGGATCTGGTCGCAGCCGTAGTCGGCCAGGGCGTCCAGCTGGGCCTGGTCCTCGACGCCCTCGGCGACCACCTTCATGCCCATGGACGAGCCCAGGGTGATCACCGCCTTCACGATGGCGGCGTCCTCGGCGTTCTGGACGAAGGACTTGTCGATCTTCAGCCGGTCGATGGGGAACTGGCGCAGGTTGGCGAGGCTGGCGTAGCCGGTGCCGAAGTCGTCCAGGGCGATCATCACCCCGGCGGCGTGCAGCCGGCGGACGGTGTCGCTGACCATCTCCGAGCCCCAGCCCATATAGACGTTCTCGGTGACCTCGATGGTCAGGCGCTCGCAGGGCACGTTCCAGCGCTGGAGCCGGTCCTGGACCTCTTCGGCCAGGCGCCCGCTGCGGAACTGGGCGGCCGAGATGTTGACCGCCACGCGGCCGAACTCCACGCCCTGGTCCAGCCAGTCGCGCATCTGCTTCAGCGCGGTCTCGAAGGCCATGTCGCCCAGCTTCAGCGACAGGTCCTGGTCCTCGAAGGCGGCCAGGAAACGGTCGGGGGTCAGCACGCCCTGCTCGGGGTGGTCCCAGCGCATCAGGGCCTMGAAGCCGCTGACGCTGTGCGAGGCGATGTCGACGATCGGCTGGTAGTAGAGCACGAACTCCTTGGCCGCGATCGCCGCGCGTACGTCGCGCAGCAGCTCGACCCGCTGCTCCAGGGCCGAGCGCATCGAGGGATCGAAGACGACGCTGCGGTTGCGGCCCTCGTCCTTGGCCCGGTAGAGCGCGATGTCGGCGTTMTTGATCATGTGGCTGGGATCGGCGTCGAGGTCGCCGTGCAGGGCCGCCCCGATGCTGGCGCTGACCGAGAAGCTGCGGCCGCCGTGCTCGATGGGCCGGCGCAGCAGGTCCTGCAGGGCGTTCACGGGCCGCATCATGTCGGCCTCGGAATGCAGGCCGCGCAGGATCACCGCGAACTCGTCGCCGCCCAGGCGCGCCACGGTGTCGCCGGCCCGGAAGGCCGCGTGCAGCATCTCGGCCAGGCGCTTGAGCAGGGCGTCGCCGGCGTCGTGGCCCAGGGTGTCGTTGATGTCCTTGAAGTGGTCGACGTCGATCATGATCAGGCCGAACAGCTCGCCCATCATCTCCGAGGCGTCGACGGCCTCCTGGAACTTGCGATTGAAATAGGCGCGGTTGGGCAGGCCGGTCAGGCTGTCGCGGAAGGCCAGGTTCTCGACGGCCTCGGTGTGGCGGCGGCGGTCGGTGATGTCCTTGAACAGGTTGACCAGACGTTCCGGTTTCCCATCCGCGCCCAGGAACTTCTTCCCTACAGAGCGCACCCAGGTCTCGACCCCGTCGTCGCGGTTGAGGCGGAACTCGAAAACCTGGGCCTCGCCGTCCTTCCGGTTGCGCACCAGCTCGGCCATCTTCTCGCGGTCGTCGGGATGGACGATCTCCAGCGGGTCGGTCTTGAACAGGCACCACTTCTCCAGCTCCGGCGAGGTGCCCGAGCAGTAGATCTCGCCGGTCCGCAGGTCGTATTCGCGGACCATCAGGTCGTCGAGCTCCAGGGCCATCTTCAGGCGCTGCTGGTCGCGCTCGGCCTTCAGGGCGGTCTCGGCGTAGCCGCTGACGTCGCGGGCGGTGACGATCACCGCCAGGGTGCGGCCGCTGTCCGCCAGGGTGGCGGCGAATTCGGTGCGCCAGATGCGCGGCGCGGCGCCGTCGCCATTCTTGTCGGGCAGCGAGATGGCCCGATAGCGCGAGAACGGCTCGCCGAACGCCACGCAGCGCTCCAGGCTGTCGACGTCCTCGGGGCTGACCAGGGCGCGGCGGAAGTCGTCGCCCAGCGCCAGGTCGGGGCTCAGGCCGTGGCTTGCCCAGTCGGGACTGACGGCCGTGAGGCGGAAGGCGTTGTCGACCAGGGCCGCCGCGAAGGGCGCATGACGCACGAACGTCTCGAAGGCGTCCATCTGGGCGCCCGGCGTCTTGGTCTCGTGGTCGGTGATCGAGACGTCGGGGCGCACGGCGGTTCTCGTCATGGGTCGGGTTGTCGACTTCTTGTTTGTTTTCCTCGGCTTGGTTGTGACCGAGCTTCGATAAGAAAGGGTAACGTAACGACGGTATATGGAGATCCGAGCCTATTTAAGGTGGCTCCGGACGCCCTTCTCGGGGCAGGTGTCAGAAATCCTGCGCCCCCGCGCAGCCAAGCCGCATTGACATTCGGCCGCCCGGCTTCGAAAACGCGGCCCTCTCGCGCTAGTCCCGGAACCGACTGAGCCCTCGATGACCTACATCGTTACCGACGCCTGCATCAAATGTAAGTTCATGGACTGCGTCGAGGTGTGTCCGGTCGACTGCTTCTATGAGGGCGAGAACTTCCTGGCCATCAATCCGGACGAATGCATCGACTGCGGCGTCTGCGAGCCGGAATGCCCGATCGACGCCATCAAGCCCGACACCGAGGACGAGCCGGACGGCAAGTGGCTGCGGATCAATTCCGAATACGCCAAGATCTGGCCGAACATCACGGTGAAGGGCACGCCGCCGGCCGATCGCGAGGCGTTCGAGCGCGAGACCGGCAAGTTCGAGAAGTACTTCAGCGAAAAGCCCGGCAAGGGCAGCTGAGCCGGTCGGGCGCCGCGACGCCCGACCCCTGACGGCGTCCCGATCCGGGGCGTCGCGACTCGCCCGGCGGGCCTCCCGCTCCCGCTTCGCGCGCGAACGCCAAAACCGAGCGTTTCGGCGAAAAATTCGGCGAAAAACCTCGGGAAGCTTGCCCGAACCGGCCGGATCGGGCGGCTAAACAGGTCGCAAGCCTTTCATCAAGCTGAATTTTATGATATTGTCGGTTCCGACGTAACGGTCGCGATGTGTCGCGCCTGCCCGTCATGTGGACGATGTCAGCCGGGAAACCGGCGCGCCCGATCGAAGGCGAAGGGTGACTTAAGAACTATCCCAATCCCGACCGGTCTTGGCCCCGCAAGCATTTCGCGGACGGGTCCCTGTCGCCGTTTGGGACGCCCTTTGGATGTTTTCGAGACGCGGTGTTTTGGGCTCTGCCCGAACTTATTGAGGACGAACGAATGAGCAAGAGCGGTCTGGAATTCTCGGTCGGCGATCACGTCGTTTACCCCGCGCACGGCGTGGGCAGCATCCAGGGCGTCGAGACCCAGGAAGTGGCCGGGATGTCGCTCGAGGTCTACATCATCACCTTCGACCACGAAAAGATGACCCTTCGCGTGCCGACCAAGAAGGCCAAGACCGCGGGCCTGCGCCCGCTGGCCGAAGGCAATGTCGTGTCGCAAGCCCTGACCACCCTGAAGGGCCGCGCCCGCGTGAAGCGCACCATGTGGTCGCGTCGCGCCCAGGAATACGAAGCCAAGATCAACTCGGGCGACCTGATCTCGATCGCCGAAGTGGTCCGCGACCTGCACCGCGCCGAGAACCAGCCGGAACAGTCCTATTCCGAGCGTCAGCTCTATGAATCGGCCCTGGACCGCATGGCCCGCGAAGTCGCCGCCATCGAGCGCATCGACCGCGAAGCCGCCATCGGCATCCTGACCAAGTCGCTGCTGAAGAACGCCGCCTAAGCGTTTCTCGCCATCGATCTCGAAGCGCCCCCGGACCCCGGTCCGGGGGCGTTTTGCGTTTGGGGCGTGCGGCGGGGTCGCCTGACCGCAACATTGGCTGCAACATTGGCCTGCCAGACTGGGCGACCTGTCGAAGGAGGAAGACCGATGCTCCCGCTGCTCCTCGCCGCCCTGGCGCTCCAGGCCGCGCCCGCGCCCGCGCCCCCGGCCGACGCGCCGGCGCGCAAGGCGCAGACGCTCCGCCGCTACGCCGGCGACGCCACCCAGGGCGCGGCGGTCGGACCGGCCGACGTCTATTCGGTCAGCAATTCCAGGCTGGTCCGCTTCGACAAGAAGACCGGCGAGAAACGCGCGGAATGGACGGGCGACAAGGCCCGCTTCCCGCACATCAACGCCTGCGCCGTGGTCGCCAAGGACCTGGTCTGCGCCAGCTCCAACTTCCCCGCCACGCCCCAGGTCAGCACCATCGAGGTGTTCGACCCTATGACCCTGGCGCACCGGCGCAGCACCGCCCTGGGCCTGGGCACGGGCTCGGCCACCTGGGTCGACCGCCACGACGGCTTCTGGTGGGTGATGTTCGCCAACTACGACGGCCGGGGCGGCGAGCCCCCGCGCGACCATCGCCACACCACCCTGGTGAAGTTCGACGACCAGTGGCGCCGGCTCGAGGCCTGGGCCCTGCCGGCCACGGTGCTGGACCGCATCGCCCCGATGAGCATCTCGGGCGGCGGCTGGGGCCCGGACGGCAAGCTCTATCTCAGCGGCCACGACCGGCCGGAGCTGTACGTCATGCAGCTGCCGATGGGCGGCGGCGTGCTCGACCACCTCGACACCATCGGCATGGAGGCCGAGGGCCAGTCCATCGACTGGGACGAAAGCCAGCCGGGGGTGCTGTACGGGATCACGCGGCAGACGCGGGAGATCCTGGCGATGCGGGTTCTGGTGGGGCGGTAGGGGGTGACCAGGAAGACGAACTTGCGTGCGTTGCCCAGCAGCGGCTAGGGCGCACGTAAGGGCACCGTGAACGGCGAGATTTAGCGCTAGCTGGGCAACCGGCATGCCATGTTTGGAAACCGCACCCTAAGCGCTGATTGGCCCGTCCGGTGGGCCGGCGGCGATGGGAAGGGTGACGATGAAGGTGCTGCCCGCGCCCTGACCCGCGCTCTGGACGTCGATCCCGCCGCCGTGAAGCGCGACCAGCTGCTTGACCAGGGCCAGGCCGATCCCCAGCCCGCCCTGGGCCTTGGTCAGGTGGTCCTCGACCTGGGCGAAGATCTCGAAGATGCCCGCCTGCATCTCGGGGGGAATCCCCACGCCCGTGTCGGACACCCTGATCTCGGCGACGCCGTCCTGGACCGTGGCGGACAGGGACACGGCGCCGCCCGGGGGCGTGTATTTGGCCGCGTTATTGAGCAGGTTGGCCACCACCTGGGCCAACCGCGTGTGATCGGCGTCCAGCCAGATCGGTTCCTCGGGGAACTCGGTCGTGAACCGGTGGGCCCCGGCGTCGATGTTGTGCTGGCTGGCTTCGATCGCCGATCGAAGGATTTCGCGCAGGTCGAGCCGTTCTTTCTTCAGCGAGATCTTGCCCTGGTTGACCCGCGAAACGTCGAGGAGATCGTCGACCAGGTGCGATAGGTGGGTGAGCATCCGGTCCATGCGGATTCGGATGTCCCGCGCGCGTTCGGGCGGGTTGTCCTTGCCCAGCAGGTGAAGGCCGCCGGTCAGGGCCGCGACCGGATTGCGCAGTTCGTGCGCCAGGACCGCCAGGAAACTGTCCTTGTGGCGATCGGCCCGCCGCAGGGCCTGGGCCGCGGCTTCCAGTTCGTCGCGCTGCATTTCGATCTGTTGGCGCTGCCGATGGAGATCGAAGAACACATTGGCCTTGCTGCGCAGCACATGAGCCTCGATCGGCTTCTGGATGAAGTCCACAGCGCCGGCCTCGTAGCCCCGGAAGCGGCGCAACGCGTCGACGTTGCCCGCTGTGCCGGCGGTCACGAAGATGATCGGGATGTGACGCGCTCGCTCGTTGCCGCGCATGAATTCGGCCAGCTGGAAGCCGTCCATGCCGGGCATCTGCACGTCGAGCAGGGCCAGGGCGATATCATGCACGAGCAGCAGCTCGAGCGCCTCTTCGCCCGAACGCGCCTTCAGGCAGGTCAGGCCCTCGCGCTGCAGCAGCGCCTCCAGCGCCAGCAGGTTCTCGTCGAGGTCATCGACCAGCAGGAAGTTGATCGGCTTTTCCGCGATCATCGCGTAGTCCCCAGACTCGACAGATAGGATGCGATCGCATCCAGGGTCATGACCTTCGCGGTCGAAACGGCGTCCAGCGCCGCGGCGGGCATGGCCGATGCATAGGCCTGGGCGGGGTCCTCGACGATCGCCACGCCGCCGGCGTCGGTCACGGCCTTCAGGCCTGCGGCGCCGTCATTGTTCGCGCCGGTGAGGATGACGCCGACGAGCGCCGGGCCATAGGCGTCGGCGGCGCTTTCGAACAGCACGTCGATGGAGGGGCGCGAATAGTTCACCGGTTCGTCGTTCGACAGCGCCAGGGCGCCGTCGGCCTCGACGAGCAGGTGGTAGTCGGACGGCGCGAAATAGATCACGCCCCCGACCATGGGCTCCTTGTCCTCGGCTTCCTTGACCGGGATTCGGCATTTGGCTTGGAACAGCGGCAGCAGGACGTTGGACCGGTCCGGCGGCACGTGCACGATCACCAGGACGGGCAGGGGGTAGCCGACAGGCAGCCGGGGTAGGATGGCCTGCAGGGCCTGGACGGCGCCGGCCGAGGCGCCGATCGCGATCGCCTTGATCGTTGTCCGGGTCACGGCTCGCGCCTCTGATAGATCTTTTCCTCGGGCACGAAGTCGGCGAATCCGGCGGCGTGCTTGGAAAAGCGCAGGCTCTCCTTCGACCCCAAACCCAGGAAGCCCTTGCGGATCAGGGAGTCGCGGAACAGGCCGATGGCCCGGTCCTGCAGCGCGCGATCGAAGTAGATCATCACGTTGCGGCACGAGATGAGGTGCATCTCGGCGAAGACCGCGTCGGTTACCAGGCTGTGGTCGGAGAACACCACGCGATCGCGCAGCGACTTGTCGAAGACCGCGCGTCCGTAGGCGGCGGTGTAGTAGTCGGACAGCGACGACTTGCCGCCCGATTTCTGATGGTTCTCGGTGAACCGGCGGATCCGGTCCAGCGGATAGAGGCCCGCCTCCGCGGCGCTCAGCGCGTCCGGATTGATGTCGGTGGCGTAGAAGAGCGTCCGCTCGTAGAGGCCCTCCTCGCGCAGGAGGATGGCCAGCGAATAGAGCTCCTCGCCGGCGCTGCAGCCGGCGATCCAGACCTTCAGCGACGGATAGGTCCGCAGGTGCGGCAGCACCTTCTCGCGCAGCGCCCGGAAGTAGGACGGGTCGCGGAACATCTCGCTGACCTGCACGGTGAGATAGCCGAGCAGGCGCGGCAGCATGTCGGGGTCGTGCAGGACGCGGTCCTGCAGCGCCGAGATGCTGGCGAAGCCGAGCTGATCGCGCGCCTGCACCAGACGCCGCTTGATCGACGCCCGCGCATAGTGGCGGAAGTCGTAGTGGTAGTGCTGGAAGAGCGCCTCCAGCAGCAGCTGGATCTCTAGGTCTTCGATCTTGTCGGGCACGGCTCTACCTAGGCATCCACACGCGCACGAGCKAAAGCAGTTTGTCGACGTCGATGGGCTTGGCCATGTAGTCGTTGGCCCCGGCGGCGATGCAGCGCTCCTGGTCGTCGGGCATGGCCTTGGCGGTCAGCATCAGGATCGGCAGCTTGGACCATCGCGCATCCTCGCGGATCTGGCGCGTCGCGGTCAGGCCGTCCATCACGGGCATCATCACGTCCATCAGCACCAGGTCGACGGCGCGGGAAGGATCCTCGGCGGACCGCCCCAGGGCCTCGATCGCCTCCTGGCCGTTGCGGGCGATCTCGACGACGGCGCCGCGTGGTTCGAGCACGTTGGTCAGGGAGTAGACGTTGCGGATGTCGTCCTCGACGATCAGCACGCGGCGGCCCTCCAGGACGGCGTCGCGGTTGCGGGCCTTCTGGATCATCTTCTGCTGCTCGGGCGGCAGCTCGGACACCACCTGGTGCAGGAACAGCGAGACCTCGTCGAGCAGGCGTTCGGGCGACTTGGCGCCCTTGATGATGATCGAGCTGGAATAGCGACGGAGGCGTTGCTCGTCGTCCGCCGACAGGTCATGGCCGGTATAGACGATGACCGGCGGGAACGCGTGGTCGCCGTCCTGGCTCAGCGTCTCCAGCAGCGAGTAGCCCGAGGCGTCGGGCAGGGACAGGTCCAGCACCATGCAGTCGAAGGTCTGCTGCTTGAGCTGTTCCAGGCACTCGGCGGCCGTGCCGACGCCGACGGTCTCGACGTCGCCGGACGACAGCAGCTTGCCGACGGCGTCGCGCTGCACCGGATCGTCTTCGACGATCAGCACCCGTCGCACCGTGCTGGTCAGCTTGGACTGCAGGGTCCGCAGCACCTCGGCCAGCTCGTCGCGCTTGACCGGCTTGACCATGTAGCCGATCGCGCCCAGCGACAGGGCGGTCTGGCTGTGGTCGGCGGCCGAGATCACATGGATCGGGATGTGCCGGGTCGTGTCGTCGCGCTTGAGGCGATCCAGGACCATCAGGCCCGACTCGTCCGGAAGTCCCACGTCCAGGACCACCGCGCTGGGCTTGAACTGCCGGGCCAGCTTCAGGGCGTCCTCGGCCGTGCCGGCCACGAGGCAGTCGAAGCCGAGCTCCTTGGCTAGGTCGCGCACGATGCCGGCGAACTTGTCGTCGTCCTCGATGACCAGCAGCACCCGGCGGCCCTTGGTCAGCTGTTCGCGGTCGTCTTCGACCGTCTTGGCCAGGCGTTTGGCGCGCGGCGGGCGCGGCGCGGGGGAGGGGATCGCCTCGACGGGCGCGGCCTGCTCGCGTGGCGCCACGAAGGTCGGATCGTAGGTGCGCGGGATAGTGACGGTGAAGGTGCTGCCTTCGCCGGCCGTGCTCTTGAGCGTGATCGCTCCGCCCAGCAGGCGCGACAGTTCGCGCGAGATCGACAGGCCCAGGCCCGTGCCGCCGTACCGGCGGCTGATCGTGCCGTCGGCCTGCCGGAAGGCCTCGAAGATGCTCTCCTGCTGTTCGCGCGGAACGCCGATGCCGGTGTCCGTCACCGCGAAGGCCAGGCTGTCGGCGCCGGCCGGCGAGACGGTCAGGCGGACCTGACCCTCTTCGGTGAACTTGAAGGCGTTCGACAGCAGGTTCTTGAGGATTTGCTCCAGGCGCTGGCGGTCGGTCTCGACCAGGGCGGGGCAGTCCTTCGCCACGACGATCTCGAAGCCCAGGCCGCGCTCGTCCGCGACGGGCTGGAACAGTTGGCGCAGGTCCCCCGTCAACCGCTGCAGCGGGAGGCTTTCGGGGCGCACCTCGATATGGCCGGCCTCGATCTTCGACAGGTCGAGGATGTCGTTGATCAGGGTCAGCAGGTCGTTGCCCGACGACTGGATGGTCTGGGCGAACTTCACCTGCTCGCCCGAGAGGTTGCCGTTTGGGTTGTCGCTGAGCAGCTTGGACAGGATCAGCAGCGAGTTGAGCGGCGTGCGCAGCTCGTGGGACATGTTGGCCAGGAAGTCGGACTTGTACTGGCTGGCCTGTTCCAGTTCGCGCGCCTTCAGCGCCACGGCGGCGCCGGTGCGTTCCAGTTCGTCGCGCTGGGTCTCCAGCGTCTGGGCCTGCTCCTCGAGCTGGCTGTTGGTCTGCTCCAGTTCGACCTGCTGCTGCTCCAGCCGCGTCTGCGACTCCTTGAGCGCTCGACCCTGTTCCTCCAGCTCCTCGTTGGAGACCCGCAGCTCCTCGCTCTGGACCTGCAGTTCTTCGGCCTGGCGCTGGGTTTCCTCCAGCACGCTCTGCAGCTCGGAACGATAGCGCGCCGAGCGCAGGGCGATGCCGATGGACGGCGAAACCTGGTCCAGGAATTCGAGCATCAGCTCGTCGGCTGGATGCAGGAAGCCCAGTTCGATCACGGCGTTGACGACGTCGTCGGCATGGGCCGGCACGATGACCAGATGACGGGGCTTGTCGCGCCCCAGGGCCGAGCTGATGGTCAGGTAGCCCTCGGGCACGTCGCGAACGATGGTCGGGCGGCCGTCGGCGGCGGCCTTGCCCAGCAGGCCTTCCTTGACCCCGAAGCGAAGCGTCACGTCGGCGTCGGCGGGAATCCCCAGGGCCGCGGCGCGATAGAACTGGCCCTTCTCGCCCTTGAACAGGGCGCCGGCCTGGAAGCCGAGATATTGCGACAGGAAGGTCAGGATGCTGTCGCCCAGCTCCTCGACCGACTTGTCGCCCATCATCGCTTCGGCGAGGCCGACCTGGCCCGACTGCAGCCATTCCTCCCGGGCCCGGGCGCGAGCGCTGCGGCGGATCAGGGCGAATACGGCGATCGTCAGCGCGGCCCCCAGCAGACACGTCAGCACGCCGCTGGTCAGGGCGGTCTTGTGGGCGGAGTCCATCTCGGCCAGGCGAATGTCGCGCAGGCGGTTTTCCTCGGTGCGCATAACGTCCAGCTGGGCGCGGACGGCGTCCATCTCGATCTTGCCGCGGTCGGTGGCGACAACAGCGAGCGCGGCCTGGGTTTCCCCGCGACGGCGCAGGTCCACAGTCTTCGCGAGTTCATCGAGCTTGGCGGCGATGTGGCGCTTKAGCGGGATGAGGTTGGCTTGCTGCGCCGGGTTGTCCTTGGTGAGCGCGGCCACCTCGTCGGCGCGCTGGCCGACGGCGCTGACCGCGTTCTGGTAGGGCTCGAGATACCGGTCGTTGCCCGTCAGCAGGTAGCCGCGCTGGCMGGTCTCCGCATCCTGGGCCGTGGAGAGCAGCTCGTCCAGCGCCATCAGCACATTGTGGGTGTGCCAAATCTTCTCGTTGTTGGTCCTGAGAACCTCGATGTTGCGGAAGGCGATCATGCCGCTGAGAACGAAGAACGCCAGAACGAGCGCGAGCCCGATTGTCGCCCATAGTTCCACTTTCGTCCCGGAGGAGGACGGGCGACGAGGTTCGATTGACGACATGGAGTACTCGGAGTCGGAGTTGTCGATCCTGCCCCCTCAGGCGATACCGGGGGCAAATGGCGGTTGGCTTGGCGAGCGGTCAGGACACGAGCGGCGGACGGGAACGGCGCGAAAGCGGTCCGGGCTTGGCGAGAGACCGCGCTTGAGCTGGGAGCAAGGAATCCTTGGCGCCCGGTCGACGGCTTTTAGCCACGACGCGTCTAAACTCAAAATAGGCCGGAACACCAAGCACCCCCATAGCGCACCCGATCGCGCGGAGCCACTAACGCTAAGCCGCCGTTGCGGTTCCACGCGAAAACGGCGGGGTCGACCAGCATGGCGATGCGGGCTGCTCGAAATGGAGGTCCCGGGCCCGCACGACGGTTGTGATGCCCGGTTCATTTCAGGTCAGCTCAGGGCTGAAGGTCGTGTTCCTGGAACGGCCCTGATGTCAGCTCGTGGGGCCTCTCGGCCCATCTATCCCCGAAACAAACTCCACCCACCAGCACCCGCCAGCCCGCCGATCCCGCCCCCTACCCCAGCACCAGCCCCGCATCCCCCCGTCGGGCGATCAGGTCGCCGATGGTGGTGAACAGGGTCGAGAGGTCGACGGGCTTGCGGATGACGTCGTCGGCGCCGGCGGCCTGGCAGTCGGCTTCCAGGGTGGCGCCGCTGTCGGCGGTGATGACGATCACCGGCAGCTGGGCCTTGGCGTCGGGGCGGGTGCGGATCTCGCGGATGGCGGTCAGGCCGTCCATGCCCGGCATGCGCAGGTCCATCAGCACCAGGTCGTAGGCGTTGGCGTCGATCATCGCCAGGCCGGAGGGGCCGTCCTCGGCCTCGTCCATGTCGACCCCGCCGGCCCGCAGCATCTCGGCGACGACCCGGCGGTTCATCTGGTTGTCCTCGACGAACAGCACCCGCATCGCGGAGGATCCCCGGCTTTCCAAAGTCGGCGGTCCGACGCGACGGCGGCAGACCCCAAATCAAACAAGAGTTTAGAGCGGGTTCAGGCGGTGGCAACCGTCCTGGCGTCGCGATCGTCGGCCGCCCGCTTTTCGAGCAGGCCGCCCAGGGCCTCGACCAGGGCCGCGGCGGTGACCGGCTTGCGCACGACCAGGGCGGCGCCGTCCGACAGCAGGGCGGCTTCCGCCTCGTCGTCCGAGCCGTCGGCGGCCTGGGCCAGCAGCACCGCGACCGGGGCCGGCGCCAGGGCCTCGCGCAGCGCGGCCAGGGCGGCGCGGCGGGCTTCGGCGCCGTCGCCCAGCTCGGCCGCCTCGACCAGGGCCAGGTCGAAGCGCCGGCCCTGGGCCGTGTCCAGGGCGTCAGCCAGGCCGGCCGTCGCGGCCAGTTCGCGGACCTTGGGGCGCAGCACCCCGGCGAGGATCGACCGGGTCAGCGGGTTCGGATCGCAGAACAGCACGGCGCGGTCGCCCAGCGCGCCCTGCATACCGGGCGCGGCCGCGACCGCGTCCGCTCGTTGCAGCGGCAGGACGACGGTGGCGGTCGAGCCCTGGCCCACGACGCTGTCCAGGCGGATCTCGCCGCCCATGGCGTCCGCCAGCCGGCGGCAGATGGCCAGGCCCAGGCCCGCTCCGCCGTGGGCCCGGGTGCGGCTGGAATCGACCTGGCCGAACGGCTCGAACACCTCGGCCAGCTTGTCGGGCGGGACGCCGGGGCCGGTGTCGGCCACCTGGAGGACCAGCCGCTCGCCGGCGGGGTCCTGGCGGACGCTGGCCGATAGCGACACCGACCCCCGGTCGGTGAACTTCACGGCGTTGGACAGCAGGGCGAACAGGATCTGGCGCAGGCGGCCCTGGTCCTCGACGATCCGCCCGGGGGCGGCGGCGAAGTCGCAGGTCAGGGCCAGGCCCTTGGCGGCGGCCTCGTCCGACCACAGCCGCGCGGCTTGGCGGCCCAGCGCGGGCAGGTCGAAGGCGGCGCGGTTCAGGGTGACGCCGTCGGTCTCGAGGCGCGCCAGGTCCAGGATGTCGTCGACCAGGGCCCGCATGGTCTCGGCGCCGGCGCTGACGACCGCGACCCGGTCGCGCAGCGCGGGGTCCAGCTCGGGCTGGGCCAGCACCACCTCGGTCATGCCCAGGATGCTGTTCAGCGGGGTGCGCATCTCGTGGCTGGTGGCGGCCAGGAACTCGGTGCGGGCCCGTACGGCCTTGGCCAGGTCGTGGTTGGCCTGGCGCAGCCGCTCGTTGGCGGCGCGGGCCAGGTTGCGGCTGTGGCGCACGCCCACGACGGCCGCCACCAGGGCTGCGACGGCCAGGGCCGCGGCGGCCAGCAGCACGGCGGCGATCATGTTGCGGGCCCGGGCCAGCTTGACGTCGCGCTCCAGCTGGCCGGCCTTCAGGGCGGCGATGCGCGAGGCCTGGTTGGCGGAGTCGAACTGGGCGGCCATCAGGGCGGCGTTGGTCGAGGCGGCCAGGGTCTGGGCCTGGTCGTCCAGGCGCTTGAACGCCTCCAGGTGCGCCAGGGACAGCTCGGTCTGGCCCAGTTTTTTGTAGGTCTTGTAGGCGGCCGCGTGCAGGTCGACGTATTCGGGCCCGGTGGTCGTCAGGTCCACGCCGGCGAACAGCGGGGCCAGCAGGGCGGCGGCGGCCTTGGGATGGCCGCGCGCCAGCTCGACCTGGACCGTGGCCTTCATCACCGACCGGCGGGCGTCCGGCGCGTCGGGCAGGGGACGCAGCAGGGCGTTGGCCGCATCGATCAGGCGCATGGCGGCGTCGGGATGTCCGCCGTGGACCTCGGCGATGGCCTGGTTGGCGGTGATCCGCGCCTCCAGCTGGGGACTGCCCATCGCGTGGGCGATCTTGCGGCCCCGTTCGAACTCGGCCACCGCCCGGTCGTACTGCTCGCCGTCCATCAGGGCGTTGCCGATGTTGTTGGCCGCGCTCAGCTGCAGCAGCTGGTCGGCCGGATAGGCCTCGGCCGACTGGGCGTAGTAGTGCAGCACCTTCTCGTAGTCGTGGGCGTCCTGATAGATCGAGCCGATGTTCTGCAGGGCCACGGCCTGGCCGCGCGGATGGCCGGCCTTGCCGAAGATGCGATAGGCGGCCTGGAAGTCGCGCAGGGCCAGCTGCACCTGGCCGCGGGCGGCCTCCAGCGCGGCCTGGGTCATGACCAGGTCGCCGTGCAGCTTGCTGTCGGGCGCCTTGGCGGCGGCCACGGCCAGGCCGGCGGCGATCACCGGCGCGGCCTCGTCGGGACGGTCCAGCCGCAGCAGCGCCTCGCCCTGCAGCCACTGGGCGGCGGCGATCTCCTGGTCGCGGCGCGGGCCGGTATCGGCCTTGGCCAAGGCCAGGGCCTGGGTCGAGAGGGTGAGGGCGGCGGCGGGGTCGCCCATCATGGCGGCCTTGGCGGCGTCCAGGCGCGCGTCGACCGGACCGGCGGCCGCCGCCACGGGCCCGGCGACCAGCAGGACGGCGAGCGCCGCCGCCGATCCGATCCGTTTCCTGTCGATCATGCCCCGCCCGTTCGTCGCCGACGTCCGGCGAACCTCCGGGAGGATGTTCGCGAGCGCGTGATGAATTCGTAAACCGGGACGATAGCAGGCCGGGGCGCGACCCCAGGCCGCGACCGGACGTCGCATGCTGACCCGGCTGTCAGCAGGAGCCGCCTAGGGTGGCGGGCGTTGTTCCCGCCAGGAGAGACGCCATGACCGACCTGCCCCTCAAGGCCCGCTGCCACTGCGGCGCCACCCAGTTCGAGGTGACGGAGGCGCCGACCGAGCTGACCGACTGCAACTGTTCGTTCTGTTCGCGGCGGGGCGCGCTCTACGCCTACTACAGGCCCGCCCAGTTCAAGCTGACCACGGCCCGCGACCGGGTCTCGACCTATCAGTGGGGCCACTATCTGGGCCAGCACCACCACTGCGCCATCTGCGGCTGCCCGACCTATTCGGAGTTCCCCAGCTTCGACAGCGGCCAGCCCGACTTCGACGACCCGCGCATCAGCATCAACGCCCGCCTGTTCGTCGACTTCGACTGGGCCGCCCTGCCGGTGCGCAAAAACAACGGCAAGGCTTATTGAGGCGCACGGCTCCGAACCTCTCTTGTCTACAGATGTAATCTGCGCCTAGGCTCCTCGTCATAAGGAAGAACGGGGAGACGTCACGTCATGAAGGTTGTCCTGGTCGCGGCGATGCTGGCCCTGTCCAGCGTCGGCGCATGGGCGGCGGAGACCGCCAATCCGCTGCTGGTCGCCCGCCCGCGCGGCGTGGAGACCGGACAGCCGAGCCAGGCCCTGAAGATCGCCAATCTCGACGTCGAGGTCACCCTGGTGGGCGGCCTGGCCCAGACCACGATCACGGCGCGCTTCGACAATCCGACGGCCCAGATCATGGAAGGCGACTTCACCCTGGCCCTGCCGGCCGGTGCGGTGGTCAACGGCTACGCCCTGGACGTCGACGGCCGCATGGTCGACGGGGTGCTGACCGGCAAGCGCCAGGCCAAGCTGGTCTATGAGGAGCGCGTGCGGGCCGGGGTCGACCCCGGCCTAGCCGAGGTGACCGCCGACAACAGCTTCCACACCCGGGTGTTCCCGATCATGCCGGGACGGGGCCGCACCATCCGCCTCAGCTATGTCAGCCCCCTGGCCGCCGACGGGAGCTTCGAGCTGCCGCTGTCGTCGCAGGCGGTGGTGGGCGCGATGAAGATCGCGGTGGCCGCGCCGAGCGCCGTCACCGCGCCGTCGCTGGTCGCGCCCGGCGGCCTGAAGCCGGACTGGACCAAGGCCGCCGCCGGCGGCTGGAGCGCCTTGGCCGTGGCCAAGGACGTCACCCTGTCCGGMGCCCTGCGGGTGGGCGCGTGGAGCGCGGCGGGTCCGCTGGAGCTGAGCCGCCACGCCAACGGCGAGCGGTTCTTCGAGCTGCGCCTGCCGTTCGACGCCCAGGCCGCCACGGTGCGCCGCCTGCGCGTCTACTGGGACCGTTCGCGCTCGCGCACCGGCGACGACCTGGCGACCGAGATCGCCGTGCTGCGCCGCTATGTCGAGGCCGCGCGCCCGGGGGCGGTGGACCTGGTGACCTTCGCCGACGACGCGCCGCGCGTGGTCGCCCTGTCGGCCCCGACCGGCGAAGCCCTGGAGGCGGCGCTGAAGGCGGTGACCTACGGCGGGGCCAGCTCGCTGAAGGGCGTGTTCGCGGCCGGCGCCGGCCAGGCCGACACCTGCATCCTGGTCTCGGACGGCCGCATGACCCTGGACGGCTGGAACGCGACGCCGCCGCCCTGCCGGACCTTCGCCCTGTCCAGCGCCAAGGGCGCGGACCGCAACTTCCTGGCCGCCCTTGCCGAGCGCGGGGGCGGGCGGCATGTCGACCTGTCGTCGGTGACCCCCGACGCCGCCCTGGCCCGCCTGACCGCGGCCGGGACGCCGGGCTTCACCCTGAAGGCCGACGACGGCCAGTCGGTCGACCATCGCCTGGTGTCCGGTCCCGCCGGCCGCTGGTGGATCATCGGCAAGGCCCCGGCCGCCGGCGCCCTGGTGTTCACCGGCCCCGGGGGCGCGCGCACCTTCCGCCTGGACGGACCGGTGCGGGCCTTCGATGGCGTGGGCGTGCTGTGGGGCCGCGACGCCGTGGCGGGCCTCCTGGCCACCGACCGCCCCGACCGCGACGAGGCCCTGGCCCTGGCGCGGCGCTACAACGTGGCTACCGAGGAGGCGAGCTTCGTGGTGCTGGAGAACATCCAGGACTATGTCGACGCCGGCGTCGCCCCGCCGTCCTCGGCCAGCGAGGGCCTGATCGACGGCTACCGCGCCGCCATGGTGCGCAAGAAGACGATGGACGCCCAGGTCCAGGCCGCGCGCCTGGATAAGATCGTCGAGGCCTGGACCGCGCAGAAGGCCTGGTGGGACAAGACGTACAAGGCGCCGACGCCCCCAGCGCGCGCCGTCGTCCAGCCTCGTCCGGCCGTCGCCCCGCCGGCGGTCATGGCCGCGCCGATGGACGAGGCGCCGTCGCTCCCGCCGCCGATGCCCGCACCGCCGCCTCCGCCACCTCCGCCCCCGCCGGCCTATTCCGGCAACAGCGTCGACGAGGTCGCCGTCACGGCCGCCCGGCGCGAGCAGTCCCAGTCGATGGCCCTGGCCCGCGCCGCGCCCTCCGCCGGAGCCGAGGCGGCGGAACCCGAGTCGGCGGAAAGCCGCATCGTCGTGGCCGCCGCCGCGTGGAATCCCKATCGACCCTATCTGAAGGCCCTGGCCGCCACCTCGGGCGAGGCCTGGCGTCCGCGCTACGCCGAGCTGGAGACGTCGTACGGCGACGCCCCGGCCTTCTATTTCGACGTCGCCGAATGGCTGTTCCGCTCGGGCCGCAAGGCCGAGGCGGCCGCCGTGGTGGTCAGCGCCCTGGACGTGCCGGGCGCCGACAGCAAGACCCTGATCATCGTCGCCGACCGCCTGCAGGCCTATGGCGACCTGGACCGGGCGATCTGGCTGCGCGAGCGGATGCTGTTCCTGGAGCCCGACCGTCCGCAGCCCCGCCGCGACCTGGCCCTGGCCCTGATCGCGCGTGGCGACCGCACCACCGGCAAGGCCCGCGAGGCCGACTACCGCCGGGCGCTGGACCTGTTGAACGCCGTCGTCGTCCGCCCCTGGAACCGCGACTATGACGGGGTCGAGGTCATCGCCCTGATGGAGGCCAATCGCCTGATCGCCCGCATGAAGGCGCTGGGCCTGACCCAGGACGTGCTGGACCCGCGCCTGGTCGCCCTGCTCGACGTCGACATCCGCGCGGTGCTGGAGTGGAACACCGACAAGACCGACATGGACCTGTGGGTGGACGAGCCGACCGGCKAGCGGGCGATCTACAACAACCCCAACACCGCCATCGGCGGCCGCCTGTCCAACGACATGACCCGCGGCTTCGGCCCGGAGGAGTACCTGTTGCACCGCGCCCCGGACGGGACCTATGTGCTGAAGGTCAATGTCTACGCGGCCGACGTGCTCGACCCGAACGGCCCGAGCACGGTGCGGGTGCGCCTGTTCCGTGACTGGGGCCGCCCCAGCGAGAAGCAGGAGACCTTCACCATCGAACTGAAGAAGGGCGACAACGGCGCCATGACCATCGGCCGGTTCGAGATCGGCAAGAAGAAGTAGTCCGGAGAATCCCTCTCCCCTTGCGGGAGAGGGTGGCCCCGCGAAGCGGGGTCGGGTGAGGGGTTTCCCGGACCTTGCCGGACAGGGCTTTCAACCCCTCATCCGACCTGCTTCGCAGGCCACCTTCTCCCGCAAGGGGAGAAGGGGTCCCCCTACGGCAGGGTCAGGCGGTAGACCAGGATCCGGCTGTCGTTGTCGATGTCCGAACCGCAGGCCTGGCCGGACATCCGGCAGTCGCGGGCGATGAAGTCGTTGTCGTTGCCGACCAGCAGGAAGTAGTCGGCCGGCCGGCCCGGCTCCAGCGTCGGGACCAGGTCCATCGCCTCCCACTTCTCCGACAGCGCCTCGACGCTGAGCCCGACGCGGGCGAGCTGGGCGGGATTGAGCAGGTTCACCAGCTCGACCGCCTGGACCGGGACGATCCCCGGCGCCAGCGTCGTGTCTGCGGGGTCCTTGAGCACCGACGTCGTGGTGGTCTCGTACGCGCCGCCGGCCAGGTTAGTGGCGCCCGCGACGTCGACCAGCAGGATGCTCTTGAAGACGATCGGCGCCTTGCCCGCCGCGCCCACGCCGGCGGCGTCGCGCGACAGCATCAGGAACCGGTGGCCGTCCAGCGCACGGATCTCGCTCTGGGCGGCGGTGCGGTCAGGCGCGCCGCCGTCGGCCTTGGCGGTGTAGGCCGGCAGCCGCATCACATAGTGGGCGACGGGCCTGGCCGGCGCCGGGTCGCGGCTGACGTCGTAGGCCAGCACGCGGGTGTTGACGCGGCCGGCGGCCTCGCCGGCGGCGCTGTCCTGGATCAGGGCGCTCTGCAGGGCCACGAACAGGGTGCGGCCGTCGGGCGACAGCGACACGCCTTCCGGCCCCTGGTTGTTGCGCCGGCCAGTCTTGGGCGGCTTCAGCGAGCCGAAGTCGGGCTTGCCGTCGCTCCGGGGCGCGATCGCCGCCGGAGGCGTGATGACCCCCGTCAGCCGGCCGTTCTTGTCGAAGAAATAGACATTGGCCGAGTACTCGTCGCCGACATAGAAGCCGCCGTCGCGCGTGAACTGCAGGGCCTCGGCGTCGAGCGACACCTTGCCGGCGCCGACGCCGGCGGCCGGAGCCGGCAGGGTCACGCCGCGTTCGACCAGCGTCCCCGCGCCCGGATCGGCGCCCGTGAACGGCTTGCCGTCGAAGTCGCGCAGCTCCAGCCCGCCGTCGGGGACCAGCTCGACCTTGCGGTCGCCGGGCGTGAACCTCAGGCGCAGGCGTTCCAGCCGCGCCGGATAGTCGAAGAACAGGTTGGCGGTGGGGTCGTTGCGGCCCCGGTCCGGCAGCGTCCAGACCACGCACTCATAGTGGTCGCCCACCCGCTTCCAGCTGCCCGGCGCGACCTGCAGCGACGAGAACGAGCCCAGGGTGTCGCCCAGGAAGTCGACGGTGCCCGCCGGCAGCCGGCCGGCGCCGACCAGGCCCTGGTCGACGAAGGCCTGGCCGCCCAGCGTGACGGTCCGCGGGCCTTGTGTGGCGTCCAGGTGCGGCCGGACGATCGGCTCCTCCGCCGCCGCCAGGACGGGGAGGAGCCAGGTCAGCAGGATGAGGGCGGTGCGCATCCGCCTAGAAGTCGACGCCGATCGTGGCGAAGAACTGGCGCGGCGCCGACGAGTGGAACACCAGGATGCTGCCCGCCGCGTCGTCCGGCGCGAACACGCTGCTGTCGAAGTTCGAGGCGTGACGCTCGTCGGTCAGGTTGGTGACGTTCAGCGTCGCCTTCACGCCCTTCGTCGGACCCACGGCGCCGAAGTCATAGCCCAGGCCCAGGTCGAAGGTGGCGTAGCCGCCGAAGCTCTGGTCGTTGGTGTAGGTGTAGTAGCGGCGGCCGGTGTACTTGCCCTGCAGCGAGGCGAAGAAGCCGTCACGCTTCACGGTCACCACGCTGGCCAGCATCGTCTTGGGCGTGTCGACCTGCTGCTTGCCGGCCGTGGCCTTGATCACGCAGGTGGTGGTGCACCAGTTCAGGTTCTCGTCATAGGTCGACTTGTTGTACGAGGCCGAGTTGTACCAGGTCAGCCACGACAGCGGCTTCCACAGCGCGCCCAGCTCCACGCCCTTGCTCGTCACGCCGCCGGCGTTGTGGAAGGAGTTGCCGCAGCCGGGGTTCTGCTGCTGGTTGGTGGGGCAGGGGTTGTACTGCAGCAGGCGGTTGTCGAACTTGACGTGATAGGCCGCCACCGAGACCTGCAGCGGGCCGCTGACGAAGCGATAGCCGGCGTCGAAGCTCTTGGAGGTCTCGGGCTTCAGGTACTTGCCCTGGGCGTCCCAGACGGCCTGCGAGACCGACTGCGGGCCCAGTTTGAAGCCGCCCTGGAACATGGCCATGTTCTCGGCGTAGCTGGCGTACAGCTCGTGGCCCGGCGCGACCTGCCAGTGCGCGCCCACCTCCGGCAGGAAGTTGTCCTTGGCGTGCAGCACGCCGCTGGCGAACTGGCTGGAGGCCGGCGGGGCCGCCAGGGCGACGCCGCGGATGGCCTGGGCGTCCGACTTGGCGTCGGTGCTCTTGAAGCCGAAATCGATGCTCAGGGCGTCGTCCAGCAGGGTCACCGTGTCCTGCAGATAGAACTGCTGGGTGGTCCAGTCGGTCTGCTGCACCCACTGGGCGGTGTTGGGCGTGCCGTCGTCGTCCAGGAACTGGGCCAGGCTGAAGGGGCCGGTGACGTTGGTCCAGATGTAGCGCGCGGCGCTGCTCGTGTTGTCCTCCAGCCAGAGGCCGCCCTGGATGTGGTGGGCGCCGACGGTCCAGCCCAGGCTGGCGACCACGCCGGTGCGGTCGATGGTGTAGCGCGTGTCGCGGATCTGGACCGGGACGTCGTCGGCGGTGGACGTCGTGCCCTGGGTGGACCAGCCGGCGATCCAGTTGTTGCCCGCCCCCTTGTCGGCGTGGTGGTAGACCTGCACGTGCGCCAGCAACGACGGCGTCATGTTGAAGTCGCCGGCCAGGTAGTAGAGCTCGTCGTTGCGCAGGATCTGGCCGTTGGTGAAGGTGACGTCGGCGTTCTTCTGCGGCGACGACGCGGGCACGCACTTGGTCGGCGCGGTCGGGGCGGTCACCGAGYAGTAGGCGACGCCCAGATAGGACTGCCAGTCCGGCGCATAGCCGGCCCAGTCCCAGCCCAGGCGCCCCAGCATGTCCTTGGACAGGTAGGCGTCGTCGGCCTGGTTGGTGCGCGAGACGTCGGCGAAGGCCGTGATCTTGGCGACCTCGCCCATCCGGTAGACCAGCTTGCCGTTCAGCTGCTTGCCGGTCGACTTGTTCCAGGCGCCCTGGTTCACGAAGAGGTCCTGCTGGCTGTACTGGCCCGACAGATAGGCCGACAGGCCGCCGTGCTCGCCGCTGTCGATGCGCAGGAAGGTGCGCGCGGAGTCCTCGCTGCCCAGGGTGCCGTTGGCCGAGACCCCGAAGTCCTTGTGCGGATCGCTGGAGGTGTAGATCAGCGCGCCGCCCAGGTTGCTGGTCGAGGCGATGCCCAGTCCGGCGATGCCGGTGGCCAGGTCGGCGCGGCCCAGGTTCTCGGAGATCAGGGCCCGGCTGATGGTCAGGCCGTTGTAGTTGTTGTAGGCGCCGTCGCCCAGCGGCATGCCGTCCAGGGTGTAGCCCAGGTGGGTGGTGTTGAAGCCGCGCACCTGCAGCGACAGCGACTGCTCGTTGACGCCCAGGGCGTCGATCGACTGGGCGCTGACGCCCGGCAGGAAGTTCAGGGCCTTCTGGATGCTGGAGCCGGGCGGCAGGACTTCCAGGCTTTCCGGCAGCAGGGTCGAGACCGAGCGGGTCTGGCCGCTGCCGATGACGACGATCTGGTCGACCTCGTTGCTGTCCGCCGGTGCGGCCGGAGCGTCCGCCGGCGGGGTGTCGGCCGCCTGGACCTGGCTGGCGAACATCAGACAGGCGGCGATCGCCAGCAGGCTGGCGGCGGACTTCTGCAACATTACGGATCCCCTGATTTTCAGCGCCGCCGCTAGGACTCGCGTCCGCAGCGCCGCTTGTTTTCAGGTGACGCGTCTATTCAGGTTCAATGACGGTTTTTCAACATCGCGGGCGGGCCCAGACCAGGCGGGCCCCGCTAGGCGGCCTTGCCGAACGCCTCGACCGCGTCCTTCAGCAGGACGGGATTGATCGGCTTGTTCAGCACGACCACGTCCTCGAAGCCCTGGCGCGGCAGGGCGCCGTAGCCGGTGGCGAAGACGAACGGGATGCCGGCGGCGCGCAGGCGCTCGGCGACCGGGAAGACCATGGTCCCGCCGATGTTGACGTCCAGCACGGCCCCGTCCAGGGCCGGCGGCGGCGCGACCGCGTCCTTCAGGTAGGCCAGGGCGTCGTCGACCGCGCCGAACGAGCCGGAAATCTGGCAACCGAAGTCGGTCAGCAGGTCCTCGACCATCAGGGCCACCAGGGCCTCGTCCTCGACGATCATGATGCGCGGAGGCTGGTGGGTCATTCGGGCGTCCTCGTGCTGGGGCCCGCCACGATCCGGTCGGACAGCGGCGCGCGCAGCCAGTAGGTCAGGCCCTTGGGCTGGTAGGTCAGGCTGGCTTCGCCGCCCAGGTCGCGGGCCACGCCGCGCTCCAGCAGCTTGGTCCCGAAGCCCTGGCGCTTGGGCACGAACACCGGCGGGCCGCCGCGCTCGACCCATTCCAGCACCAGGCTGGGGACGCCGTCCACGTCCTCGATGCGCCAGACCACGGTGACCTGGCCGCTGGCCGCGGTCAGCGCCCCGTGCTTGGCCGCGTTGACCATCAGCTCGTGCAGGGTCATGTGCAGCGCCACCGCCGTTTCCGGGGACAGCGAGAGGGCGGGGCCGCGCGCCGAGAAGCGCGGATCGTCCAGGCCGCCGAACGGCTGCAGCGCCGCCTCCGCCACGTCGCGCAGGTCGGTGCGGCCCCAGGCGCGGCGGGTCAGCAGCTCGTGGGCCCGCGACAGGCCCATCAGCCGCGACTCGAAGCTCTCGGCGAAGTCGGCCGGCGAGGGGGCGGTGCGCAGGGTCTGGCGGGCGATCGACTGCACCGAGGCCAGGGTGTTCTTCACCCGGTGGTCCAGCTCGCGCAGCAAGAAGGTGCGCCGCTCCAGCGCCTCGGTCAGCGAGGCGTAGAGGTTGGCGTTCTCGATGGCCGCCGCCGTGGCCCGGGCCATGGCTTCCAGCTTCATCACCGTGTCGACCGACGGCGTCTGGCCCACGGCCCAGTAGGCGCCGATCGCGGCGATCGGGTCCTTGGCGCGCACCGGCGTCATCACCAGGCTTTTGACGAAGGTCGGGCGATAGGCGTCGTGCGGGATGCGGTCGTCGAGATAGATGTCGGGGATCACCACCGTCTGGCCGTGGATCATGGCCCAGCCGGAGATGCAGGCGGTCATCGGGAAGCGCTGGCCCTTCCACATCGGGCCGATGGCGTCCTCGTCCAGGTACCAGCACAGGTCGCCGTCGCGCAGCACGAAGCAGACGCCGTCGGCGCCGGAGATGCGCCGGGCGGCCGAGCGGACGACCGCGGCGACATCCTCGATCGTGCGCGTGGCCGACAGCGCCTCGATCGTTTCGACCAGGGTGATGAGGGCGGCGTGGTCGGCCTGTTCCGAACGCTCGGCGTTCGCGACGTTTAGCACTCTTGGGCGTCCCAGATACGCGTGTCCCCGAGCCGCCAGCCTAGCATCGGTCGATGTCGCGGCAAGGTGGAGTCTATCCTTAACGCTCGTCGAACGCGGTCATCCGCGACCCGTCGGGAGGGCCGTCCGTTCAGCCGGCGGGCAGTTCCTCAACGACTTCAAGGCGCGAGGCGTTGGGGCCTTGGGACAGCTCCCGCGACAATCGGTCGCGATCCAGCGCGCCCTCCCAACGAGCCACCACAAGCGTGGCCACGCCGTTGCCGACGAAGTTGGTCAGGGCCCGGCACTCGCTCATGAACCGGTCCACCCCGACCAGCACCGCCAGGGCGGCGATGGGGATGTCGGGCACCACCGCCAGGGTGGCGGCCAGGGTGATGAAGCCCGCGCCCGTCACCCCGCTGGCCCCCTTGGAGGTCAGCATGGCCACGCCCAGCAGGCTGGCCATCTGCAGGAAGCTCAGGTGGGTGTTGGTGGCCTGGGCCAGGAACAGGGTGGCCAGGGTCATGTAGATGTTGGTGCCGTCGAGATTGAAGCTGTAGCCCGTGGGCACCACCAGCCCGACGACGGACTTCTTCGCGCCCAACCGCTCCAGTTTCTCGATCAGCTGGGGCAGGGCGCTTTCCGACGAGCTGGTGCCCAGCACGATCAGCAGCTCCTCGCGGATGTAGTTCAGGAACTTCAGGATCGAGAAGCCGCAGGCCCAGGCGATGGCGCCCAGCACCACCAGCACGAAGATCAGGGCGGTGACGTAGAAGGTGGCCACCAGGGCGCCCAGCTGAATCAGGCTGTGCACGCCGTACTTGCCGATGGTGAAGCCCATGGCCCCGAACGCGCCCAGCGGGGCCAGCTTGACCACCACGTGGATGATCCCGAAGAACAGCCGGGCCAAGTCGCTCATGCCGACGGCCATCCGGTCGCCGAACTCGCCCATGCGGGTGCAGGCGAAGCCCGTCAGGACGGCGATCACCAGCACCTGCAGCAGGTTGCCCTCGGCGAAGGCGCCGAAGAAGGTCTCGGGGATCAGGTGCAGCAGGTAGGGGACCAGCCCCTCGCCGTGATGGGCCTTCTCCAGGTAGCCGGCGGMGATCTTGGGATCGAGGTGGGCCGGGTCGATGTTGAAGCCGTGGCCCRGCTGCAGGATGTGACCGACCAGCAGGCCCACGAACAGGGCCAGGGTCGAGACCACCTCGAAATAGACCAGGGCCTTCACGCCCACCCGGCCGAACGCCTTGATGTCGCCCATGTGGGCGATGCCGCCCGCGACGGTCAGGAAGATCACCGGAGCGATCACCAGCTTGACCAGCTTGATGAACGCGTCGCCCAGCGGCTTCAGCTGCACCCCGACGTCCGGCCACAGGGCCCCGACCAGCACGCCCAGGGCGATGCCGATCAGCACCTGGACATAGAGCGTCTTCAGCGGCCGCAGCAGACCCATGGCGTATCCCCCTTTTTGAACGACGCCGTGGCGACCCGTGAAGCTTTTCCGCCCCGGGGTTCGCACGCCCGGAAACTTGCGCTATGCACCCTGACCCGCGCAAGCGCGGCCCGGTAGCTCAGCAGGATAGAGCAGCGCTTTCCTAAAGCGAAGGTCAGGGGTTCGAGTCCCTTCCGGGCCGCCAGGGGGCTGTCGGCGTCCAGCGACAATAATTCCCAGACTGTCTGTACCTCGCCGCCGGCTTCGGTCCCTGGCTCGACGGCGAAGCCCTGGTCGCGACCTCGCGCGGTCAATGCGCGGCGCCCGCAAGCTCCGATATTTCCTGGGGTTTCGGCGCTGGGACGCGTTAGGCGCGAGGTCGTGTCGACGCCTCGCGCGAGCAGGGACAAATTGTCGCTCCCCCGCAGGTTGTCCTGTTTACCTTAATTTAATCGCGCCCTCACAAGCTTCCACATAGATAAATATCTCGGATAACGGCGGTATTTATTTATTCCGGGGGCTGAATTTATTGTCGGGCGACGAACACAACCTGGTGTCATTTGCCGGTGACCTGACGGTCGCCAGTATTTCGCAAGCTCACGCGGAGCTTGCAGCCGTCTTTGGACAGGACGGCCCCGTTGTCGTGGACATCGAGGGCGTCAGCGAAATCGACCTCACCTTCGTCCAGTTGCTCGAATCCGCGCGCCGCAAGGCCGCCGAGACTGGACGTGACCTTACGCTGCGTCAGCCCGCCGGCGGCGCAGTACTGGAAGTGCTGCGACGCGGCGGCTTCCTCGACGATCAAACCTCCGAGCGCACGCGGTTCTGGCTGCAAGGGAACGCCCAATGACTTCGATCCTCACCGTGGACGACTCCGCCAGCATCCGTCAGGCGATCAAGATCGCCTTGAGCGGCGAAGGCTACGCCGTCACCGAGGCGGTGAACGGCCAGGACGGCCTGGACAAGGGCTCGGCCGGCGGCTTCGACCTGATCGTCACCGACCTGAACATGCCGGTCATGGACGGCCTGCAGATGATCCGCGAACTGCGCCAGCGCCCGGCCGGCGCCGGCGTGCCGATCCTGTTCCTGACCACCGAATCCGACGCCGAGATCAAGGCGCAGGCCAAGGCCGCCGGCGCGACCGGCTGGCTGACCAAGCCCTTCGACCCCGAACAGCTGGTCCGGGTCGTCAAGAAGGTCCTGGCCAAGTGAGCGGCCTCGATCCCATCGAGACCTTCCGCCAGGAAGCCCAGGACCTGCTGGAGGAGATCGAGCAGGGCCTGCTCGACCTGGCGCATCGTCCCGGGGATCGAGACCTGGTCGACGCCGTCTTCCGCGGCCTCCACACCCTGAAGGGGTCGGGGGCCATGTTCGGTTTCGACGCCCTGGCCGCCTTCACCCACCACTGCGAAACCGCCTTCGACCGCGTCCGCAAGGGCGAGGTCGCCGCCACGCCCGAGCTGGTCGGCGCGGTCCTGGCCGCCCAGGACCACATGCGCGCCCTGGCCGAGGGCCGTCCCGCCTCGGCCGAGGCCGGCGAGGCCCTGCTGGCCGACCTGCGCCGCGTGGTCGAGGCCGCGGGCGCCCCCGCCGCCGCCGCGCCCGCGCCGTCGGAGCCCGGCCTGAACCGCTGGCGCGTCCGTTTCAGCCTGCCCGCCGACGCCCTGGTCAACGGCACCCGCCCCCTGCCGCTGCTGGACGAGCTGCGCGAGCTGGGCGAGTGCGCGGTGGTCGCCGTCACCGACGCCGTCCCCGACTTCGACGCCCTGGTCCCCACCGAGTGCCACCTGGCCTGGGACGTGACCCTGGTCACCAAGCACGGCCGCGACGCCATCGAGGACGTCTTCATCTTCGTCATCGACGACATGACCCTGGACATCCAGGACCTGAACGCCGCGGCGCAGGCCGAGGCCGTCGTCGAGACCGTCGAGATCGCCGCCGCCGCCCAGGACGCCGCGACCCCGGTCGAGGCCGCCGCCAACGAGGGCCGCAAGGCCGGCGGCGACACCGTGCGCGTCCCGGCCGAGCGCCTGGACGAGATGATGGACCGCGTGGGCGAGCTGGTCATCGCCCAGTCCCGCCTCAAGCAGCTGGCCGCCTCCAGCAGCGACATCGCCCTGCGCGCCGTCGCCGAGGAGATCGAGCGCCTGGCCTCGGAGATGCGCGACACCATGATGGTGGTCCGCATGGTGCCGATCGCCCAACTGTTCGGCCGCTTCCGCCGCCTGATCCACGACCTGGCCCGCGACACGGGCAAGACCATAGAGCTGTCGACCGAGGGCGAGACCACCGAGCTGGACAAGACGGTGATCGAGCGCCTGGCCGACCCGCTGATCCACCTGATCCGCAACTCGGCCGACCACGGGCTGGAGACGCCCGAGCAGCGCCTGGCCGCCGGCAAGCCCGAGACCGGCCACATCGTGCTGGCCGCCCGCCAGTCCGGCGCCGAGGTGGTGATCACCATCACCGACGACGGCCGCGGCGTCGACCGCGCCCGCGTCCGCGCCAAGGCCGAGGAGAATGGCCTGATCCAGCCCGGCCAGGTGCTGAGCGACAACGAACTGCTGCAGCTGATCTTCGCCCCCGGCTTCTCGACCGCGGCGGCGATCACCAACCTGTCGGGCCGCGGCGTCGGCATGGACGTGGTCAAGCGAACCATTGAAGGGTTGCGCGGCTCGATCGAGATCACCAGCGCCCCCGGCGCCGGCTCGGTCGTCTCGCTGCGCATCCCGCTGACCCTGGCGATCATCGACGGCCTGCTGGTGCGGGTCGGCACGGGCCGCTACGTGATCCCGCTGGCCTCGGTCGAGGAATGCGTGGAGCTGTCGGTCGAGCAGGACGTCCGCTCGACGGGCCGCAGCCTGATCACCCTGCGCGACCAGCTGGTGCCGTTCATCCGCTTGCGCCAGATGTTCGCCACGGGCCTGGAGCCCGATCCCCACCAGAAGATCGTGGTGGTCTCCACCGGCCAGGCCGGGGGGCAGGACCGCGTGGGCCTGGTCGTCGACCAGATCCTGGGCGACCACCAGACCGTCATCAAGGCGCTGTCGCCGTTCCATGCCGATGTCGGCGCCTTCTCGGGCGCGACGATCCTCGGCGACGGCGGCGTGGCCCTGATCCTCGACATCGCCCACCTGGTGGCCGCCGGCCAACGCCAGGACGCGCAACTGCGCGCCGCCAGCTGATGAAGGGCCCGGACATGACCGCCGAAACCCCCACTGAAGCCATCGAGGCCCTGACCTTCGACCTGCGCGGCGAGACCTTCGCCCTCGAGGCGGGGCTGGTGCGCGAGGTGCTGGACCTGCTGCCCGAGACCGGCGTGCCCGGCGCGCCGCCGTTCGTCGGCGCCGTGATCAATTTCCGCGGCCGGGTGATCCCCCTGGTCGACCTGCGCGTCGCCTTCGACATGGAGACCGCGGAACCCACCATCGATAGCCGCATCGTGGTCATCGAATACGACCTGGACGGCGAGGCCACCCTGATCGGCCTGCGCGCGGACAAGGTCCATGAAGTTACCGCCATCGACCGGTCCGTCACCGAGGAAGCCCCTCGGGTCGGGCTGAAGTGGCGGTCGGACTTCATCCGCCTGCTGGCGCGGCGGGACGGCGACGTGATCGTCATCCCCGACCTCGACCAGATCTTCGCCGCGCGCGGTCAGTCGACCGCCAACGTCACCCCCATCAACGCGCTCCAAGCCTGAGCGGGAAACCCACCATGCGCTTCACGATCAAACTCAAGCTCGGCCTGGCCTTCGGTCTGCTCATCGTCCTGATGACGGCCTCGACCCTGTTGGGCATCAACAGCCTCAACAAGATCAACTCGGCCCAGACCGCGATGATCGTGGGCCCGATGGCGCAGCTGCAACGCGCCCAGGCGGCCAACATCTCGCTGCTGCAGATCACCCGCGCCCAGAAGAACATGGCGCTGGCGACCGACAACGAGGAGCTGACCGGCCAGAACACCAAGGCCGACAAGGCCCGCAAGCAGACCCAGTCGCTGATTGCCGAGGGCATCGCCAAGGCCACGAGCGACGAGGCCAAGGTCAAGTGGAACGCGCTGCAGCAGGACTGGGAAGCCTATGCCGCGGTCGACCTGAAGATGCGCGACGCCATCATGTCCGGCCGCCGCGCCGAGGGCGTGGGCATGATGTCGACCGTCCAGCGTCCGCTGACCAACGCCGTCACCCAGCGCGTCGACGACCTGGTCGCCTACAACACCACGGCGCTGAAGGCGGCCGACGAAGAGGGCAACCAGACCTTCGCCGGCGCCCGCAACTTCCTGATCGGCGTGGTGATCGGTTCGCTGATCCTGGCCGGCGCCGCCGCCTTCTGGATCTCGATGACCATCAGCAAGGGCCTGTCCAAGATCTCGGACCTGGCCAACGCCGTCGCCCTGGGCGACCTGGACCAGACCGTCAACGTCACGACCAACGACGAGATCAAGGACCTGGTCGACACGGTCAACCGCATGACCGAGAACCTGCGCGCCACCGCGGCCATCGCCGACAAGGTGGCCGACGGCGACCTGACGGTCGAGACCAAGCCGTTGTCGGACCGCGACACCCTGGGCATCGCCCTCCAGCGCATGGTCGAGCGCCTGCGCGGCGTGGTCGGCGACGCGATCTCGGCCTCGGAAAACGTCTCGGCCGGTTCGCAGGAACTGTCGGCCGCTTCGGAACAGGTGTCGCAAGGCGCCACCGAGCAGGCCTCGTCCGCTGAAGAGGCCTCGGCCTCGATGGAGGAGATGGCCTCCAACATCAAGCAGAACGCCGACAACGCCGCCCAGACCGAGAAGATCGCCCGCCAGTCGGCCAAGGACGCCGAGGTGTCGGGTGAAGCGGTCAACCGCGCCGTCGAGGCCATGCGCACCATCGCCGAGAAGATCGCCATCGTGCAGGAGATCGCCCGCCAGACCGACCTGCTGGCCCTGAACGCCGCCGTGGAAGCCGCCCGGGCCGGCGAGCACGGCCGCGGCTTCGCCGTGGTCGCCTCGGAAGTCCGCAAGCTGGCCGAGCGGTCGCAGACCGCCGCCACCGAGATCGGCGCGGTCTCCAGCGACACGGTCAAGGCCGCCCAGTCGGCCGGCGAGATGCTGACCGCCCTGGTGCCCAACATCCGCAAGACCGCCGAGCTGGTCTCCGAGATCAGCGCCGCCTGCCGCGAACAGGACATCGGCTCCTCGCAGATCAACGAGGCCATCCAGCAGCTGGACAAGGTGACCCAGCAGAACGCCTCGGCGTCGGAACAGATGTCGGCCACCTCCGAGGAACTGGCCGCCCAGGCCGAGGAGCTGCAGGCCTCGATCGCCTACTTCCGCCTGTCGAACGGCGGCTCGGCGTCGCGCAAGCCGACGGCCCCGGTGGTGCGCCTGCCGGCCAAGGCGGCCAAGCCGGTCGCCGCGGCCAAGGCTCCGGCCCGCAAGACCGCGCCGCGCGCCGTCGCCGTCCAGCAGGCCCGGGCCCAGGGCTTCGCCCTGGACCTGAGCCAGGGCGGCCCGGACGCCGACGACCGCGAATTCACCGAATACTGAGGACCGCCGACCGGCGATCCACCTGATCACGTCGAGGGGACAAGATCATGCGCTTCACGATCAAACTGCAGCTGGGCCTGGCCTTCGGGGTGATCATCGCCTTGCTGTTGGCGGCGACCCTGTTCGGCATCAACAGCCTGTCGTCGACCAACCGCGACATGAACGCGCTAGTCGACGGCCCGGCCACGCGCCTGCGCGCCGCCCAGCAGTTGAACATCCACATGCTCAACGTGGTGCGGGCCGAGAAGAACATGGTCCTGGTCGACACCCCCGAGGAGGTGAAGACGCTGGAGGCCTCGATCGCCAAGGAAAAGCAGGGCTTCACCGCCCTGCTGGCCAAGGCCGAAGGCCTGGCCACCGCCGAGGGCAAGCCCAAGTGGCAGGCCCTGGGCGACGCCTGGGAGCGCATGATCGCCGCGCATGAGCAGGTCTACGCCCTGGCCATCGCCAACAAGGACGCCGAGGCCGCCGCGGTCTCGATGGGCGAGGGTCGCAAGGCGGTGCTCGAAGCCTCGGCCCAGGTGCAGGAACTGGTCGAGCTGTCGCAGGCCCAGATGGACACGGCCACCAACAACGCCGACGCCGACTTCGCCCAGGTCCGCACCAGCCTGATCGTCCTGGCGGCGATCTCGCTGCTGATCGCGACCGGCGCGGCGATCTACATCTCGATGGCGGTCAGCAAGGGCCTGAACCGGGCTTCGGACGCGGTGCGTTCGGTGGCCGAGGGCGACCTGACCAAGACCGTCGAGATCACCACCAAGGACGAGATCGCCGACCTGCTGGGCCATGTGAACGTGATGATCGAGCGCCTGCGCGGCGTGGTCGGCGACGCGATCTCGGCCTCGGAAAACGTCTCGGCCGGTTCGCAGGAACTGTCGGCCGCCTCGGAGCAGGTGTCGCAAGGCGCCACCGAGCAGGCCTCGTCCGCTGAAGAGGCCTCGGCCTCGATGGAGGAGATGGCCTCCAACATCAAGCAGAACGCCGACAACGCCGCCCAGACCGAGAAGATCGCCCGCCAGTCGGCCAAGGACGCGGAACTCAGCGGCGAGGCGGTCAACCGCGCCGTCGAGGCGATGCGCACCATCGCCGAGAAGATCACCATCGTGCAGGAGATCGCCCGTCAGACCGACCTGCTGGCCCTGAACGCCGCCGTCGAGGCCGCCCGGGCCGGCGAGCACGGCCGCGGCTTCGCCGTGGTCGCCTCGGAGGTCCGCAAGCTGGCCGAGCGCAGCCAGACCGCCGCCACCGAGATCGGCGCGGTCTCCAGCGACACCGTCAAGGCCGCCCAGTCGGCCGGCGAGATGCTGACCAGCCTGGTGCCCAACATCCGCAAGACCGCCGAGCTGGTGGCCGAGATCAGCGCCGCCTGCCGCGAGCAGGACATCGGCGCGGCCCAGATCAACGAAGCCATCCAGCAGCTGGACAAGGTGACCCAGCAGAACGCCAGCGCCTCGGAAGAGATGTCGGCGACCTCCGAGGAGCTGGCCGCCCAGGCCGAGGAGCTGCAGACCTCGATCGCCTACTTCCGCACCAACACCAACACCAACGGCGCCGCCCCGCGTCGCCCGGCGGCCCGCCCGGCCGCCAAGCGTCCGGCCGCCCCCGCGGCGCGCAAGCCGGCCGCCGCGAGCCCGTCTCGCCAGACGGTCGCCGCCCAGCAGGCCCGGGCCGGCGGCTTCGCCCTGGACCTGACCAACGGCGGCCCGGACGCCGACGACGCCGACTTCCGCGAGTACGCCTGATGGCCGTCGATCGTCAGTTCGTCACCCTGGGCCTGGGCGCCGAGGTCTTCGCGGTCTCGGTGGCCCATGTCCGCGAGATCCTCGACTACCAGGCGCCGTTCGCGATCCCGGAAGGGCCCGACTACCTGAAGGGCCTGACCGACGTGCGCGGTCGCGGCACGCCGACCATCGACCTGCGCCTGAAGCTGGGCCTGCCGGCCGTCGAGCCGACCGGCGCCACGCGCATCCTGGTGCTGGACGTGCCGCTTGAGGACCGCCTGCTGTCGCTGGGCCTGATCGCCGACCGGGTGATCGAGGTCGTCTCGTTCTCGGAGGACCAGATCGAGGGCGCGCCCGACATCGGCGTGCCGTGGCGCTCGGAATACATCCAGGGCGTCGTGCGCCGGGACACCGGCGGCGGCAAGAGCGGCTTCGTCGTGATCTTCGACCTGGGCCGCCTGCTCACCAGCCAGGACGCCGCCGCCCTCAGCCAGGCCGCCTAAGCCCAGAACGCGCCCGGCGGCCCCGAGGGCCGCTMGCATGACCTAGTGGCGCGACAGACGCCGCCAACGGAGACGCCCTTGTCGAGACAAGCCGCCCTGGCCGCCCCTGAAGCCGAACAGCTCAGCGCCCGGAATTTCAACCGCCTGGCGACGTTCATCCACGACTACAGCGGMATCAAGATGCCGTCCAACAAGCGCACCATGCTGGAAGGCCGCCTGCGCCGCCGGATGCGGGCGACGCGGATCAACGACGTCAACGCCTACTGCCGCTACCTGTTCGAGGAGAACGGGATGGAGGCCGAGGTCATCCACCTGATCGACGCGGTGACCACCAACAAGACCGAGTTCTTCCGCGAACCGGCCCATTTCGACTTCCTGGTGTCGAAGGGGCTGCCGGCCCTGGCCGGGAAGGGCAAGCGCGAGATCAAGGTCTGGAGCGCGGCCTGCTCGACGGGCGCCGAGCCCTACACCATCGCCATGATCCTGGACGAGTTCTGCGAGAAGCAGCGCGGGCTCGACTATTCGATCCTGTGCACCGACATCTGCACCGAGGTTCTGGGCCAGGCGGTCGCCGGCCGCTTCTCGGAAGCGATGATCGAGCCCGTCTCGATGGCCCGCCGCCAGCGCTACGTGATGCGCTCGCGCGACGCCTCGCGCAACGAGGTGCGGATCACGCCGCACCTGCGGTCCAAGCTGGCCTTCGGCCGCCTGAACCTGATGGACGACGCCTATCCGATCGAGACCGGCCTCGACATCATCTTCTGCCGCAACATCCTGATCTATTTCGACAAGGTCACCCAGGCCAAAGTGTTGACCCGCCTGTGCAACCATTTGGCGCCTGGCGGGTATCTGTTCCTGGGCCACTCGGAGTCGATCGTCGGCATCGACCTGCCCGTCGTCCAGATCGCCAACACGGTCTTCCAGAAGCGATAATACGATGTCCGTGGTCCGCAAGATCCGTGTCCTGATCATCGACGACTCGGCCACGGTGCGTCAGACCCTGGCGTCGATCCTCGAGGCCGATCCGCAGATCGAGGTGCTGGGCGTGGCCTCCGACCCGTTCGTGGCCGCCCGCCGGATCGCCGAGGAGATCCCCGACGTCATCACCCTGGACGTCGAGATGCCGCGCATGGACGGCATCACCTTCCTGCGCAAGCTGATGGCCCAGAAGCCGATCCCGGTTGTGATGTGCTCGTCCCTGACCGAAGCGGGGTCGGAGACCCTGCTGCAGGCGCTGGAGGCGGGAGCCGTCGACATCATCCTGAAGCCGAAGATGGGCGTGGCCGACGCCCTGCTGGAATCCAAGATCCGCATCTGCGACGCGGTGAAGGCCGCCGCCGGCGCCAAGCTGGCGGGGTCCAAGCGGCCGGTCCCGCAGTTCACCCGCCCGCACCACCACGAGCCGGAGAAGAAGCTGACGGCCGACGCCATGCTGCCGCCGCCGGTGGCCACCAGAGCGATGGCCCGCACCACCGAGAGCGTGGTCTGCATCGGCGCCTCGACCGGCGGCACCGAGGCGCTGCGCGTGCTGCTGGAGGCCTTGCCGCCGGACTCGCCGGGCATGGTCATCGTCCAGCACATGCCCGAGAAGTTCACCGCCTCGTTCGCCAAGCGGCTGGACAGCCTGTGCGCGGTCGAGGTCAAGGAGGCCGAGGACGGCGACACCGTGCGGCGCGGCCGGGTACTGATCGCCCCGGGCAACAAGCACACCCTGCTGGAGCGCAGCGGCGCCCGGTACTACGTCTCGGTCAAGGACGGCCCGTTGGTCTCGCGGCACCGACCGTCCGTGGACGTCCTGTTCCGCTCGGCCACGCGGTCGGCGGGCTCGAACGCGGTGGGCGTGATCATGACCGGCATGGGCGACGACGGGGCGCGCGGCATGTCCGAGATGAAGCAGGCCGGCGCCTACACCCTGGCCCAGGACGAGGCCACCTCGGTGGTGTTCGGCATGCCCAAGGAAGCCATCGCCCTGGGCTGCGTGGACCGCGTGGTCCCGCTGCAGGCCCTGGCGGGCGAAGTGCTGCGGGCGGCGAGCCGGTAGAAGTCACCCTCTCCCAAAGGGAGAGGGGGCAAGGTCAGAACAGGACGTCGTCCTCGTCGTCGGCCGGAGCCGCGACCGCGATCTCGGTCGCCGCTTCCGCGGCGGCCAGCCCCTCGGTCATGGCCCGGTGGACCTCGCGTTCCTGGGCCATGGTGTACGACTTGGCCAGCTTGGCCAGCAGCGGGTGCAGGGCCGGGGCGATGTCGTCGGTGAAGATCTCGTCGTCGCCGGCCATGCTCAGCAGCTGGTTGGCGGCGGTGTCCAGCACCGAGCCGATCTGCTTGTGCAGGTCGCTGCGCTGGGCGGCGCGGCGCAGCAGGTCGACGACATCGGCGCCCTGGCGGGCCACGGCGTCCAGGGCGGTGTCGACCCCGTCGCCGGCCTTGCCGATCCGGGCCACGGCGCCGCTCAGCACCGAGGCGGCGGCCGCGGCCTGGCCGTCCTCCGCGCGCCCGGTCTCGCGGCGGCCCAGGGCCTCGGCGGCGTCGAACAGGCCTTCCAGCGAGCTGGTGGTCTGGGCGGCCGACTTCTCCAGGTGGATGGCGTGGGCGCGCAGCTCGACKGCGATGACGCCCAGCGGCTTGCCGGTCTCGCCGATGCGGGCGCATTTCAGCGTGGTGTTCAGCGCCATCATCTGGACGTCGGCGCGGATGTCCTGGATGCCGGCGATGCGCGCGGTCAGCTCGCGGGCCGAGACGGCGGCCGAGCGGCTGACCTTTTCGGCCGCCTGTTCGCCGGCGGTCATGTCGCCGACCAGCCCCAGGGCCTGGCCGACATTGCCTTCCAGGTTGCGCAGGAAGTTGGTTTCGGAACCGTCGCCCTGGCCCGAGGCCAGGTCGCGCAGGCGCAGCAGCTCCACTGCGTCGGCGGCCATGCCGACCACGCTCTGGTTGATGCGGGCGACCTCGCGCTCGAAGTCCTCGGCCATGGCGCTGAGCTGGGCGCCCAGCAGGCGATGCACGAAGGCGTGGGCGCGGGCGCGCGGCTCGGCGTCCAGGGCCGAGATCTCGTCCATCTCGTCGAGATACTTGAGGCCGGCCTGGACGTGCTCGATCCGCTGACGGGTGATGTCGCCGATCTGCAGGGCGGCTAGGCCGCCGCCGACCTTCTTCTGGACGTCGCGGGCCAGGGTGGCGACGCTGACGGCGACGCTGGCGATGCGGGCGTGGTGGTCGGCGATGGCGGCGGCGCTGGCCGTCAGGGCGTCGGGCACCGCCGGCAGCAGCTCGGCGCAGTGGCGGGCCAGGTCCTGCTCGTGGGCCAGGGCGCCGCGCAGGGTGTTGTCCAGGCCCATCAGGTCGGTGTTCAGCGCGTCCAGCTGGGCGCCGCCCATCTCGATGCAGTCGTAGATCTCCTGGGCGAAGATCGCGAATTCCGGACCGGCGGCGGCGATGCCGCCCGAGGTGATCTTGATGTTGATCGCGAAGACCCGGAGGTAGGCCAGGTGCTGGCGCATCTCGGCGATGCGGCCGGCCAGGCCGTCGCTGAACTTGACCAGCTCGCCGACCCGGTCGCGGCGGGCGCTGAGATTGTCGGGCAGCGACTTCAGGGTCTGGGCCGCCTGGGCCAGTTCGCCGGTGGTCGTCGTCACCGTCTCGGCGTCGAGATTGGCGCGGATGGCGTCCAGGCCGGCGATCAGCGAGCCGACGCCCTCGACCGCCCGCGACAATACGTCGCCAGCCTCGAGGAAGCGGGTTTCCACCACCTGGCGGGCGGACTCGAGCCGCGCGCCGATCTGCGCCCCGCCCGGGGCGTGGGAGGGGGCCTGGAAAGGCGTTGCGAAAGCCGCGGAGGAAGAGGCCAAGCCCATGAAATCGCCGGTTTATTTACGCTGTCCGGAGTATGCGCCGGGATTAGCGAAGGGCGGGTAAAGATCGGGCGCTTTTTCCGGCCCGGCGGCGCGGATCAGGCGGTTTCCGCGACCGCTTCCGGCGCGGCCTGGACCGCCTCGAAGGCCTGGCCGATGGCGGCGAACAGCATGGCGCTGGTGATCGGCTTTTCCAGGTGCAGGTCGGCGCCCGCCGCGCGGCTGGCGGCCATGTGTTCGGGTCGGGCGTTGGCGGTCAGCATGATGATCGGCGTGCGGGCCGCGCCGGTCGCCGCCTCGCGCGCCCGGATCGCCCGGACCGCGTCCAGCCCGTCCATGACCGGCATCTGCATGTCCATCAGGATCAGATCCGGCGTCACGGTGGCGCAGACCTCGACGGCCTCGGCGCCGTTCTCGGCGGTGTAGATCTCGGCCACCTCGGCCAGGATCAGCTCGACGATCTTGCGGTTGGTCGGATGGTCGTCGGCCACCAGGATGCGCGGCATGTCCAGCGGTTCGAGGTCGGCGTCGGCGGTCGCCTCGACGGCCGGCTCATGATGGGCGGTCAGCGGCAGGGTGAACCAGAAGGTCGAGCCCTGGCCCGGCGCGCTGTCGCACTCCAGGGCGCCGCCCATCAGCTCGACCAGCTCGCGCGAGATCGCCAGGCCCAGGCCGGCGCCGCCGAACCGGCGGGTGAACGAGGTGTCGGCCTGCTGGAAGCGGTCGAAGATGCGCGCCTTCTGGGCGGCGTCGAAGCCGATCCCGGTATCGGACACCGAGAATCGGGCCCGGCCGTCGGCGTCCATTCCGGCGACCAGGGTGACCCGGCCGGCGTCGGTGAACTTCACGGCGTTGCTGAGCAGGTTGGTCAGCACCTGGCGCAGGCGGTTGCTGTCGCCGACCACGGTCAGGTCGGCCTCGGCGGCGACCTCGACCGCCAGGACCACGCCCTTCTCCTCGGCGCGCAGGGCGCAGAGCGCGCCGACCGAACGCGCCAGGTCGCCCAGGTGGAACGGGCCGTCTTCGACGATCACCTGGCCCGCCTCGATGCGCACCAGGTCCAGGATGTCGGACAGCAGGCGCTCCAGCCCGCGCCCGGACTTCAGGATGATGTCGACCAGTTCGCGGGCCCGCGGGTCCAGCGCGCCCTTGGCCAGCAGGTCGGCGCCGGCGACGATGCCGTTCAACGGGGTGCGGATCTCGTGGCTCATGTTTGCCAGGAAGGCGGTCTTGGCCTGGCTGGCCTGCTCGGCCTGGTCCAGGGCGGCGCGCAGCGAGGCGGCGGCCGACCGGCGGGCGGTGACGTCCTCGGCCAGGGTGATCAGGTGGCGCGCCCCGACGTCGTCGTAGGTGGCCAGGGTCTTGGTGGTGAAGTAGCGCGGCGCGCCGTCGGCGGTCTCGCCGTGGACCTCCTCGGAGAGCTGCATCTCGCCGGTCGCCAGGACCTTGGCCTCGATCTCGGCGGCGTGGGCGGCGATCGCGGGGACCAGGACCTCGGACCCCCGCTTGCCCACCGCCTCGTCGGCGACCACGCCCAAGGCGTCCTCGGCGGCGCGGTTGATCAGCACGTAACGGCCGTCCTCGACGTTCTTCACCGTCAGGGGCGAGGGCAGAAGCTGGATGACCGTGCGCAGGAAGCCCTGGGTCTCGACGGTCTGGGTGACGTCGCGGGCCGTGGCCAGCAGGCGGATCACCTGGCCGTCCGGACCGAGGATCGGCGAGATGGTGGTGTCGCAATAGGTCCGGGCGTGCTGGGCCTCGCCCAGGAAGGCGCGGAAGCGGGCGACCTGGCCGGTCGCCGCGACGTTGAACGACCGGTCCAGCGAGAAGCGGCTCTCCTCGGGCCAGATCGTCCGCCAGGAGGCCGAAGAGGGGCCGGGATCGGCGGGGAACATCGTCTGGGCGCGGCGATTGGCGTGCTCGATCGAGCCGTCCAGGCGCAGGATCCAGGCGCAGTCCTGGCTGGCGTCCAGCACGTCGAGCGCGCCGTAGCCGCTCTGGTCGCTGGAGGTCTGGCCGTGCACGCGCGCGAGTTCCTTCGGATGACGTCCGGTCGCGATTTCACCGAGGGCGGCCAGGGCGATCATAAGGCCATGCTTGGTTGAAAAGACTCTTAAGCGGCGGAAATCGGCGGTGGGACGGGCCCGGTCCGGCGCGGGGAGGAGAACCTGCGGCCTATAATATTGACTTACTCGTTAGTCAGTATTGACTCCGGCGAAGCTGCGGTGCGATGGTCCCGTCGTTCGTCGAACAGCGTCACCAAGGGCGCGGCGGCGACAGGGGAGGGACATCAATGAGTCGTTTTGCCTATACGGCGTCGCTGATCGCCTTGATGGCGGCCGCCACGCCCGCGATCGCGCAGACCACCACCGAGGCGCCGCGCGAAACCGCCGCCGTCAGCACCGTCGAGGAGGTCGTGGTCACCGCGACCCGCCGCAAGGAACGCCTGCAGGACGTTCCGCTCAGCATCACCGCCTTCTCGCAGGCCGAACTGACCCAGAAGGGCGTGGTCGGCTTCGAGGGCATCGCGCGTGAAACGCCCGGCGTCGTCCTCAACCAGGCCAGCAGCAACAACGCCCGCTTCACCGTCCGCGGCATCTCCACCAACGGCTGGGGCGCGGGGCTGCAGACGACCACCACCATCTATCTGGACGAGCTGCCGCTCAGCACGATCGGCAACACCGTGACGCTGGACCCGGCCATGTACGACGTCGAGCGCGTCGAGTTCCTGCGCGGTCCGCAGGGCACGCTGTTCGGCTCGGGTTCGCTGTCGGGCGCGCTGCGCGTCCTGACCAAGAGCCCGGACCTGACGGGCTACGCCGCCTCGGTCCAGGCCGACATCGGCTACACCCCCGACGGCGACGGCGTCCGCCAGCGCTACAACGGCATGGTCAACCTGCCGCTGGTCAAGGACCAGCTGGCCCTGCGCATGGTCGGCTTCTATCGCGACGAAGACGGCTTCATCGACAACCTCGGCACGGGCGTGAAGAACGCCAACGCCCTGAAGGACGTGGGCGGCCGCGCGGTGCTGCTGTGGGCGCCGAACGACCGGCTCAGCGTCAAGCTCTTGGCCTCCTACGAGGACAGCGACCCCAAGGACGCGGCGATGACCACGCCCTCGCTGGGCGACCGCAAGCGCTACAGCACCATCCCGGACCAGTACACGACCAAGACCCAGGTCTATAACGGCACGCTGGAGTACCAGTTCGACGGCGCCCGCCTGACCAGCTCGTCGACCTATTCGATCGGCAAGGGCCTGTTCAACGTCGACCTGGCCGGCACCTTCAACCTGGCGATCCCGTTCTATCTGTACGACAGCTACACGGCGAAGACCTTCGTCCAGGAGACGCGGCTGGCCTCGGACAGCGGCGGCAAGTTCGACTGGGTGGCGGGCGGCTTCTACCTGCGCCGCGACACCGACCTGAACGGCGAGGACCGCTCCAGCGCGGCATACCTGGCCAGCCACCACATCACCGGCCTGCCGGGCACGACCTTCGCCAAGTTCGGCAGCGACACGCGCACCTACGAACTGGCCGGCTTCGGCGAGCTGACCTACCACCTGACCGACAAGCTGCAGGCCACCGGCGGCCTGCGCTACGGCAAGTACGGCGGCGAGGTCGACGTCTATCCGGGCTTCAACACGGCCTACTTCACCTACGCCCTGTTCGGCATCTCCGGGCCGCTGGCGGTGGTGCCGACCCCGGCGTCCTACGCCAAGTATCCGTCGGCCAAGAAGGCGTCCTGGAAGGCCAGCCTGACCTACAAGCCGTCGCACGACCTGACGACCTACGCCACGGTGTCCACGGGCTACCGCACGCCGGTCTACAACTCGCGGGCCGGCAGCGTCAGCACGGTCGACCCGACCGACCTGGTCATCCCAGCCGGGGCGGGCTCCGACAACCTGGTCAACTACGAGATCGGGGCCAAGGGCCGCTGGCTGGACGGGCGGCTGACCGCCAACCTGGCCGCCTACTACATCGACTGGAAGAACATCCAGGTCCAGGCCAACCGGCAGTCGGACTCGGTCCAGTTCGCCACCAATGTCGGCCGCGCCGCCAGCCGGGGCATCGAGGCCGAGACCGCCTTCTCGCCGGCCGAGGGCTGGGTGTTCGGCGTGAACGGGTCGATCAACAAGGCCAACGTCACCGAGCTGACCCAGCAGGAGGCCACCATCTCGGGGGCCGTGGACGGCGCGCGCCTGGCCTCGCCGCGCCTGCAGGGGACGCTCTACGGCACCTACAGCTACAGCCTGGGCGGGACGGCCACCGGCTTCACCAGCGTCCAGATCCAGCACGTGGGCTCGTTCCCGAACGGCTTCCCCAACACGCCGGGCAAGGCCGGGGTCGTCAGCCCGCTGTACGACCACACCGACAGCTACACGTACGCCAACCTCCAGACCGGAATCCGGTACGGCAAGGTCAACGCGATGCTCTACGCCGAGAACATCGGCAACAGCCGCGCGGTGACCTACATCCACCCCGAAGCCTTCGTCTACAGCCGCTACTCGATCGTCCGTCCGCGCACCTTCGGGGTGCGGATCGGCTACGACTTCTGAGCGACGGCCTGATCCCCGGGGCGATCCCCCTCCCTGTCTCCCGTCGCCGTCCCGGCGGCGGGAGACGCCTTCTCGGGAGTGGCGCGGCCCGCATCGCCGGGGCACGTTGACGCGCCCGCCGCAAAGTCGATACCCGAAGACAAATGACCAGCACCGATCCCGTCGAACCTCAGACCGCTCCGGCTCCGGCCCGCGCCCGCAAGCACAAGGCCCGGGTGCGCGAGGAGTCGATCGAGCGTATCCTGGACGCCGCCGAGCAGCTGTTCGCCGAGTTCGGCTATCACGGCGTCACCCTCAAGGACGTGGCCGCGCGGGTGGGGGTCAGCTCGACGCTGATCCACTACCACTTCAACGGCAAGGAAAGCCTGTACGAGGCGGTGTGGGCGCGGCGCGCGCCGATCTCGGCCCGCAACCGCCTGGAGGCCATGCGCCGCTACGCCGACGCGGTGGGCGACAAGGTCACGGTCGAGGGGGCGCTGCATGCCTGGATCGACACCGACCTGAACGTCCAGATCCACGACACCGAGCAATGGATCGCCTTCGGCAAGATCAGCGCCCAGGCCAACAGCGCGGCCGGCTGGGGCGCCGAGAAGATGACCAAGTACTTCAACCCGGTCGTCCTGGCCCTGATCGACCTGCTCAAGAAGGCCATGCCCGACTGCGACGAGGCGACGATCTTCTGGGGCTACCACTTCGTGTCGGGCGCCATGACCCACAACATGGCCCGCACGGGGCGCCTGGACGAGCTGTCGCACGGCCTGTGCTCGTCCGACGACTTCATCTCGATCCGCCGGCACATGGCGCGGTTCATGGCGGCGGGCTTCGAGGCGATCTGCCGGGGCGCGCCGGTCGACGCGTGAGCGCGTCCGGAAGACAAGGAAGCGAGCGATGAGTGAGCGTGGCGCCGGCGTCCTGGCCGGCCTGTTCGACCTGCGCGGCCGGGTGGCGATCGTCACCGGCGGCTCGCGCGGCCTGGGGCTGCAGATCGCCAGCGCCCTGGGCGAGTTCGGCGCGACCGTCGTGCTGGTCGCGCGCAAGCCGGACGAGCTGCTGGCCGCCCAGGCGGAACTGGAAGCKCGAGGCGTGACGGCGACCACCCTGGCGGCCGACCTCGGCGCGCCGGACGCGGCGGAGGCGCTCGTCACCCGGGCCCTGCAGCTGTGCGGCCGGATCGACATCCTGGTCAACAACGCCGGCACGGTCTGGGGCGCGCCCGCCGAGGACTATCCGGCCGAGGGCTGGAACAAGGTCATCGACCTGAACGTGACCGGCCTGTTCCAACTGACCCAGGCCGTGGCCAAGAAGGCGTTCATCCCGCAGGGCAAGGGGACGGTGGTCAATGTCGCCTCGATCGAGGGGCTGCAGGGCCACCATCACGATCGGCCGGGCACCATCGCCTACAACACCGCCAAGGGCGCGGTGATCAATATGACCCGGGCCCTGGCCGCCGAGTGGGGCCCGCGCAACATCCGCGTCAACGCCCTGGCGCCCGGCTACTTCCCGTCCAAGATGACGGCGGCCACGGTCGAGGCGCATGGTGACGAGATGCTGCGCTGGACGCCGCTGGGCAAGCTGGGCGGTCCCACCGACCTGATGGGCGCGGCGCTGCTGCTGGCGTCCGACGCCGGCGGCCACATCACGGGCCAGACGCTCGTGATCGACGGCGGCGCGACGATCATCTGAGGGCCCCATCTTGAAGAACAAGCCATGACCACTCCGCTGCTCGATCGTCGCGACGTCGATTTCATGCTTCACGACTGGCTGAAGGCCGACGCGCTGGTCGACCGCGAGACGGTCGATGCGGTGCTGGACCTGTCCCAGACCCTGGCCGCCGAAGCCTTCCTGCCGCACTTCAAGCGCAACGACGTCGAGGAGCCGGCGCTGGTGGACGGGCAGGTGCGCATCTGTCCGGCGATCGGCGAGGCCCTGGCCCAGTACGCGGAGCTGGGCCTGTTCTCGGCGGGGTTCCCCGAAGCGCAGGGCGGCCTCGGCCTGCCCTATCTGGTCTGCGCCGCCTCGTTCGCCTTCTTCGCCGCGGCGAACGTCTCGACGGCGGCCTATCCGATGCTGACGGTCGCCAACGCGCGGCTGATCGCGACCTTCGGCTCGCCGGCCCAGGTCGAGGCCTTCGCGCGGCCGCAGATCGAGGGGCGGTGGTTCGGCACCATGTGCCTGTCCGAACCCCAGGCCGGCTCCAGCCTGGCCGACGTGCGCACCAAGGCCACGCCCGACGGTCAGGACGCCCTGGGCGAACGCTACCGCCTGTCCGGCAACAAGATGTGGATCTCGGGCGGCGACCAGGACGTCAGCGGCAACATCGTCCACCTGGTGCTGGCCAAGGTCCCCGACGCCGACGGGACCCTGCCGGAGGGGACGGCGGGCATCTCGCTGTTCATCGTGCCCAAGGTCCTGCCGGACGGGACGCGCAACGACGTCGCCGTGGCCGGGCTGAACCACAAGATGGGCTATCGCGGCACGGCCAACTGCCTGCTGAACTTCGGCGAGCGGGACGGGGCCGTGGGCTGGATCGTCGGGGCGCCGGGCGAGGGCCTGCGCCAGATGTTCCAGATGATGAACGAGGCCCGGATCGGGGTCGGGGTGGGCGCGGCGGCCCTGGGCTATCGCGGCCACCGCCTGGCGGTCGACTACGCCCGCGAGCGGCTGCAGGGCCGTCCGCCCGGCCGGCGCACGGGACCGCCCGTCGCGATCATCGAGCACCCCGACGTGCGCCGGATGCTGCTGCAGCAGAAGACCTATGTGGAGGGCGCCCTGGCCCTGTGCCTCTACTGCGCCCGCCTGGTCGATACGGCCGAGGGCTCCGAAGCCGACGCCGCCCTGCTGGGCCTGCTGACCCCGGTCGCCAAGACCTGGCCCTCGGAATACGGCCTGGCGGCCAACGACATCGCCATCCAGGTGCACGGCGGCTACGGCTACACCCGCGACTTCGACGTCGAGCAGCTGTGGCGCGACAACCGGCTGAACCCGATCCACGAGGGCACGACGGGCGTCCAGGGCATGGACCTGGTGGGGCGCAAGATCCTGTCGGACGGGGGCGGCCTGCCGGTGCTGGCGGCGAGGATCGCCAGGACGGCCAAGGCCGCCGAAGGGGTTCCCGGCCTGGCCGTCCACGCCCGCGCCCTGTCGGAGGCCTGGCGGTCAGTGGTGGCCACGATCGAAATGCTGCAGGGCGAGGACCGCCGGTCGGCCCAGGACAACGCCACGGCGTTCCTGTGGGCGTTCGGCCACGTGGTGGTGGCCTGGCAGTGGCTGGACCAGGCGGTCGCCGCCGCCGACCTGACCGACCGCGACCTGGCCGACGGCAAGGCCTGGGCGTGCCGCTTCTTCTTCGAGTGCGAACTGCCCAAGATCGACGCCTGGCTGGCCCTGGTGGCGGCCCGAAGCGACGTGGCCTCGGGCGCGCCGGAGCGGATTTTCTAGATCAAATTCGCCCGCGCGATCCGGCCCAGGTGCACGGCGCTGGGGCGAGGCGTGCGCTGGAAGGTCTTGCGGTCGACGGCCACCAGGCCGAACGGCACGCCGTAGCCGGACGTCCATTCGAAATTGTCCAGCAGCGACCAGTAGAGATAGCCGTGCACGGGGATGCCCTCGTCCAGGCATTGGCGCACGCCGTCCAGCGCCTGGTCGATGAAGGCGATCCGGCGGGCGTCGTCGTTGGTGGCGATGCCGTTCTCGGTCACATAGACCGGCTTGCCGATCGCCCGATGGGCCCAGCGGATCGTGTTGGCCAGGGCCTGCGGATAGAACTCGTAGCCCGACAGGGTCAGCTCGGCGTCCTTGGGCGGGGGCCGCACGCCGTTCTCGTCGACGACGAAGCGGGTGTAGGTCTGCACCCCGAAGAAGTCGGCGTGGGTGCGGGCGACCTCGACCCAGTCGCCGTAGAGCCGGCGCTGATAGACCTCGACCAGGGCCGGATCGGTCGCCGACTGGATGTCCTGGGTGGTCAGGGTCACGCCGACGGGCAGCGAGGGCCGCGCCTGCTTGATGGCGTCGTAGGCGCGCTTGTGGGCCTCGATCATGATCGGCGTCACCACCTGAGGATCGGCGTAGGCCAGGCGCGAGAAGCGCGGCGAGTCCGTGGCCTTGGCCGCCGCGGCGATAGCCGCCTTGACGAAGGGGATGGCCGACTGGATGCCCGGCATCAGGTCGACCAGCAGGCGGATGTTGGCCTCGTTGAACGTGGTGACCTTGTCCATCAGCGGACCTAGGCGTTCGACCACCTTCTTGCAGTAGCGGGCGAACAGCTCGGGCGCGTCGGCGACCTCGAAGCCGCCCCGCTTGGCGAACCACAGGGGCGTGGTGAAATGGTTCAGGGTGACCATCGGCTTGAGGCCGCGCGCGCGGCAGGCCTCCAGCATGCGGGCGTAGTGGTCCAGCTCGGCCTCGGAGAAATGGCCCTCGCTGGGCTCGATCCGCGCCCACTCCACGCCCATGCGGTAGCAGTTCAGGCCCAGGCCGCCGGCGATGGCGAAGTCCTCGGCGTAGCGGTGATAGCTGTCGCAGGCGTCGCCCGAGCGTTCCTTGAACATGCTGGGCTGGATGTTCTCCATCAGCCAGGCGTCGCTGTTGGTGTTGCCGCCCTCGCTTTGATAGGCCGAGATCGCCGTGCCCCACAGGAAGCCCGCGGGCGCCGGGCGCTTGGTCTTGGCGGCCGCGTCGGCGGCGGCCGGCGCCAGGGTCGGGGCGAGGGCCAGGGCCGCGCCGGCCAGGATGTCCCGGCGACCGACGCCGGTGGGCTTGTGGATGCTCATGGTCGTCTCCCCCGCTTTGGTCTGGATCGTACTCTGGAAAAGAAAAAAGGGGCGGGCGCCGTGACGCCCGCCCCCGAGGGAGGAAGGAACTAGAAGGACTTCTTGAGCCCGATCTCGAAGGTCCGGCCCAGCGGGTTGCCGGTCCACGGGTCGTAGCCGAACTCTTCCTGGGCGGGCGGAGGATCGCGGTCGAAGATGTTGGCCGCCGTCAGGGTCAACGCCATGTCGCCGGCCAGCTCCACGCGGTAGGTGAAGTCGGTGGTGATCCAGTTCTCGCCGTCCTCGCCGTACTGCACGCCGGCCCGCTCGTCCTTGACGGCCGAGACGAAGTTGACCCCCAGACGGAAGTTCTGGCGGCCCAGGCCGTAGTTGACGCCGAGGTTGGCGCGCCACTTCGGCGCGGCCTGGGCGAAGGTGGCGAAGTTCAGCGTGCCCAGCCGGTCGTCGCCGGTCGAGATCGTCACGCCGTCCAGGGTGGTCGCGCCGGTCCGCAGCTCGGTCACCCGGGTGGCGGTCAGGTTGACGTCCAGGTCGCCCTTGCCCAGCGGCAGGCCGTAATTGGCCTGGATGTCGAAGCCCTTGGTCGTCTGGCCGGGGCCGTTGCCGTAGCGGGTGGACACCGCCGAGAAGGTCCCGACGCCGCTCATCCCGACCACGCAGCCGGTGTTGAAGGTGATGCGGCGCAGCAGCGGCTGGACCGACGGGTCGCAGGTGGTGATCGTGCCGCCCGCGCCGTTGAACACCAGGCTGGCGATCTGGTTCGGATCGGCGACCTGGCCGATCTGGTCCTTCGTCTTGATGTCGAAATAGTCGACGATCAGGCGGAAGTTATGGTCATCCGCGAAGCCGCGGCTCTGCCAGATCGCGCCCAGGTTCGAGGTCTTGGCGGTCTCGGGCTTGAGGTCGGCGTCGGTGATGAACTGGGCGGCCAGCCAGTTGCTGGCGGCGACCGTGTAGGTCCGCGCGGCCACCGTGATGGCGCCCGGCGTCACGCCCAGCGGCGGGGTCTGGTAGTTGGTGCCGTACGAGCCGCGCAGGGTCAGCGGGCCCCAGACGTTCCACTTGCCCGACACCTTGTAGACGGTCGCGCCCAGGTCGTTGGAGAACTTCTCCTTACGCGCGGCCAGCTGGATGTCGACGTTCGAGAACAGCGGCACCTGCAGCTCGCCGAACAGCGAGTACTGGGACTGCTCGGCCTGCGACGGCAGGGTCGGGGCGAACAGCACGAACGGGCCCGGCGCGTCGGGCGTGCAGCCGCGGAAGTTCGGGTCGGTCGTCGGCGTCGGCGTGGGGCTGAGATTGCCCGAGCCCGCGCCGTTGGCGCTGGTGGTGCTGGTCGGCCACTCGCACTGGACGGAGCCGTTGTTGAACGCGCTGGGCACGTTCACGCGGTTGGCCAGCGACCGGTACTGGGCGCCGAGGGCCCAGCCGATCTCGCCGCCGGGCAGCTTCAGGCCCGACTGGCCGTTGAACACCAGGTCGGCCGTGAAATTGTGGCTGAGGGTCTCGACGGCGCGCGGATCGAACATCCACAGGGCCAGGTCCTTGGGGTTCTCCTGGCCGGCGACGTAGTTGGGGTTGGACAGGCCCAGCACCGGCTGGCCCTTGAACGAGGTCGAGAAGGGGTTCCAATACATACAGCCGTTCTTGCCGGCGGCGGCCGCGTTCTGGGTGCCGAAGCGGGCGGGGTCCAGGTCGGTGGCGTGGCAGTTGGGGCCGCCGAAGCCGTTCAGGGCTTCCTGCAGGCGGAAGCCGATGGTGTCGGCGTGGGTGTTGTAGTTGTAGGCGTCGTTATAGGTCAGGGCGAAGTCGTAGCCGACCTTCTTGGCGAACGGGGCCAGGTCGCCCAGGTCGCCGTTGATCCCGCCCGAGATGCGCCAGGCCTTGTTGTCGATGCGGTCGGCCACGCCGAAGCCGTCGCCGCCCGAATAGTACGGATTGCCGCCGTGACCGAAGAGGCGATAGGTCACCGGCGTGAAGCCTTGGGCGCCGACGATGCCGTTTCGGGCGGCGAAAGCAGCCGCGAACGGATTGGTGATCGGCACGTAGAACTGGTTGACGGCGCCGGTCGCCAGGGCCGGGCCGCGCGACACCGGCTGGGCCGGCGACCCCATGACCTGGGGTAGCGTGACGCGACCGTAGGAGGCGTCCATGTGGAACTTCATGGAGTCGCTGATGTCGGCCTTCAGCTGGGCGTAGAGCCGATAGGTGTCCTGGTTCTCCACCAGCCGATAGTAGGGGATGTAGTTGTAGGCGCAGGTGAAGTTGTTGTCGTAGCGGCCGCCGACCGCCGCGCAGCTGGCGGCGGTGAAGTCCGAGACGATGCCGCCCACCGCCGGACCCCATTCGCCGGTGTCGGTGGCGCTGGGAACGGCGGGCAGGGCGCCGCGCGGGATCCAGCCGGTCAGGTTGGTCAGGGTCGACCACGGCGCGGGATTGTAGCCGGGTCCCGGCTTCAGCGAGGCCTTGGTGAAGTCGCGCTCCATGGTGTTCAGGCGCGAGCGGTGCTCGTACTCGGCCGAGACCAGCAGGTTGACCTTGTCCTCGCCGATCCCGCCCAGCACGCCGACCGAATAGTCGCCCTTGGAGCCGTCGATGTACTTGTACTGGCCTTGCGCCTCGAGGCCGACGAAGCGGTCGCGGGTGATGAAGTTGACGACGCCGCCGGTGGCGTCGGCGCCGTAGATCACGGCCGCGCCGTCCTTGAGGATCTCGGTGCGCGCCAGGGCGATCGACGGCATGTTGGCGGTGTTCTGGTTCATCCGCCGGCCGTTCAGCAGAATCAGCGTCTTGTCCGCGCCCAGGCCGCGCAGGTTGTAGTTCACCGAACCCACCAGGGCGGGGCCGCCGAAATAGTAGGACTCGCCGGTGGTCGGGCCCGAGATGGTCAGGCTCTTGGCGAACTCCAGGGCCGACGGCGAGCCCTGCTTTTCCAGCGCCTGCTGCGAATAGACCTCGACGGGGAGCGCCGCGTCGAGCGCCGAGCCCCGGATGTTGGAGCCGGTGACGACGATCTCCTCGACCTGCGTGGCCTTGTCCGGCGAAGGCGGCGCGTCCTGCGACCAGGCCGGCGACGCCAGACCGGAGACCCCGATCAGCAGCGCGATGGCGGACACGCTCGTAAGCCCGATTTTCATGTGGCGTTCTCCCCTCGGGAATGAGTCTCTCAGACGCTCATTCTCACAAGAGTGAACGTTGCTATATTTGTTGCAGCGGTGTCAATCCGGGATCATTTGAAGAAATGGTCGTAGGCCGGCGGCGGGGCGTTGCCGTTATGGGAACATTGACACGAGCGCGTCCGGCCCCGACTAGGCGGGGGCTGGGACCAGGAGGACGGGTTGGCGGGAGCGACGGCTGAGGAGATCAAGGCGGGGCGGCGCACCAAGGCCGAGCAACGCGCCCAGAGCCTGGAGCAAATCCTGGACGCGGCCGAGTACCTGTTCTCGCGCAACGGCCTCTACGGCGTGACCCTGCGGGACGTGGCCCAGCGGGTGGGCATCCACACGACGCTGCTGAACTACTACTTCAAGGACAAGGTGAACCTGTTCGAGGCGGTGTTCGCGCGCCGGGCCGGGGTGACGTCCGGACGACGGATGGTGGCGCTGGAGGAGTACGAGAAGGCGGCGGGCGACAAGCCCACGGTCGAGGGCGCGCTGCACGCCTTCCTCGATACGGACCTCGACCTCTATTACGAGGGCGGCGAGCACTGGATGAACTACGCCGCCTTCTGCGCCCGGGTCAGCAACACGCCGGAAGGCGCGGCCCTGATGGACGAGCACTTCGACCCGGTCGTGCTGAAGCTGGTCGGCATCCTCAAGCGGGCCCTGCCGGCCTACGACGAGGAGGAGATCTTCTGGGGCTATCATTTCGTCAGCGGCGCGCTGATGAACACCCTGGCGCGGACGGGCCGGATCGACCGGCTGTCCAGCGGGCGCTGCCATTCCGACGACTTCCCGGCGGTCAAGAAGCGGATCGCCCGGTTCATGGCGGCGGGCTTCATCGCCCTGAAGGCGTGAAGCCCGCGCACCGTCAGGCCGCCCCCACGGCCTCGCCGGCCCGTTCTTCGCGTTCGTTTCGGGCGAAGATGCGGGCCAGCCACAGGAAGAGCGCCACCGCCAGCACGTAGAACGGGACCAGCGTGTAGAGCGCCATCTGCAGCGAGTTGTGCGGATGGGCGGCGCGGAAGAAGTCGCTGGCCGCGCCCACATAGGTGGGGCCCAGGCCCAGGCCGATGAAGTTCATGACCAGCAGCAGCAGGGCGCCGGACATCACCCGCTGTTCGGGCCGAACCTCCTGCTGGACCAGCGTCACCGCCGACGACAGGTAGAAGTAGTTCAGGAAGGTCGGGCCGATCAGGAAGGCCAGGGCCATCGGCCAGGTCGGGGCCCAGACGAAGCCGATGTAGAACGGGATGGCCAGGGTCAGCGAGATGACCGGCGCCATGGCGTAGGCCACTTTGGACTTCTGGGTGAAGCGATCGATCACCCGGCCGGAGACGAAGATCCCGGCGCTCATGCCGATCCCCACCACCAGGGCGTACCACAGCGCCACGTCGCCCAGGGCCATGCCCTTCTCGCGCATCAGGAACAGGGTGGTGAAGTTGCCCAGGCCGTAGGTGACGAACTGGGTCGCCCCGCTGCCCAGGGCGGCCAGCACCAGGGTCGGGCGCGAGAAGAACATCTTCAGCGTCGACCAGAAGCCGGCCTTGAGGGGCGCGGCGCCGGCCAGGCCGTCCAGGCCGCCGCGCGGCGGTTCCTTGACGACGAACGGCAGGATGACCGCCGTCAAGACCCCGATCGCGCCCAGCACGATGAAGGCGTGGCGCCAGTCGAAGGCCGCCGCGATCGCCGCGCCGAAGGCGATGCCCAGCGCCGCCCCGATCGGCGGGCCCAGGTTGTAGATGCCCAGCGCCGTGCCGCGCCGGCCCGGCGGGAAGTAGTCGGAGATGATGGCGTAGGAGGGCGGCACGCCGCCGGCCTCGCCGAAGCCGACCGTCATCCGCGACACGGCGAACTGCGCGTAGTTGGCGGAGAAGCCGCAGGCCGCCGTCGCCGCGCTCCAGATGCCGCAGGCCAGGGACAGCACAGCGACGCGGTTGGTGCGGTCGGCCAGCCAGCCCACCGGGATGGCGATGAAGCAGTAGAACATCGCGAAATAGAGGCCGCCGATCAGGCCCAGCTGGCCGTCGGTGACGTGCAGGCTGTCCTGGATCGGCTTGGCCAGGATCGACATCAGCTGTCGGTCCAGGAAGTTCAGCACATAGACGAACCACAGCATGGCCAGGACGATCCAGGCCCGGCCGCCGACGGCGGTCGGGGGCGTGGGGACGTCGATCTGAACGGGGGAGGGCGAGACGCTCATCGGCCGGCCGCCGGACGTCGTCGGCCGACCTGGACTTGGAGCGCGCGGGCGGGTCCGCCACGCGTTGCACGGGTGATCTTCAAAAGGTTTCCTCCCAGCCGCCGTTTTCGAGCTTGGCTTTCCCCGAGCATGCGCTCAAAAGGGATCGAAGATCAAGTTCACACGCATGAGAGTGAACATTGACAGGGTGCGGACTCGTCGGGCACGCTGGGTTCGCAGCGTCGGCGCCAAGGATCGACGCCTGAAACGGGGAGGAACGTCATGCAGGCTGGGAAAAGGTCCATGGGGTCGCGCGTCTTCCGAGCGCTGGTCCCCGCCCTTTCGGTCCTCGCGCTTTCCGCTCTCGCGGCGCCCGTCCTGGCGGCCGAGCCCGTCGTCCAGGCGCCCGCCGGCGCGCTGCGCGGCGTCGAGCAGGACGGCCTGCGGGTGTTCAAGGGCGTGCCCTACGCCGCCGCCCCCGTCGGCGCGCTGCGCTGGAAGCCGCCGGTCGCCGCCCCCGCCTGGAGCGGCGTGCGCGACGCCCTGGACTTCGGTCCCGTCTGCTACCAGCCCAAGCCCCGTCCCGGCGGCATCTACAGCTCGACCCTGAAGGCGATGAGCGAGGACTGCCTGTCGCTGAACGTCTGGGCGCCCGACAACGCCAAGAAGGCCCCGGTGCTGGTCTGGATCCACGGCGGCTCGCTGATCGGCGGGGCCAGCAGCGAGAGCATGTACGACGGGACGGCCCTGGCCAAGCAGGGCCTGATCGTCGTCTCGATCAACTACCGCCTGGGCGTCCTGGGCTACATGGCCCATCCCGAGCTCAGCGCGGAGTCGCCCGACCACGTCTCGGGCAACTACGGCCTGCTGGACCAGATCGCCGCCCTGAAATGGGTGAAGGCCAACATCGCCGCCTTCGGGGGCGATGCCTCGAACGTCACCATCGCCGGAGAGTCGGCGGGCGGCCTCAGCGTCATGTACCTGATGGCCTCGCCGCCGGCCCGGGGCCTGTTCCAGAAGGCCATCGCCCAGAGCGCCTACATGGTCTCGACCCCGCCGCTGCGCGAGCCGAAGTACGGCCACGTCCCGGCCGAGGCCATGGGCGCGTTAACCGCGCAGAAGCTGGGCGCCAAGAGCCTGGCCGACCTGCGGGCCATGGATCCCGAGACCCTGACCACCCAATCGCTGGCGGCGGGCTTCCAGACCTTCGGCGCCGTCGACGGCAAGGTGCTGCCCAGCCAGCTGGTCGACGCCTTCGACCGCGGCGAGCAGGCCCATGTGCCGGTCCTGGCTGGGTTCAACAGCGGCGAAATCCGCTCGCTGCGCTTCCTGGCCCCGCCGCCGCCCGCCGACGCGGCGACCTACGAGAAGACGATCCGCGAGCGCTACGGCGACCAGGCCGACGAATTCCTGCGGCTCTATCCGTCGGCCGACCTGGCCGAGACCATGCTGCTGGTCCCGCGCGACGCCCTCTACGGCTGGACGGCCGAGCGGCTGGCGGCCAAGCAGACGGCGATCGGCCAGCCGGGCTACTTCTACCTGTTCGACCACGGCTATCCGGCGGCAGACGCGGCGGGGCTGCACGGCTTCCACGCCAGCGAGATCCCCTACGTCTTCGGCAGCGCCAAAACCACGCCGCCGGCCTGGCCGAAGAACCCCGACACGCCCGCCGAGGCCAAGCTGTCGGCGGCCATGACCCAGTACTGGGCCTCGTTCGCCCGCGACGGCGTCCCCAAGGCCGCCGGCGAGCCCGCCTGGAAGCCGTACGGCAAGGATCGCGCCTACATGGCCTTCGGCGAGGGGCCGACGCCGGGCGTCCACCTGCGGCCGGGCATGTACGAACTGAACGAGACCGTCATGTGCCGCCGCCGGGCCCAGGGCGACACGCCGTGGAACTGGAACGTCGGCGTCCTGGCGCCGCCGCTCCCCGCCACGACGCCCGCATGCCGCTGACCCGCCCGGCCGACAACCCGCTTCGAAGAATAGAGTACCGATGATCGACGGTGAGATGCAGGCGTTCGCGTTGACGCTGGACAAGTTCCTGGAGCACGCCGCCAAGTGGCAGCCCGACGCCCAGGTGGTGACCGCCAGGGACGGCGGGGCGATCGACCGGATCGGCTATGCCGATCTGCTGGTCCGCAGCCGCAAGGCCTCGGTCCTGCTGGCCGGGCTGGGCGTGCGGACCGGCGACCGCGTGGCCACCCTGGCCTGGAACAGCCAGGCCCATGTCGAGGCCTGGTACGGCATCATGGGCATGGGGGCGGTCTGCCACACCCTGAACCCGCGCCTGACCGCCGAGCACCTGGCCGCCATGGTCGTCCAGTCCCAGGCGCGCGTCCTGATCGCCTCGGCCGACCTGGCGTCGCTGGCCGGCCAGATCCTGGAGCGCGTGCCCGGGATCGAGCACCTGCTGCTGATCGACCCCGTGGACGGGACGGCGCTCCAGGGCCGGGGCGTGCTGATGGAGCCGCTGCTGGAGGCGGCGACGGGCGAGGTCGTCTGGGGCGACTTCGACGAGACCGCGCCGTGCGGCCTGTGCTTCACCTCCGGCACCACCGGCGCGCCCAAGGGCGTGACCTACACCCACCGCTCCAGCTTCCTGCACACCCTGCGGGCCCTGCAGGCCGACGTGATGGCGATCTCGGGCGCCGACACCGTGCTGGCGGTGGTGCCGATGTTCCACGCCAACGCCTGGGGCCTGCCGTTCGCCGCCCCCGCCGTCGGCGCCCGGCTGGTCCTGCCCGGACGCCAGGCCGACGGCGCCAGCCTGGCCCGGCTGATCGCCGCCGAGGGCGTGACCATCGGCGTCGGCGTGCCGACCGTCTGGCTGGGCCTGGTCGAACACCTGGAAGCCGTCGGCGGCGAGCTGCCGTCGCTGAAGCGCATCATCGTCGGCGGCGCGCCGATGGCCCCGGCCCTGATGGAGCGCCTGGAGCAGCGCCTTGGCGTGCGGGTGCAGACCAGCTGGGGCATGACCGAGCTGTCGCCGTCGGGCACGGTGGCGCCGCTGAGCACCTCCTCCGAGGCCGCGGTCTCGGGGCGTCCGGCCATCGGCATGGACTTGCTGCTGACCGACGCGGACGGCGCGGCCCTGCCCCAGCAGCGCGACGTCGAGGGCCACCTGCGGGTGCGGGGGGCGGCGGTGATCCAGCGCTATTTCGGCCACGACGCGCCGGCGACCGACGCCGACGGCTGGTTCCCCACCGGCGACCTGGCGCGCATCGACGGCCAGGGCAACCTGATGATCACCGGCCGGGCCAAGGACCTGATCAAGTCCGGCGGCGAATGGATCAATCCCGCCGAGATCGAGGCGGTGGTCGGGGCCCTGCCCGAGGTGTCGCTGGCCGCCGTCATCGGCCGGTCCGACCCCAAGTGGGGCGAGCGGCCGATCCTGCTGGTCGAGACCCAGGCCGAGGTCAGCGACGAGGTGCTGCTGGCCTCGCTGCGCGGCCGCGTGGCCCCGTGGTGGGTGCCCGACGCCGTCTACCGCCTGCCGCGCATGCCGCTGGCCGCCACCGGCAAGATCGACAAGATCCGCCTGCGGTCCGAGTACGGCGGCGGGTGAGCGGCGCTCTTCGCAGATGCGCACAGTCTTCGCACTTGCGAAGGTGCCTCGCCAAGGATACTCACTAACATCAGAATAAATGAATGCGAACCGGGTTCGCCAAATCGGGGTCAGGAGAAAGTTCGATGTTGCTGCAAGGACGCGTCGCGATCGTCACCGGGGCGGGCGGGGGCCTGGGCCGCGCCCACGCGCTGTACCTGGCCAGCCAGGGCGCCAAGGTGGTGGTCAACGACCTGACCCAGGAGGCCGCCGACCGCGTGGCCGCCGAGATCGTCGCCGCCGGGGGCGAGGCGATCGGGGTCGCCGCTTCGGTGACCGATGAAGCCGGGGTTGGCGCCATGGTCGCGCGGGTCAAGGCCCTGTGGGGCCGGATCGACATCCTGATCAGCAACGCCGGCATCCTGCGCGACAAGAGCTTCGCCAAGATGGACCTGGCCGATTTCCGCCTGGTGGTCGACGTCCACCTGATGGGCGCGGCGGTCTGCGCCAAGGCCGTCTGGGAGACCATGCGCGAGCAGGGCTACGGCCGCATCGTGATGACCACCTCGTCGTCGGGCCTCTACGGCAACTTCGGCCAGGCCAACTACGGCGCGGCCAAGATGGCGCTGGTCGGCCTGATGCAGACCCTGGCCATCGAGGGCGAGAAGTACGGCGTGCGGGTCAACTGCCTGGCCCCGACCGCGGCCACCGGCATGACCGAGGGCGTGCTGTCGGAAGAGAGCCTGGAGCGCCTGAACCCCGCCCTGGTCAGCCCGGGCCTGCTGGCCCTGGTCCACGACGACGCCCCGACCCGCGCCATCCTGTGCGCCGGCGCCGGCCACTTCGCCACCGCCAACGTCACCCTGACCGACGGCCGCTACATCGGCGGTTCGGCCGATGCGGGCGAGCAGGTGATCCGTCAGTGGGACGCCATCTCGGACCGCGCCGGCGAGATCGTCCCGGCCTACGGCTTCACCCAGGCCGAGCGCGAAGTCGCCAGCGCCGGCCTGATGGCCAAGGCCGTGGGGGCCCAAAAAATGAAAGAGGAGGCGTGATGCGCGACGCCGTCATCGTCTCCACGGCGCGCACGCCGATCGGCCGCGCCTATCGCGGGGCGTTCAACGACACCCCGTCGACGGTCCTGGCCGCCCACGCCCTGACCGCCGCCGTCCTGCGGGCCGGCGTCGCACCGGACGAGATCGAGGACTGCATCCTGGGCTGCTCGCTGCCGCAGGGCTATCAGGCCACCATCGGCCGCATGGCGGCGCTGCGGGCCGGCTTCCCGGTCACGGTTTCCGGCATGACCATGGACCGTCAGTGCTCGTCGGGCCTGATGACCATCGCCACCGCCGCCAAGCAGGTCATCGTCGACCGCATGGACGTGATCGTGGCCGGCGGCGTGGAGTCGATCTCGCTGGTCCAGACGCCGCAGATGCGGGTGGACCAGGATCCCGGCCTCGTGGCCCTGCATCCGGACGCCTACATGCCGATGCTGGACACCGCCGAGACGGTCGCCGCCCGCTACGGGATCAGCCGCGAGGCCTGCGACCTCTACTCCCTGGCCTCGCAGCAACGCGCCGCGGCCGCCCAGGCCTCCGGTCGCCTCGACGCCGAGATCGTGCCGATGACGGCGACCATGAAGGTCGTCGACAAGGCCACCCAGGCCGTCTCGCACCGCGAGGTGACCCTCGACCGCGACGAGGGCGTGCGGCCCGAGACCACCCTGGAAGGGCTGACCGCCCTGAAGGCGGTGCGCGAGAACGGCGTGGTCACGGCGGGCAACGCCAGCCAGCTGTCGGACGGCGCCTCGGCCTGCGTGGTCATGGAAGCCGGCCTGGCAGCCAAGCGCGGTCTCGCGCCGCTGGGCCGCTATATCGGCATGGCCGTGGCCGGCACCAAGCCCGACGAAATGGGCATCGGCCCGGTCTTCGCCATCCCGCGCCTGCTGGAGCGTTTCGACCTCAAGATCGACGACATCGGCCTGTGGGAGCTGAACGAGGCCTTCGCCTGCCAGGTGCTGTACTGCCGCGACCGCCTGGGCATCCCGGACGAGCGGCTGAACGTCGACGGCGGCGCCATCGCCATGGGCCACCCCTACGGCATGTCGGGCGCCCGGATGGTCGGCCACGCCCTGATCGAGGGCAAGCGCCGGGGGGCGCGCCACGTGGTCGTCACCATGTGCGTGGGCGGCGGCATGGGGGCCGCCGGACTGTTCGAGGTTCTGTGATCTGAGGGGGCGCTTCGGCGCCCCTTCTTTTTGGCTGAAGAGCGCGACACGACGCTCGGCCAGGGAGGAATACCGATGAAGGCTCTGTCCAACCTGCTGCTCGGCCTGGCGGCCTTGGCCGCCGCCCACGGCGTCGCCCTGGCGCGAGCGCCCGACCCCACCGTCCAGCATCCCGACTACGCCGACCCGGCCCTGTGGCTGTGCCGGCCGGACCTTGCGGACAACCGCTGCAAGGTCGACCTGAACGCCACCGTCGTCGCGCCCAGCGGCCGGCTGACCCTGGAGCGCTATGTCCCGGCCAAGGACCCGAAGATCGATTGCTTCTTCGTCTATCCCACGGTTTCCAACGACGCCGGCTGGATCTCGGACTTCTCGCCCGACGCGGCCGAGTGGGACGACATCAAGGTGCAGTTCGCCCGGTTCGGCTCGGTCTGCCGCCAGTTCGCGCCGCTGTACCGCCAGGGTACGCTGCGCCGCCTGCGCTATCCCGGCGGCGGGGCCAAGCCGGTGGGCGAGCAGCCGCCGGCCGGCTTCGGCGGCTATGCCGACGTGGTCGACGCCTGGAACTGGTACTTGGCCCATGAGAACCACGGTCGCGGCGTGGTCTTGATCGGCCACAGCCAGGGCACGGTCATGCTGACCCGCCTGATCGCCGAGGAGATCGAGGGCAAGCCGGTCCAGAAGCAATTGGTCTCGGCCCTGCTGATGGGCGGGCTGGTCATGGTCCCGCCAGACAAGGACGTCGGCGGCTCGTTCAAGTCGACGCCGCTGTGCCACAGCGACACGCAGGTCGGCTGCGCGATCACCTACGTCACCTTCCGCGACCGCCTGCCGCCGCCCGCCGTTTCGCGCTTCGGCAAGGCCCATGACGGCCTGCGGGCCGCCTGCGTGAACCCCGCCGCCCTGGCCGGCGGCAAGGGCCAGCCGGAGTCCTATTTCATCACCAAGGGCTTCCTGAACGGCTCGGGCGGCGACATCCCGCCGGAGTGGGTGCGACCGATGCGGCCCATCCCGACCTTCTTCGTCAAGACGCCGGGCCTGGTCACCACCGAATGCGTCCGCAACGGCGACTTCGACTACCTGGCCCTGCGCGTCAACGCCGTGCCGAGCGACCCGCGCACCGACGAGCTGGGCGGCCAGATCATCCGCCACACGGGGGTGGACCTGTCGTGGGGCCTGCACCTGATGGACATCGACCACTCGATCGGCACGCTGATCCGCGTGGTCCGCAAGCAGGGCGAGACCTGGGCGGCCCAGGCGCCGAAGGGCTGAGCGTTTCGTCGAACCGTCACGCAGGCGTCACGCGTCTGTCGTGACGGCCCCTTAGCCCCGCCCAAACGCAAAGCGGGGCTTGGAATCATGTTCGATCGTCTTCGCCTGGCCGCCGCCGCATCGGGTCTGGCCCTGGCCTTGGGCATGGTCTCGCCGGTCCAGGCCGGCGCGGCAGCCCTGCCGCTCCAGCAGAACGGCGGGACCTGGGCGTCCGGCCACGTGCAGGGCGTCGCCGTCGATGTGAAGGGCGGCTACGTCTATTACTCGTTCACCAACCTGCTGGCGAAGTACGACTTCGACGGCAAGCTGATCGGCACGCTGGTGGGCTGGACCGGCCACCTGGGCGACCTGGATTTCAATCCCGCCGACGGCAAGGTCTACGGCTCGCTGGAATACAAGGAAGACAAGGCGTTCTACATCGCCGTGATCGACGTGGCCCGGCTGGACCGGGTGGGCGTCGAGGCGAGCACCAGCGAGATCTTCCGCACCGTCTACCTGCCCGAGGTGGTCAAGGACTACGCCGCCGACCTGAACGGCGACGGCCGGTTCGACGGCGACGACGGCAAGTTCAAGGGCGACGTCGTGGCCTCGCCCGATCACCGCTACGACTGCTCGGGCATCGACGGCGTCAGCTTCGGTCCGGCGTTCGGCCAGGTGGACGGCAAGCGCTACCTGACCGTGGCCTACGGGATCTATGGAAACACCAGCCGCGCCGACAACGACCACCAGGTGCTGCTGCAGTACGACGTCGCCGATTGGGGCCGTTACGCCAGTCCGCTGACCGAGGCCGCGCCGCACCGCAACGGCCCCGCGACCGTTCACGGCAAGGTCTTCGTCCGCACCGGCAACACCCGCTACGGCGTGCAGAACCTGGCCTATGACGAGGCCTCGAAGCGCTGGTTCATGGGCGTCTATCTGGGCCAGAAGCCGAGCTTCCCCAACTACGGGCTGTACGCCTTCGAGGCGCGCGCGACGCCGGCGAGCGGCGACCTGGTCGGCGTGCCCGGTCCGGACGGCAAGGACTGGGAGCAGGGGGCGCTGCTGCCCCTGGCCGACGACGGGCTGAAGGACGCCGCCACCGGCGTGCGCGGCTGGAACCAGAAGGCCGATGTCGGCCTCCAGCCGGTCGGCCACGGCCTGTTCTACCTGGCGGTCAACGCCAAGGTCGACGGCAGGCAGACCGCCGACCTCGCCCTGATGCGCTGGACGGGCGACGCCCAGAAGCCGTTCGCACCGGTCACGGCGGACGAGCGGGACGCCCTGGCCAAGGCGCCCGCGCGGTGACCGCCCCGGCGCCACCGAAGGTTGGAGATGCCTCGCGATCGTCCGTGGGCGTGCGCCGAGGGTCGAGTGTCACAATTGGCGGCTAGGCAGGGGGCGGATTCCAAGCGGCGCCGTCCTGTCGTTCCCGACGGCGGGCCGCGCGGCGCAATATCCAGTCAGCGGGTCAGGAATGAGCGACGCCGACAGGCAAAGAACACGGTGGTTCCTGCGGCACATCCTGCCGCACGAACCCGCGCTGAGGGGGTGGCTGTCGCGCAGCGCGCCGCCGGGCGTCGATCCGGGCGACGTGATCCAGGAGGCCTATACGATCCTGGCCGAGCTGGAGAGCGTGGAGGGGATCGTGCATCCCCGCGCCTACCTGTTCCAGGTGGCGCGCTCGGTCATCGTGCGCCACGTCCGCCGCGCGCGGATCGTGCCGATCCACACGGTCGACGACCTGGAACGGCTGGAGCACGCGGACGAGGCCGCCTCGCCCGAGCAGCACACGATCGACCGGGACGAACTGCGCCAGCTGGCGCACGCGATCGCGGCGATGCCGCGCAAGACCCGCGAGGCCTTCGTCCTGCGCCGGGTGAAGGGCTTGTCCCAGCGCGAAATCGCGGCGCGAATGCGGATATCCGAGAACACCGTCGAGACTCACATTTCCCGCGGCATCTCATTCTTGATTGATTGGTTCGGGCGTAGCGGAAACAGGCGGTCCCAAACCTCTAGGACTTTGGAAGCGGAGATTGCCTCGCTAGATGGCCGAACGAGACACCAGTCGAGACATTGATCAGGCGGCGTCCGACTGGACGGCGCGGCTGGATCGCGGGCCGCTGACTTCGGGGGAGGAAGACGCGCTCCAGGCTTGGCTGGGTGGGGACCCACGCGCCAGGGGCGCCCTGCTGCGCGCCCGGGCGCTGGCGATGCACAGCGAGTCCGCCCAGGCGCTGGGCGACGATTTCGACCCGGCCGATTTCGAGGAGCCCCGGGCGCCACGGCCTGGGCGCCTGTCGCGCCGTCAGGCCCTGGCCTGGACGGGTGGGGCGGCCGCCGCGGCCTCGCTGGCGGCCCTGGGCGTGGGCATGCCCGCGGCCGGCGCCGTGATCAGCACCGAGCGGGGCGAGATCCGCCTGGCGCCGCTGAAGGACGGCTCGACCGTGCTGCTCAACACCGAGACCAGAATCCGCGTGAAGTACAGCGCCGGCGAGCGCCTGGTCACCCTGCTCAAGGGCGAGGCCTATTTCTCGGTGGCGCGCGACGAGACGCGGCCGTTCATCGTCGAGGTCGACGGCCGCCGCCTGAGCACGGCCCAGGCGGGGTTCCGGGTCCGCAAGCTGGGCGGCGATCCCGTCGACGTGCTGGTCAACCAGGGGCAGGTCGAGGTCGCGCCGCTGAAGCTGGCCCCGTCGGCCGGCCCCGTGGCGCTGACGGCCAATACGCGGCTGATCCTGTCCGACCCGATCGGGGGTCGACCGACCGCCGAGCGGCCCCAGGCCGTCGGGCCCGAGGCGGTCACCCGCGAGCTGGCCTGGCGCGAGGGCAAGCTGGCCTTCGAGGGCGAGACCTTGCAACAGGCGGCGGAGACCTTCGCCCGCTACAGCGACACCCGCATCCAGGTCCGCGATCCGGACCTGGCGCGCGAGCCGGTGACCGGCCTGTTCGCCGCCAACGATCCTGTCGGCTTCAGCCGCGCCATAGCGCGGGTGTTCGACGCCCGGCTCGAGCAGAAGGGCGACGAGGTCGTCCTGACCCGCGATCCGTCCCGCGCGGCCGGGAGCCACTGAACGGGCGTCGACCAAGAAGTTTTTGTTACAAAATAGCGGAAGCCACCGGCTGACGGCTCTCAACCGCGAACGTCGCGACCAACGCGGCGATTGGGGGCCACCAGCCGATGAATTCCCGTTACTCCGTCCTCGCCTGCGGGGCCGCCGTCGTGGCGCTCGCGACCGCCGCGCCCGCCGTGGCGCAGGACCGCATCTTCGACATTCCCGCCCAGTCCGCCGTCCGCGCCATCCCCGAGCTGGCGCGCCAGGGCCAGGTCCAGATCGTGGCGCCCGCCCGCCACCTGGAAGGGATCATGACCCCGGCCGTGAAGGGCCGCATGGACGTCCGCACGGCGCTGAACCGCCTGATCGCCGGCACGCCGCTGCGCATCGATTCCGACGACGGCCAGGTCATCACGCTGAAGTCGACGGTCCAGGGCGCGTCCGACGCGACGCCCCAGGCGACGGGCGTCGGCGGCGTGCGCGGCCGCATCCTCAACACCGCGACCGGCGAATATGTCCGCAACGCCGAGGTCCGCGTCGAGGGCACCAACATCGTCGCCTATTCCGAGGACGGCGGCGACTTTCGCCTGACCAACGTGCCGGCCGGCGACGTCACCCTGGTGGTCAAGTACACCGGCCTGGAAGAGACCCGCGCCGTCGCCAACGTCGCCGCGGGCCAGACGGCCACCGTGGCCTTCGAGCTGCGGCCCCAGTCCTACGCCGCCCAGGACGGCGAGGTCGAGGCGATCACCGTCGCCGCCAAGCGCGAAGGCCAGGCGGCCGCCATCATGGAGCGCCGCGCCTCGACCAACGCCAAGACCGTGGTCGCCGCCGACAACTTCGGCGCCCTGACCATGGGCGACGTCGGCGAGTTCATGAAGAACATGCCCGGCCTGTCGATCGACTACACCGAGGTGGACGCCACCGCCGTCCGCATCGGCGGCCTGGACCCCAAGTACTCGACCTTCACCACCGACGGCGCCCGCATGGCGACGGCGACCTCGAACAACAACAACGGCCGCCAGAACTCGTTCGAGCAGATGTCGATCACCGGCATCGACTCGATCGAACTGAACAACACGCTGCAGGCCAGCATGGACGCCGACTCCCCCGGCGGCGCGATCAACATGCGCAGCAAGTACGCCTTCCAGCGCAGCAGCCGCCTGCTGCGCTTCCAGCTGGGCGGCGTCGCCACTTCGGACTCCAGCCTGGAGCGCAAGTACCTGCCGGACGACGAGAAGCACGCCTCGATCTATCCCTCGGGCCAGATCGGCTATGCCGACGTCTTCCTGGACGGCCGCCTGGGCGTGGCGCTCAACGCCAGCTACAACGCCAACTTCGTCGAGCAKGACCGCATCCAGACCGACTGGTCCTACCTCGCCAACGGCCGGGTCATGCCCTACCAGGTCATGTGGCGCCCGGGCCCGAAGCTGACCCACCGCAAGGCCGTCAACCTCAGCGTCGACTACAAGCTGACCGACCAGTGGGCGCTGTCCCTGCGCAGCAGCTACTCGTTCTACGACGTCGAGTACTTCAACCAGTACACCTACCTGATCTTCGGCACGGCCACGGCCACCCAGACGACGGCGGACTCCACGCCCACCCACATCGTCGTCAATCCGAACGGGACCAACACCCGCCTGCACACCCAGTATTCGCACCGCTACGCCGGCACGCCCTCGTGGCTGTTCGCCCCGAAGCTGGAATATCGCGGCGACACCTGGGAGGCCCTGCTGCGCGGCAGCTATTCCAGCTCGGAATTCAATTTCCGGGACAATTCCAAGGGCTTCTTCCAGCGGACGGACAGCTACCTGACCCGCATCGGCTTCACGCTGGACCGCGCGTCCACGGACTCCAACGACTGGACCCTGAAGCAGACCGCCGGCCGCTCGTGGAGCGACCCGACCAGCTTCAATCGTGACGACGACATCGGCAACAACATCCGCACCGCCGAGTCCGACGCCCAGAACCAGATGTACGGCGTGAACCTGGACCTGAAGAAGAAGCTCGAGATCGGTTCGGTCCAGCTGAAGGTCCTGGCCGGCGCCACCTACCGGACCAACGTCTGGAAGACCAACGAGGGCGCCTACCAGCAATTCCAGTACGTCGGCCCGACCCACGACCTGACCCAGAAGGCGCCCGAGGCCGTCATCCCCTGGACCCACAACTACAATTTCGAGATCCAGGGCTTCGACGCCGGCAACCTGAACGCCCAGAACTGGCGCGCCGACAGCAACTACGCCGTCTACGACATCTACAAGGACCACCCGGACTACTTCGTGCCCGACGCCGCGGGCAACCTGAAGCGCCGGCTCGACAACAACAAGAAGGTCGGCGAGACGGTCAACGCCGGCTATTTCGAGCTCCAGCCGCGCGTCGGCAAGGCCCAGTTCGACCTCGGCCTGCGTTATGAAAGCACCGAGACCGACGCCCGCGTCGCCGACGTCCGCAGCGACAAGGAAGTGAAGGCCGCCGGCCTGGATCCCGCAACCGTGCCGGGCCTGCTCTACAAGTACCGCAACGGGACCTACACCACCCGCCACGGCGAGTACGACGACTGGTTCTGGAGCGGCGGCGCCAAGTACGACTTCACCAAGAAGCTGGTCGGCCAGCTGGCCTTCAGCCAGTCGATCCTGCGTCCCGACTACGGCAACCTGGGCGGCGTGGTGTCGGTGGACGACACCAACCAGATCGTCACCGTGCCCAATCCGCAGCTGAAGCCAGAGCACTCCACCAAGTACTTCGCCAGCCTGCAGTACTATCTGGAGCCGTCGGGGATCATCGGCGTGTCCGCCTACCAGCTGGAGGTCAAGGACATGCAGGTGACCGGCTACGAGTTCTCCGATCCCACCCAGGTCGGCTACAGCCCCGACGACTATCCGGGCTATCGCTACCGCAGCGCCACGAACCTGCCGGGCGTCAGCATCAACCGCGGCGTGACGCTGGAATACGACCAGCAGATGACCTTCCTGCCGGGCGCGCTGCGGGGCCTGGGCCTGCGCGGCTCGATCACCAAGATCGATCCCGACGGCGAGCGCGTGAACATGCCCAAGACGGCGGCCAACTGGGGCCTGCGCTACAGCTACGGCAAGTTCGACGTCCAGCTGACCGGCAACGCCCAGGGCAAGTACCGGACCAGCGCCCTCAGCGCCACGCCGACCACCTCGCCGAACGGCATCCTCTACCACGCGTCCCGCGAGCTCTGGAACGTCAGCGCCAGCTACAAGATCAACAGGCAGTTCGAGGTCATGCTGGCCGGCCGCAACATCTTCAACGCGCCGGACGTCATCTATTCCAACGTCCGCGACCGGGTGCAGCAGTACAGCATCTACGGCTCGATGTGGAACGTCGGGATCAAGGGCACCTTCTAGCCCCTCCCGCCCCTGGCGTCGGCGGTGCTCCCCTGCCGCCGACCCAGCCTGGCCGCGCGCGCCCCGAGGGCGCGGCGCGCGCGGCCGCCTTCTTCCCCGAACTCAAGCGTGCGGAGGCCCGTCGTGGTCCTGAACATCGATCGTCGCAGCCTGGTCCTGGGCGCCGGATTGGGCCTCGGCGCGCTGGGCCTTTCCGCCGGCCGGAGCCTGGCCGCCGAGCTGCTGGGCGCCACGGGCTTCACCCACGCCGTGGCCAGCGGTGAACCCGGACCCGACGCCATGCTGCTGTGGACGCGCTACGTCCCCGCGACGGCCGACAACACGGTGCGGCTCGACGTGGAGCTGGCGCTCGATCCCGACTTCGCGAAGGTGGCGGCCGGCGGCGTCGTGCGCACCGGGGCCTATCGCGACTGGACCGCCAAGATCACCGTCGACGGGCTGAAGCCGGGGACCGTCTACTGGTACCGGTTCGTGGCCCCCGACGGGACGCGGTCCCCGGTCGGCCGCACCAAGACCCTGCCGGTGGGCGAGGTCCCGCGCTTCAAGCTGGCGGTGTTCTCGTGCTCGAACCTGCCAGTCGGCCTGTTCAACGCCTATGGCCACGCGGCCGCTCGGCCCGACCTGGACCTGTGGCTGCACACCGGCGACTACATCTACGAATACGGTCCGGCCTCGATCAAGGAGGGCGACTGGGCCGAGGGGCGGCGCGAGCAATTGCAGCCGTCCAACGAGATCCTGACGATCCAGGACTACCGCCTGCGCTACGCCTGCTACCGCGCCGACCCCGACCTGCGGCGGCTGCACCAGATGGCCCCGATGGTGGCCTTCTGGGACGACCACGAGTCGGCCAACGACAGCTGGGAGGGCGGGGCCCAGAACCACCAGCCGGCCACCGAGGGCGACTGGAACGTCCGCCGCGCCGCCGCCATGCAGGTGTATCGCGAGTGGATGCCGGTGTCGGACGAGCCCTGGAAGGCCTATCCGATCGGCGCCCTGGCCACCCTGTACCGCACGGAGTCGCGCCTGCTGGGCCGCACGAAGCCGGCCGACATCGGCGCCGCCTTCCGCGCCGCCGACCCCGACACGGCGCTGAAGGCGTTCCGCGACGGGCCGTGGCAAGACCCCTCGGCGACCATGCTGGGATCGACCCAGGAGAGCTGGCTGGCCCACCAGCTGAAGGCCAACGCCCGCTCGACGGCCTGGCAGTTGGTCGGCATGGGCACGATCCTGGGCCGCACGGTGATGCCGGCGGACGCCCTGGGCTGGCTGCGGCCCGAGGTCTCCGAGAAGAAGGTCGCCGGCTATCGCAACGACATCCGCGCCGCCCAGCTGGGCCTGCCGATGTGGATGGACCGCTGGGACGGCTATCCCGCCGCCCGCGCGCGCCTGCTGAAGGCCGCCCAGGCCGCCGACGCCGACTTGGTCATGCTGTCGGGCGACAGCCACAACGCCTGGGCCTATGCCCTGAGCCAGGACGGTCGCCCCGCCGGCGTCGAGTTCGCCGGCCACAGCGTCACCTCTGGCGGGGCCGAGGGTGATTTCGGGGCCGATCCGGCGGTCGTCGCCCGGGGCTTCGTCGCCGCCAATCCCGAGCTGAAATGGGCCGACACCAGCAGGCGCGGCTACATGATGATCGACCTCACGCCCCGGCGCGTGACGGGCGAATGGCTGTTCATGCGGACGATCAAGACCCGCGACACCACCGTGGCGGACAGCCACCGGATGTCCGTCGAGCGCGGACGCCGGGTCTTCGGTTAGGTCCGGCCGCTCGGGGTCGATCGACGTTCGAACCCTTTCCCAAGAGGTCGTCATCCCGGGCCTTGTGCCCGGGACCCCTCTGTCCGCCGCAGGTGCGGTTGGGTGGCGCGCCGGCGCGCCAATGCGCCTCACGTGCGAGCTGAACCAGGGTTCCCGGGGCACAAGGCCCGGGATGACGACAATAGGGGATCAAACCCCAAGGCCATCAAATCTGCATTCCCCTAACGCAGGGCCGCCACCTTGCCGCCGCCGGACAGGGCTCCGCTCTGGACCGGCGGAGACTGGCCTTCGGTGCTGAGATGGGACTCCGGATCCCAGTCCAGGGTGAAGTCCGGCGACTGGGTGATGTATTTCAGCGTCGAGGAGCCGTCGCCGCGCTCGTTCGACGGGATCGGCTGGATCGTGAGAACGGCCCCGGTGAAGGTCACGTCGTAGTTCGCCGACAGGGCCAGCGTGCCGCGAACGATCCCGTAGTCGCCGGCAAGCTCGCCGACGTCGCGGGCCAGGGCGCCGGTGAAGGCGTCGCCCGCCACCACCGAGCCCGCCGTGACGCGATAGGTCAGGGTCGGGTCGGGCTGGCCGAACGCCTTGTGTCCGTTGTCGGCCGCCACCGTCACTGACCGGCGCAGGATGTCGGCCAGGGCGGTGCTGACGCTGGTCAGGCTGTAGTTGCCGGCGTCGGCGCCCGCCAGGACGGCGCCAGACGCCGTCACGGTCTTGCCGACCCCAGCGTTCTTGTCGGCGAAGGCGTAGGTCCCGGAGGCCGTGACGGTCTCCCCGGCCAGCACGCCGGTCAGGCTGATCGCGCCCGTGGCGGCGGTCGCGCCGTCATAGGTCTTGTTGTTGGCGGTCAGTACGCCGGTCAGGGCCTTGGGATCGATGCGCAGCGAGCCGGTCCCGCCGGCGAACGCGTAGTTGAAGTCCGACGACAGGCCGCCGAGGTTGGCGGTCAGGGCGTAGGTCCCGACGTTCTTGCTGGTCGCGCCCGCCACCAGCGGAGCGCCCGACCAGGTGATGGCCTCGGCCGACAGGTCGCCGTTGACCAGACCGGTGATGATCGCCGAGGTCGTCGGAATGGACCCGTTGTAGGTCACGGTCTGGCTGACCGGCGTCACCGTCAGGATCGGCTGGTAGGCGTAGACGAAGCGGTTGCCGGCGTTGGGCGTCACGGCGAACCGCTCGTTGAAGAAGTCGTACGCCGAACCGTAGAAGCTCTTGCCCGACAGGCCGTTGAAGCTGTTGCCCGCCGTCGAGCCCTGGGCGTTGCCCACGGCTTGGGTGTAGATCAGCCAGCGGCCGGCCGCGTTGCCGGCGGTCACCGCGTCGGCCCCGCGGGCGTTGGTGAACACCCCGTCGGAGACCAGGGTCACGGCGTCGCCCGTCCCGTCGCCCCGGATCGCGCCGCCGGCGGCGATGGTCATGCCGCCGTGCGAGGTCAGGGCCACGCGCCCGGTGCTGAACACGGTCCCGGTCACGGTCAGCGACCGGCCCTCGACCAGTCTCAGCAGACCGCCGCCGGTGTTGGAGAAGTCGCCCAGCTCGGCCACCTGGTTGAAGGCCCCGAAGTCGGCCCCGCCCACCGACGAACCCTTCAGGGTCCTGGCGGTGATCGTGCCGGTCGAGACCTGGCCGATCGCGCCGTCCGAGCGCAGGTCCACCGTCTGGCCCACGGCGTTGACCGCGCCGTAGAGGTCGAAGCCGAGCGTGTCGTGGAAGGCGAAGCCGCCGGCCGAGACCGTCACCGCGTCCAGGTACCGGACCTGGTTGGCGCCCAGCAGGACGACGCCGGTTCCCGAGGTCACGCCCAGGTCGAAGGCGTGCAGCGCGCCCTGCTGGCTGATGTCGGTCGCCGCGTTCAGGGTCAGCGCGCCGGTGGCGGCGATCACCCGGCCGGGCGTGGCGTCGCCGAACCGCAGGCCGCCCGCGGTCGAGGTCACCGTCAGGTCGCCCGTGACGTCGGCCGAGACCAGCCGCGTGTCGCCGCCGCCGCTGACCTGCGAGGTCCTGCCCGCCGTCAGCTGGTCGATGGCCAGGGCGCCGTTGGCGACCTTGACGGCCGCGCCTAGCGCCGCGTCGACCGTGGTCAGGTTCGCGCCGGTGATGTGGTCCAGATTGACGTCGACCCGCCCCGTCACGCCGGTGACGTCGACCGTCGTGGTCGCGCCGGCCGAGGCGACGAGGTTGGCGGCGGTGATCGCGCCCGGCGTCGCGGCCCCCAGGATAGCGTCGCCCTCATAGGCCTTGACGACCACCTGCGCGGCGCCTGGGCCGGTCATGATCGCTCCGCCCAGGCGGGCCGTGCCGACGTCCGAGGCCCAGACCCGGGCGGTCGTCCCGGCCACGATCATGTCCACGTCGATGCCCCCGGCGATGCTGGTCGCCCCGACGAACTGGGGCCCGGTGAGCGTGCCCAGGTGTCCGCTGTCGACCTCGGCATAGATGTTGCCCGTGTCCACGGTGATGTCGCCGCCGTTGACGACGCCGTCCACGAACAGCTGGACGGCGCCGCCGTAGTGCAGGGTCTTGCCGGTGAAGTCGAAGCCGCCGACCCGGTCCTGGATGGCCCAGGTTCCGAGCATGCTCCCCTGGGGCGTCAGGGCGGCGTTGGCGAAATCGCCGCCACGCAGATTGTAGTTTCCCCAGACGTCGAGGCTGGTGGCCACGTCCACCAGACCGTTTCCGCCTTCTAGCGTCACCGACCCGTCGCTCGACACGGTGTCGAGGGCGATGCCTTCACCCGTCACGACGACCCGGCCGTCGTTCAAGCCGCTGCCCGCGCTCAGCTGGGCCGCGCCGGTCACCGCGCCGTCCGAGGCCAGGATGGTCAGCCAGTGGTCGGCATGGATGGCGGCGGTCCCCAGGTCCAGGTCGCCCAGCCGGTCGCTGATGCTGACGTCGTGGATGAGGCCGCCGGACAGGGTCGGGGTCAGCGCGTCGCCCAGGAAGTCGTGGGCGGCGATCGTGTAGTCGCCGCCGCTGATGGTGGTGAGGCCGGTCTCCAGCGTGCCGTCCGTGGCGTCGAGGCTGATGTTGTAGCCGAGCACCTGGTCGATCTTCAGGTCGCCGCTGGTCAGGACCACGGTCGCGCTGCCCGTGGGGCTGGCGGAGACCAGGGCGATCGGGTTGCTGAGCGCATTGACGTTGACCACGGCGTCGCCGCCGTCGGAGACGACCTGCAGTCCGTCCGGAAGCGGCCCGCAGCCGCAGCCCACGCCCGAATTGGCGGCGGTGAACGCGTAGTTGTCGGTGACGATCGACGCCCGGTCGTCGGCGCCGAAGGTCGCCTTCCCCGCGCCCGACGCATAAACCAGGATGCCGAGGGTGGCCTGGGCCCCGCGCAGCGTCGCGTCGCCGCCGGCCTGCACCACGACGACGCCGTTGGCGCCGTTGGCCATGGCGCGGTTGACCAGGACGTCGCCGACCAGCGCCTGGGCCGCGAAGCCCAGGTCGTCGCCCTGGGCGTCATCGACGAAGATGTCGCCGTTGAACGCGGCCACTTGGACCAGGACGCCGCCATGGGCCGACTGGATATCCAGGTTGCCGTCGTAGGCCGCCACGTTGATCTGGCCGTCGGCCTGCAGCGACCCGACGTCGACCGTGCCGCCGATGACCGTCAGGTCGTCGCCGCTGGAGATCTCGATGGCCGCCGTGCCGTCGATCAGGCCGTTGGCGCCGATCTGCACCGGGCCGTCGCCGTGCACCGTGCCCTCGATCGTCACCGTGTCGCCGCCCAGGTTCACCTCGTCGTCGCTGGTGACGGCGCTGGTCGAGGTCAGGTGCAGCAGGCCGTCGCCCTCGATGTCGACCAGGCCCGCGGCGTGCACCGCGCCGGTGATCGTCACGTCGCCGCCGCCGGCGCTGTAGAGCTCGACGTCGCCGTTGGCCGCCGTGGCCGAGCCGACGGTCAGGGCGCCGTCCAGCGCCTCGACATAGATGTTGTTGCTGTTGGCCGTGATCGAGTCGAACGCGGCCGGGCCGGTGCTGATCGTGACGTCGACGCCTTCGCCTTCCAGGCTGGTGAACGCGGCGCTGCTGTCGAGATAGGCGTGCGCGTCGCCGGCCGTCGACCGGATGGTGGCCGCGCCCGAGCTCCCGCCCGTGCGGCTGAACACGTTGTCGCTGGTGATGCTGGTGTAGTCGTCGGCGCCGAGGATGGCCTCGCCGGCGGCGACGATGCTGAGGTCGTCGCTCGCGCCCGAGCCGGTCAGCACGGCCTTGCGCAGGATCGCGTGGCCGCCGTTCGACTGGAGGGACACCCCGCCGCCCGACGTGGCCGAAGTCACGTCGATGTCGCCGGCCGCGGTCACGTCGACGCCGCCGTCCCCGCTCAGGTCGCCGACCGAGATCAGCCCGGCGCCGTCCAGCGAGAAGGTCCCGCCGGCGTGCAGCGTCCCGCCGGACTGGGTGATGTCGCCGTTGTCGGAGAAGAGGCTGACATTGCCGGCCGAGTCGACGTTCCCGGTCAGGTCGAAGCCGCCGTCGTTGTGGAACGAGATGTTCCCGCTGGTCCCGTTGGCCAGGACGCCCAGGCTGGTCACGAGGTTGGCCTGGTTCAACGTGACGCCGGTCGCCGCCGTGGCGTTCAGCGTGTCGGCCGTGATCACGCCGGCCGACTGACTGATGGCGCCGTTGTTCGAGAACAGCGACACGTCCCCGCCCGACGTGATGTTGCCGGTCAGGGCGAAGTTGTTGACGTCGCGATAGGTGAAGCTGCCCGTGCCGCTGTTGCTGGCGCCCAGGCTGGTGATGTTGTTGATCTGGCCCAGGGTGACCCCGGTCGCCCCGTTCAGGGTCAGGGTGGCGGCGGCGACCGAGCCGCCGCTCTCGGTGATCGCGCCCGCGGTCGAAGTGAACGAGGCCGTGTTGTTCGCCGAATAGAGGCCGCTGAGGTCGAAGCTGTTCGCGGCCGTGATCGACAGGTTGCGGCTGCCGAAGGCCCCGGCCACGGTCGCGGTGGTTCCCGCCTGGATCGTCGTGTCTCCTGCAGTGACGCCGCCGCCACGGCTTTCGGCGGACAGCACGTTGACCGAGCCGTTTGTCGAGCGCACCAGCACATGGCCGTCGTCGCTGCCCCCCGAGTATCCGCCCCACAGGTTGGCGTTGCTGGCCAGGACGTTGCCGCTGGTGGTGGTGATCTCGAGATCGTCGCCGGCGATGGCGTAGGTGGTGACGGTGGCGTTGCCGGTCGTGGCGGTGACGAAGAGGTCGCGCCCGGACTGGCCGGTCGTCAGGCTGGCGCTGGCGCCGCTGACCGTCAGGTCGCGGCTCGAATTGCCGGCGCCGAGCGTCGCGGTGGTGGCGGCGCTGATCGTCGCGTCGCCCTCCGCCGCGCCCGTTCCCTGGGTGATGGCCGAGCCGACATTGACCGTGCTGCCCGTCGAGCGCGCCAGGACATGGGCGTCGTCGGTGGCGCCGACGCCGGTGGACTTCAGCGTCGCGCCGCTGGCCGAGACGGCGCCGGTGGTGGCCGTGACCTCGACGTCGTCGCCGGCCGTGGCCGCTGTGGTCACGGTCGCGCCGCCGGTCGTGGCGGTCACGAAGACGTCGCGCGACGCCGAGCCGTTGGCCAGGCTGGCGGTGACGCCGGTGACCTTGATGTCGCGGGTGGAATCGGCCGTGCCGAGGGTGGCGGTGGTCGCGGCCTGGATCGTGATGTCGCCGGCCTGAGCGCCCGTGCCCTGGGTCAGCAAGGTGTTGCCGGCGTTGACGAAGCCGGTGTCGGACCGCAGCAGGATATGCGCGTCGTCGGTCGCGCCGGCGCCGGTCGACTTCAGATAGGCGCCGCTCGCCGTGACGTCGCCGTCGGCGGTGATCTCGATGTCGTCGCCGGCGAAAATCCGGTTGGTCACGAAGGCCGAGGTGGTTCCGGTGATGAACACGTCGCGTCCCGCGTCGACGGTGCTCACGAAGACCTGAGGCGCGCTGATCGTAACGTCTTGCGCGGAATTGCCCAGGGTCAGCGACGCCGAGCCGTTGCTGGTGATCAGGATGTCGCCCGAGGTCGTGGTCGTGGCCGAGCCGACCGAGGTGTTGTTGTTCGACGTGACCGTCACGCCCGTGTCGCCGGTGATCTGGGTGACCGTCGCGCCGGGGCCGCCGGCCGCGACCGAGGCCGCGCCGCTGGTGGCGGTGGCTTCGCTGACGGTGATCGAGCCCAAGGTCGTCGAAACGTCCACCGTCGCCCCTTCGACGATCTGGACGTTCAGGGCGCCGCTGGACGCGCTGAGCACGACGTCGCCGGTGCTGTTGATCGAGGCGCTGGTCGCCGAGCTGATCGTGGTCATCTGGATCAGGGCGTCGGTCGCGGCGCGCAGGTTGGCCAGCGGATCGGCGGCGCCGACGAAGGCCAGGTCGTTCAACCCCGTGCCGCGGCTGAACACGAAGCTCCCGGCGGTCATGGTCGCGCCCGGCGAGACGATCACGCCCTGGGGCGAGTAGAACCAGACGTTGCCGGCCGTGGCCGCCCCGATCTTGCCGGTCACCACGCTGCCGTTGTCGAACCGGATCTGGCTGGTGGTCTTGTTCAGCACGATGTCGCTGGCGGCGTCGAACAGGAAGTTCATCGCGTCGCCGCTGCTGAGGTGCAGGTCGGTCCAGTTGATCACCGTGCGGGGCGCGTTCAGGTCGATCTGCAGGGTGATGGCGTCGGGGAAGCTGATCGTCGGCTGGGAGCCGCCCGACGACACCGTGATGTTAGCGGCGCTGGGAATGCCCGGCAGGGTTCCGGCCAGGGCCGGCGAGGCCAGCATCGCGGCGACGCCGCACAGGGCCGAGGCGGCCAGAAGCCGGGTGCGGCGCGCGCTGTGCGGGGCGGTGCGGGAGACGGGGCGGATCGGGGACGGGGTCATGGGAGGACGCTCCGGAAACTTCAGCAGGCTAGAACGCGGCGGACAGCGAGATCAGGACGCGCGACGGGGGCGCGTCGCCCACGCCGTAGGGACTGTCGAAGGGCTTGGCCCAGGTCAGGTCGAAGCCCACCTGGCGGGTGACCTGGGCGCGCACGCCCACGCCGGCCGAGCTCAGGTCCAGCTTGTTGGCCCCGAAGCCGATATTGGTCAGCTCGGCGGCGTCGTAGAAGGCGTAGGGCCGCCAGGCGGACTTGCTGTGGTTCAGGGGCAGGGCGACGGTGGTGACCTCGAACGTGGCCGCGACGGCGCGGTCGGCCGAGGCCATCGAGGGGTCGTAGCCCCGCCCGATCGTCAGGTTGCCGACGCCGTATTCCTCGTAGGACAGCAGCGGGTCGTCCGTGTGCTGCCAGGCGACCTTCAGCTTGCCGACCAGCGGGCCGGCGGCGCCGCCGATCTCGCCCTCGGCGCGGAACACCGTGGCGTCCGGCTTGGCCAGGAAGCGCGAGGCGGTGAACGAACCGTAGGGACTGGCGCCCAGGTTGTGGATGCCCTGACGCACCTCGATCACGCCGGTCATGGCCACCGAATGGGCCGCCAGGCTGGCAGGGGCGTAGTGGCCGTCCAGGCGCAGGAAGAACACCCGCAGGCTGTCGTCGGTCAGCACGGCCACGCCGCCGCCGAACTCGACCTTCTGGTCGATCCAGTCCAGGCCGAAGCCGATGTTGAGGTTGCGGCTGCGGTGGCGCACCAGCGGATAGGTCAGGCGGACGCTGCCGGCGAAGGACTCGCCCTCCAGCTCCAACGGCTTGAGGACGTCGCCCGGCTTGGTCCAGCCCCACGAGCCCGAGAGGTCGACCGCCAGGCCGTCGCCGCCGACATAGAAGCGCTCGACCGCCTGCAGCACCTGCTGCTCGTCGCTGGACAGCGTGCCGTAGGCCAGGATCGAGGTCCGCTCGCCCAGCGAGGTGAAGCCGTTAAGGTCCAGGCGCGCCAGGGTCAGGTCGCGGCCGACGGTCTTGGAGCCGTAGTTCTGGGCCACCACCGCGCCGTCGACGGCGTCGCGGGCGACGGCGATGTCCAGGTCCAGCGCCCCGTCGCCCTGGGGCGAAGGCCGCAGCACGGACTGGATGCGCACGCCGGGCACGTCGGAGGCCAGCAGCAGGTAGCGCTGGGCGACGTCCAGGTCGAACGGCGCCAGGCCGCGCAGGTGGTCGAGGAAGCGCACGACCTGCTTCTGGGCCGGGCCGGCGTCGCCGTGATAGTTCACCGACGCGATCCGCGCCTCGACCACGGTCAGGGTCAGCTTGCCGTCGGCGATCCTCTGCTCGGGGATGACCACGGCGGCCAGCACCCCTCGCCGCAGGTACAGCGAGGCGGCCCGGTCACGGATGTCGCAGACCACGCTGAGCGGCGCCTCGCGGCCGATGAACTCGGCGTAGGTCGAGGCCAGGGCCTGATCGGAGATCGCTCCCGAGGTCGCGCCGTGGAACTCCACCGCCTTCAGGGTGACCTTGATGGGGCTGTCGCGGAAGGCGCAGGGGCCGGCCTCGATCCCCTTGAACAGGTTGCCGCGCGGCGCGGCCGCGATCGGCGCGGCGCGGGCCGGGTCCAGTTCCTGGCGAGAGGGCAGGGCCAGCTGCGCCGCTGCCGGGGAGGCGGCGAACAGGGCGGCGCCCAGGCACGCCACTGCGCTGGCGCCCGCGATTGCGCGGCGCATTCCAAGGAGAATCTGCAACCCCACCCCTCCAACCACCGGTTGTGGTTCCCGCCCTAACTTGGCGAAAGTATGAACCAAAACTTAACCAGATAACAGTGATCGGCGACCTGTAGGTTTTTTGACCAGCCGTTTCAACCCTGGGCGGGCGCCGTTCAACCGCGCGGGGGCGAGGGTCGCGCGACGGCCGGCGCCCCGGTGGATGGCCAAGGCGGCTTGGTAGTTCACCGGATATCGTGTCCCGGGACGCCCGGCTTAGCCTTGCCGAGACTTTCGGCGAGGTTGATGCGATGTCCGAACCGGCTGCCGTCAGCCGTCCCGCTGACAACACCAAGCCCCCGGCGCCCAAGCCCCCCGCGCCCAAGCCGCCGCCGCCGCGCAAGTCGCGCAAGACGCTGCTGATCGGCATCGCCGCCGTGGTGGTKATCGGGGCGGGCGTGGGCGCCTATCTCTGGCTGACGCGGCCCGACCTGCCGCCGGGCTTCGCGGGCGGCAACGGCCGGCTGGAAGCCAACGAGGTCTACATCGCCACCAAGTATCCGGGCCGGATCAAGGAGGTGCTGGTCGACGAGGGCGACACCGTCGAGGTCGGCCAGGTCGTGGCCCGGATGGACACCTCGGCCCTGGAGGCCCAGCTGCGCCAGGCCGAGGCCGAGATCTCGGCCGCCGAGGACGCCCGCCGGGTGGCCCTGGCCCAGGTGGCCGTCCGACGCGCCGAATACGCCTTCGCCGCCCTGCAGAACCGGCGGTCCAAGGAGCTGGTCCAGACCGGCGCGGTCAGCAGCCGCGAGGCCGAGACCGACACCGCCAACATGCTGTCGGGCCAGGCCCAGCTGACCGGCGCCCAGGCCGAGGTGGTGCAGGCGGGCTCGTCGATCGATGCGGCGAAGGCCACGGCCGACCGGCTGCGGGCCGAGATCGCCGACGCGGTGCTGGTCGCCCCGATCCGGGGCCGGGTCGAGAGCCGCCTGGCCGAGCCGGGCGAGGTGCTGCCCGCCGGCGGCCGGGTGTTCTCGCTGCTCGATCTGGCCGACGTCTACATGTACGTCTTCCTGCCCGAGAAGATCACCGGCAAGGTCCGGCTGGGCTCCGAGGCGCGCATCGTCCTGGACGCGGCCCAGGAATATCCGGTGCGGGCGGTGGTCTCCTACGTGTCGCCCGCCGCCCAGTTCACGCCCAAGACCGTGGAGACGGCCGAGGAGCGCCACAACCTGACCTTCCGGGTCAAGCTGCAGGTGCCCAAGGAGCGGCTGCGGCAGTACGAGCCCCTGGTGAAGTCGGGCCTGCCCGGCATGGGCTATGTGCGCTTCGACGAGAAGGCCCCGTGGCCTGACCGGCTGCAGGCGACGACCTCGCCGCCGACCAACCTCTGGCAAAGCACTGGTGCGGCGCCGGGCGCGACGGCGGGCCCCAAATGAATCCCCCGGTTCTGGAACACGTCGCCAGCATCCGGAATCTCACCCACAAGTACGGCAAGGTGACGTCGCTGGACGGGGTCAGCCTCGACATCCCGGCCCAGAAGACCATCGGCCTGATCGGTCCGGACGGGGTGGGCAAGTCGACCCTGCTGGCGATCCTGGCGGGCGTGCGCAAGATGCAGCAGGGCCAGGTCGAGGTGCTGGGCGGCGACATCGGCGACGCCGGCTTCCGCAACAGCATCGCCGCGCGGGTGGCCTACCTGCCGCAGGGCCTGGGCAAGAACCTCTACCCGACCCTGTCGATCTACGAGAACATCGACTTCTTCGGCCGCCTGTTCGGGCAGTCGGCCGAGGAGCGGGCCTGGCGCATCGACGACCTGCTCTGGAGCACCGACCTGACCTCGTTCCGCGACCGGCCGGCGGGCAAGCTGTCGGGCGGGATGAAGCAGAAGCTGGGCCTGTGCTGCTCGCTGATCCACGATCCCGACCTGCTGATCCTGGACGAGCCGACGACGGGGGTGGACCCCCTGGCGCGCCGCCAGTTCTGGGAGCTGATCGAGCGCATCCGCGGCCGCCGTCCGCAGATGAGCGTCATGGTCGCCACCGCCTACATGGACGAGGCCGAGGGCTTCGAGTGGCTGGTGGCGATGAACGCCGGCCAGGTGATGGCCACCGGCACCGCCGAGGAGCTGCGCCGGCGCACCGGCCAGGACACGCTTGAACGCGCCTTCGTCCGCCTGCTGCCCGAAGAGCAGACGCGCGGCCACAAGGAGCCGGTGATCACGCCCTGGGTGTCGTCCGAGGGGCCGCCGGCCATCGAGTCCCACGGCCTGACCCAGAAGTTCGGGGCCTTCACCGCCGTCGACCACGTCAATTTCCGCATCGAGCAGGGCGAGATCTTCGGGTTCCTGGGCTCGAACGGTTGCGGCAAGACCACCACGATGAAGATGCTGACGGGCCTCTTGCCGCCCAGCGAGGGCGAGGCCCTGCTGTTCGGCAAGCCGGTCAAGGGCGGCGACATCGAGTCCCGCCGCCGCGTCGGCTTCATGTCGCAGGCCTTCTCGCTCTACACCGAGCTGACCGTGCGGCAGAACATGATGCTGCACGCCCACCTGTTCGACCTGCCGCCCGACAGGGGCCAGGCGCGGGTGGCCGAGCTGATCGACGACTTCGGCCTGGACGAGGTGGCCGACACCCTGGCCGAGAGCCTGCCGCTGGGCATCCGCCAGCGGCTGTCGCTGGCGGTGGCGGTGCTGCACGAGCCCGAGGTGCTGATCCTGGACGAACCGACCTCGGGCGTCGACCCGGTGGCCCGCGATGGGTTCTGGGAGCTGTTGATCCGCCTGTCGCGCGAGCGCGGGGTGACGATCTTCCTGTCGACCCACTTCATGAACGAGGCCGAGCGCTGCGACCGGATGTCGATGATGCACCGGGGCAAGGTGCTGGCCCAGGGGCGGCCCGCCGACCTGGTGGCCGAGCGCGGCGCGCCCAGCCTGGAGCACGCCTTCATCGGCTATCTGGAGGAGGCGGCCGAGGAGCTGGGCGGGGCGGCCGACGCCTCGGCCGGCCCGGCCTCGGAGCCGCCGGCGGACATGGGCCACTCGGTCCCGCCCAAGGGCTTCAGCGTCGGCCGGGTCTGGGCCTTCGCCCGGCGCGAGGCGATCGAGCTGCAGCACGACGCCGTGCGGCTGATCTTCGCCGTCATCGGCCCGATCCTGCTGATGATCGTCTTCGGCTACGGCATCTCGCTGGACGTCGAGAAGCTGGCCTTCTCGGTCCTCGACTACGACAACACCCCGGCCAGCCGGGCCTATGCCGACACCTATCGAGGATCGATCTATTTCGACGAGAAGGCGCCGCTCTACAGTTACGCCGAGCGTGACCGGCGGCTGCGCAACGGCGAGCTGCGCTTCGCCCTGGAGATCCCCTCGGGCTTCGAGAACGACCTGCATGCGGGACGCCAGCCGACCGTCAACGCCCAGATCGACGCCGCCGTGCCGTTCCGCGCCGAGACGACGCGCGGCTACATCGAGACCGCCCACAAGGCCCACGACGTCCAGGTGCGCCGGGACCGCGGCATCCCGCCGGCCCAGACGGCGGTGAAGATCAATTCCCGGGCCCTCTACAACCAGGCCTTCCTCAGCGTCTACGCCATGGTGCCCGGCGACATCATGCTGCTGATCATGCTGATCCCCAGCATGCTGACGGCCCTGGCGGTGGTGCGCGAGAAGGAACTGGGCTCGATCGCCAACTTCTACGCCGCCCCGGCCAGCCGGACCGAGTTCCTGCTGGGCAAGCAACTGCCCTATGTGGCGGTGTCGCTGGTCCAGTTCATCACCCTGGTGGCCCTGGCGGTGTTCGTGTTCGGCGTGCCGATCAAGGGCAGCATCGGCGTCCTGGCCCTGGGCGGGGTGCTGTACGTGCTGGCCAGCACGGGCTTCGGCCTCTTGATCTCGGTGTTCGCCGCCACCCAGACCGCCGCCATCTTCGCGGCCGCCATCATCTCGATCCTGCCGGCGGTGCAGTTCTCCGGCATGTTCGTGCCCGTCTCGTCCCTGACCGGCGGGGCGGCGATCGCGGCCAAGATCTTCCCCTCGACCTACTTCCAGGCCGTCAGCGTGGGCACGTTCACCAAGGCCCTGGGCATGGCCGCCCTGTGGCCCAACGTGCTGGCGCTGGGACTGATCGCCCTGATCTATTTCGGGCTGTCGGTCGTCCTGTTGAAGAAGCAGGAGGCCTGATGCGATGCGCGCCGTCGGCCATATCTTCCAGCTCGGCCTGAAGGAGCTGCTCAGCCTGGCGCGCGACCCGGTGCTGCTGTTCCTGATCGGCTACGTCTTCACCTTCTCGGTCTACACGCCGGCCAAGAGCGCGGTGATGGACGTGATCAACGCCTCGATCGCCATCGTCAACGAGGACGACTCCAAGGCCGCCCGCCTGGTCGGCGACGCCATGCTGCCGCCGCTGTTCCTGCCCGCCCAGGAGATCGGCTTCAGCGAGATCAACGACGTCATGGACCGGGGGAAGTTCACCTTCGTGGTCGACATCCCGCCCGACTTCGAGGCCGACATCATCGACAACGACCCGCCCACCGTGCAGGTCATCACCGACGCCACGGCCATGAGCCAGGCGGGGCGCGGGCCCTCCTACATCCAGCAGATCATCGAGAGCACGGTCGCCCATCTGTGGCCCGGCCGCACCGATCCGGTGAACCAGCCGCTGGTCGGGCTGGAGACCCGGGCCCGCTTCAATCCCAACATGCAGCAGAGCTGGTTCGTGGCCGTGAACCAGGTGATCAACAACATCTCGGTGCTGGCCATCTTCCTGACCGGGGCGGCGGTGCTGCGCGAGCGCGAGCACGGCAATATCGAGCACCTGCTGGTCATGCCGCTGCGGCCGTTCGAGCTGATGTTCGCCAAGATCTGGGCCAACGGGATCGTGGTGATCCTGGCCGCCATGCTGTCGCTGTTCCTGGTGGTGAAGGGCGCGATCGGGGTGCCCATCGCCACCGGTTCGATCCCGCTCTTCGCCCTGGGCCTGGGCGTCTACCTGTTTTCGGTCACGGCGCTGGGCATCATGCTGGCGACGATCGTCAACTCGATGCCGCAGTTCGGGCTGCTGGCCTTCCCCGTCTACATCGTCATGAGCCTGTTGTCGGGCGGGCAGACGCCGCTCGAGAGCATGCCGATGGTGCTGCAGAAGATCATGCAGTTCGTGCCGTCGACCCACTTCGTGGCCTTCTCGCAGGCGGTCCTGTTCCGCGACGCGACGCCGGCGATGGTCTGGCCAGCGCTGCTGAAGATGTTCCTGATCGGCGCGGCCTACAGCGTCTACACCCTGTCGCGGTTCCGGAAAATGCTGGCCGCGGTCAAGTGAGAAGGGGTCTTTCGAAGATGAGCCCGCTCCGCATAAGCGCAACCCTGGCCCTGGCCGCGGGGGTCCTGGCGACCGCCGGCTGCAAGACGGTGGGACCCGACTACGTCCGCCCCGAGGTCAGCCTGCCGCCGACCTATCGCGACGCGCCGGCTTCCACGGAGACCTCGGCCTCGCTGGCCGACCTGCCATGGTGGGCGGTGTTCGACGACCCGACCCTGCAGGGTCTGATCGGCCAGGCCCTGACCAACAATCCCGACCTCCAGGTGGCGGTGGCCCGCATCGCCCAGGCCCGCGCCCTGGTCGGGGTCTCGGCCTCGCAGAGCAAGCCGCAGCTGGGCTATCGCGGCGACGTGGGGGCGCAGTCCGCCTACTCGCCGTCGGACAACGACACCCAGGACTACAGCAGCATCGGGGGCGCGCTCGACTTCTCATGGGAGTTCGACCTGTGGGGCCGGATCAAGCGCTCGAACCAGGCCGCCGAGGCCAGCCTGCTGCAACAGGAGGAGATCCGGCGCGGCATCCTGCTGAGCCTGACCAGCGACGTGGCCGAGGGCTATTTCCGCCTGCTGGAGCTGGACCGCGAGATCGCCATCGCCCAGGAGAGCACCCGCACCTACGGCGCGACCTACGACCTGTTCAACCAGCGCTTCGAGGCGGGCCGCGACAGCCGCCTGCCGGTCGAGCGCACCCAGGCCAACCGCGACGCGTCCGAGGCGCGGATCGAGGAGCTCCGCCGGCGGATCGCCGTGCAGGAGAACGCGCTCTCGGTGCTGATGGGCGCGCCGCCCGGACCGATCCCGCGCGGCCGGCCCCTGGCGGCCCAGGCCCTGCCCGCCGCCCCGCTGGGCGCGACGACCGAGCTCTTGCAGCGCCGTCCCGACATCCGCGCGGCCGAGCAGGGGATGATGCGGGCCAACGCCGAGATCGGGGTGGCGGTGGCCAACAAGTTCCCGCGCCTGGGGCTCTCGGCCCTGGCCGGCCTGGTGGCCGCCGACGTCAGCGGCGACACCGGCACGTTCGGCGTCGGCTCGCTGGGCCTGGGCCTGGCGGGTCCGATCTTCACCGGCGGGCGGCTGGAGGAGGTCTACAACAACCGCAAGGCCTATTGGGACGAGACCGTCGCCCAGTACCGCCACACGGCCCTGGTCGCCCTAGGCGAGACCGCCGACGCCCTGGCCGCCCAGAAGACGCTGGTGGCCCGGCGCGGGGCGCTGGAGCGGCAGGTGGCCTCGCTGCGCCGGTCGGTCGACCTGGCCCAGAGCCGCTACGACACCGGCCGCGCCGGCTATTTCGAGGTTCTGGAGGCCCAACAGCAGCTGTTCCCGGCCGAGGAGGCCCTGGCCCAGACCCAGCGCGACCAGCTGATCGCGGTCGTCAATCTCTACAAGGCCCTCGGCGGGGGCTGGAAGCTGACCGACGACGAATGGAGCAAGCCACAGACCGTGGCCGCCACAGGAGGTTGAGATGCCGGAAAAGGTCGATGTCGGGATCGGCCAACAGGTCGATCTGGGGCCGGTCCACGACTACTGGATCGACGCCTGGCAGCGTTCGCTGCTGTTCCTGGACGTCCTGCGCCGGCGGGGGAACACCTATTACGAGCACCGCGAAGGCGTCGCGCCGAACGTCCTGACCTTCGACGCCGAGCTGGTGCTGGACGGCCGGACCCTGCCGCGGCCGGTCAACTATCTGCTGGTGCGGATCACGCCGCCTGAAGGGACCCGGATCGATCCGGCCAAGCCGCCCTTCGTCGTCGTCGACCCGCGCGCCGGCCACGGTCCCGGCATCGGCGGCATGAAGCGGGACAGCGAGATCGGCGTGGCCCTGGCCGCCGGCCATGCCTGCTACTTCATCGGCTTCCTGCCCGAGCCGCTGCCCGACCAGACCATCGAGGACGTGTGGAACGCGCAGGCCGCCATGATCGAAAAGGTCGCGGCCCTGCACCCCGAGGCCGACGGCAAGCCGGTGGTCGTGGCCAACTGCCAGGCCGGCTGGCAGACGATGATCATGGCCGCCACCCGTCCGGAGCTGTGCGGGCCGATCCTGCTGGCGGGCTCGCCCCTGTCTTACTGGGCGGGCGTGCGGGGCGCCGCGCCCATGCGCTATCTGGGCGGCCTGCTGGGCGGGACCTGGATGACCGCCCTGGCTGGCGACCTGGGGGCGGGGATCTTCGACGGGGCCAACCTGGTCAAGAACTTCGAGTCGATGAACCCGGCCAACACCCTGTGGGACAAGCCATACAACGTCTATTCCAAGGTCGACACCGAGGCCGACCGGTTTCTGGACTTCGAGACCTGGTGGGGCAGCCCGGTGCTGCTGAACGCCGGCGAGATGCTGTGGATCGCCGACAACCTGTTCGTCGGCAACCGCCTGACCTCGGGCCAGATCCGCACCGCCGAGGGCTTGGCCGTCGACCTGCGGGCCGTCCGCTCGCCGATCATCGTCTTCTGCTCGTGGGGCGACGACATCACCCCGCCGCAGCAGGCGCTGGGCTGGATCACCGACCTCTATGACGACGACCGCCAGATCGTCGCGAACGGCCAGACCCTGGTCTATTGCCTGCACCAGTCGATCGGCCATCTGGGCATCTTCGTCTCGGGCAAGGTGGCGACCAAGGAGCACAGCGAGTTCACCTCGTGCATGGGCATGATCGAGGTGATGCCGCCGGGGCTGTACGAGGCGGTGATCACCGAGGTCCCGCCCGACTCCGCCAATCCCGAGCTGATCGACGGCCGCTACCTGTTCCGGCTGGAGCGGCGGACGCTGGACGACCTGCGCGCCCTGGGCGGCAACGACGCGGCGGACGAGCGCCGGTTCGCGGCGGCGGCGCGGGTCTCGGAGGTCAATCTGGGCCTCTATCGCACCCTGATGCAGCCGGCGATCCGGGCCATGGCCTGGCCGGGGGCGGCCGAGGCGATGCGCGCCCTGCACCCCAACCGCATGCGGTTCTCGCTGTTCTCCGACCGCAACCCCTTCATGCCGGCGGTGGAGCAGTTGGCGGAGCAGGCGCGGGCCGACCGCCGGCCGGTGTCGCCCGACAATCCGCTGCTGGCGATCGAGCGGGCGGCGTCCAACTGGGTGTCGTCCAGCCTGACGGCCTGGGGCAAGGCGCGCGACGCGGCGTCCGAGGCCCTGTTCCTGAACGTCTATGGCGCGGCGGCGGTGCAGGCGACGGTCGGCCTGGCCGGGGCCGAGGAACCGTCCGGGACCCGGACGCCGCGCGACGTCGGGGCCGAGCTGCGCCGGGACCACGCCCGCGCGGCGCTGGACGCCCGCTTCGAGGCCGGCGGACCGGCGGAGGCGGCCGTGCGCGCCCTGCTGTACGTGCGCCATCCCGGCGGCGCGGCCGACGAGCGGGCCTTCACCMTGCTGCGCGACCTGGCCGCCGCCCGGCCGGAGCGCCGCTCGCGGGCCGAGGTCAAGGCGCTGGTCACCGAGCAGTTCCTGCTGCTGGGCCTGGACGAGGAGCGGGCCGTGGCGGCGATTCCGCGCCTGCTGCCGGTTGCCTTCGACGAGCGCCATGCGATCCTCGAGGCGCTGCACGCGGTGATCGGCGCGCCCGGCCCGCTGTCGCCGGAGGCGCAGGCCCGGCTGTCGCGCATCGACGCCCTGTTCGACGCTCCCCCGGCCGAACACCCCAAGACGGAGCCCGCCCATGCCTGAGACCCTCGACGCCCCGAAGGCCCAGGCCGGGGGCCGCAAGCACGAGAAGTTCGAGCACCTGCTGGCCCGCGCCCAGCAGCATCCGCCGCTGGTCACCGCGGTGGTCCATCCCTGCGACGCGGTCTCGCTGGACAGCGCGGTCGAGGCGGCGCGGCTGCGGCTGATCGAGCCGATCCTGGTGGGACCCGCCGCGCGCCTCGCCGAGTTGGCGGCCGCCGCCAAGCTGGACATCTCGCTGTTCGAGCAGATCGACAGCGCCCACAGCCACGACAGCGCCGCCAAGGCCGTGGCGCTGGTCCGGGCCGGCCGCGCCGAGGCCCTGATGAAGGGCAGTCTGCATACGGACGAACTGATGGGGGCGGTGGTCGCCCGCGACACCGGCATCCGCACCGAGCGGCGGATCAGCCACTGCTTCATCATGGACGTGCCGGGCCATCCCACCCCGCTGGTCGTCACCGACGCGGCGGTGAACATCAACCCGACGMTCGAGGACAAGGTCCACATCGTCCAGAACGCCATCGACATGGCCCTGGTCCTGACCGAGCAGAAGGGCGAGGGGGTGGTGAAGGTGGCCGTGCTCAGCGCCATGGAGACGGTCAATCCCAAGGTGCCCTCGACCCTGGAGGCGGCGGCCCTGTGCAAGATGGTCGACCGCGGCCAGATCACCGGCGCCCTGATCGACGGCCCACTGGCCCTGGACAACGCCATCAGCCCCGAGGCGGCGGCGATCAAGGGCATTGTCTCGCCGGTGGCCGGCCACGCCAACGTGCTGGTGGTGCCCGACCTGGAGGCCGGCAACATGCTGGCCAAGTGCATGTCGTTCCTGGCCGACGCCGACGCGGCGGGGATCGTGCTGGGCGCGCGCGTGCCGATCATCCTGACCAGCCGGGCCGACGCCAAGCTGACCCGCCTGGCCTCCTGCGCGGTGGCGTCCCTGCTGGGCGCCGCGCGTCGGACCACCGCCGCCATCGTCTGACGGGAGACGGACATGGACACCCCGCACCGTCCGATCCTGTCCGGCCGCCGCGCCCTGGTGGTCGGCGTCGCCAACGAGCACTCGATCGCCTACGGCTGCGCCAAGGCCTTCCGCGAGGCGGGGGCCGAGGTGGCGATCACCTGGCTGAACGACAAGGCGCGGCCGCACGTCGAGCCCCTGGCCCAGGCCTTGGGCGCCCAGATCACCGCCCCGCTGGACGTCTCGGTCCCGGGCGAGCTGGAGGCGGTGTTCGACCAGATCCGCGAGCAGTGGGGCGGGCTGGACATCCTGGTCCACTCCATCGCCTTCGCGCCCAAGGAGGACCTGCAGGGCGGGCTGCTGGACTGCTCGGCCGAGGGGTTCGCCAAGGCGATGGACGTCTCGTGCCACTCGTTCGTGCGCATGGCCCGCCTGGCCGCGCCGCTGATGAACAACGGCGGGACGATGTTCGCCATGAGCTATTACGGCGCGACCCGGGTGGTGCCGAACTACAACGTCATGGGCCCGGTCAAGGCCGCCCTGGAGGCCGCGTGCCGCTATCTGGCCTACGAGCTGGGCCCGCTGGACATCCGGGTGCACCCCATCTCGCCCGGACCGCTGAAGACCCGCGCCGCCTCGGGGCTGAAGGACTTCGAGCTGATGCTGAACGCGGCGGCCCAGAAGTCGCCGCTGGGCGAGCTGGTCGACATCGACGACGTCGGCTTCGCCTGCGCGTACCTCGCCACCGACTACGCCCGGCGGATCACCGGCGGGACCATCTATGTCGACGGCGGCGCCAACGTCGTCGGCTGAACAGGGAGAGTCCCCGATGAGCGCCTGCCTGGCGGTCCTCAACGCCGGCTCGTCGAGCCTGAAGTTCGCCGTCTACGACGCCGCGCCCGGCGAGACCGTGCTGCTGAAGGGCCAGCTGGACGGGATCGGCGTCTCGCCGCGCCTGGTGCTGAAGGACGGGCGGGGCGAGGTGCTGGAGGAACAGAGCTGGCCGGTCGAGGGCTTCGACCACGCCGCCGCCACTCACGAGGTGCTGAACGCGGCGATCCAGCGCAAGGGCGACCGGACGGTGCTGGGCGTGGGCCATCGGGTGGTGCACGGCGGCCGGGCCTACGCCAGGCCGGTGCGGATCGACGCCTCGGTGATCGCCGCCCTGCGCGCGCTGGAGCCCCTGGCCCCGCTGCATCAGCCGCACAATCTGGCGCCGATCGAGGCCATCGCCGAGGGCGAGCCGCACGTCGCCCAGGTCGCCTGTTTCGACACCGCCTTCCATCGCATCCAGCCGCCCCTGGCCCAGAGGTTCGCCCTGCCGCGCGCGTTCCACGACGCGGGGGTGCAGCGCTACGGCTTCCACGGCCTGTCGTACGAGTTCGTCTCGGGACGCCTGCGCGACCTGGCGCCGGAGCTGGCCTCGGGCCGGGTGATCGTCGCCCACCTGGGCAATGGGGCCAGCCTGTGCGCGATGCAGGACGGACGCAGCGTGGCCAGCACCATGGGCTTCACCGCCGTGGACGGGCTGATGATGGGCACCCGCTCGGGCAATCTCGACCCCGGGGTGCTGATCCATCTGATCGACGCCTACGGCCTGGACGCGCGGGGGCTGGAGGACCTGGTCTACAAGCGCTCGGGCCTGCTGGGGGTCTCGGGGATCTCGTCCGACATGCGCGCCCTGCGGTCCTCGTCCKAACCCGAGGCGGCCGAGGCCATCGACCTGTTCGTCTATCGCGTGATCCGCGAGATCGGCTCGATGGCCGCCGCCCTGGGCGGGGTCGACGGCCTGGTCTTCACCGGCGGCATCGGCGAGAACGACGCCCAGGCCCGCGAGGACATCGTCCGGGGCTGCCGCTGGCTGGGGCTGGACATCGACGAGGCCGCCGACCGTTTCGGCCGGCAGGCGCGCCAGATCAGCCCCCAAGGCGCCCGCGCCGCCGTCTGGGTGGTGCCCACCGACGAGGAGCGGATGATCGCCCGCCACACCGCCTCGCTGCTCAGCCTGGCGCCGGCCTCGAGCTGAGACCGGTTCTCAACAAGGCCCCGCTCCGAGGGTTAGCCGGCGCCGATCTCGGGTCTTACCCTAATGGCCTGGCCGAGAGCTCGGCCGGACACTGCCGTCGCACGAAACAAAGGGGCGGGGGCGCCTTCGCGCGCCGCTCCAGAAAAGGGCAAGGCGATGGACAGGATGGCGGAGGGGGCGATCGTCCCCGAACTCGACACGCGTGAACCCCCGGCCGGATCCGATCGCCGCGCCTTCATGATGCGCAGCGCCCTGGCGCTGTCGATCGGCGCCCTGACCGGCTGCCAGCCCAAGGACGTCTCCAACATCCCCGCCAAGTCGCCCGGCGCGCCCGGCGGCGGCGCGGCTCCCGCCCTGGACCCCAATCTCGACGTGGTCAAGAAGTCCAAGGGGCCGGTGATGACCACGGTCCAGGAGTTCTACAAGGTCGGTCCCGGGCCCTCGTCGTCCCACACCATCGGCCCGATGCGGATCACCTACGACTTCTATCAGCGCTGCACCAAGCTGCCGGCGGACCAGCTGGCCCAGGCCACGGCGCTGAAGGTCAACCTGTTCGGCAGCCTCAGCGCCACGGGCAAGGGGCACGGCACCGAGCGCGCCGCCCTGGCAGGCCTGATCGGCAACGAGCCGGCCACGGTCGATCCCGCCTTCCTCGACAGCCTGGCGGCCAATCCCGACCAGACCTTCACGGTCAAGCTGGGCGGCAAGGACATCCCCGTCTCGCTGAAGGACATCATCTACGACGCCACCAAGGGCGACTTCCACCACCCCAACACCATGACCTGCAAGCTGCTGGCCGGCGACAAGGTGCTGCTGGAGCAGGAGTATTATTCGGTCGGCGGCGGCTTCATCGAGTGGAAGGGCTACACGCCGCCCAAGAAGAACCCGCCGAAATATCCCTATGCGCGGATCAGCGAGGCCCTGGCCCACTGCAAGCGCGACAACATCACCCTGGCTCAGCTGGCCATGGCCAACGAGACCACGATCACCGGCCAGAGCGAGGCCGACGTGAACGCCTTCCTCGACAAGATCCTGGGGGCCATGGACGCCACGGTGAAGACCGGCCTGGCCGCCCCGACCTCGGTCCTGCCGGGACCGATCAAGCTGAAGACCAAGGCCCACGACGTCTACGTCAACGCCCAGGGCCAGGAAGGCACGGCCCGCCGGGCCATCGCCCTGGTCTCGGCCTACGCCCTGGCGGGCTCGGAGGAGAACGCCCGCGGTCACCTGGTGATCACCGCCCCGACCGGCGGGTCGGCCGGGGTGCTGCCGGCCGTCATCTACTCGCTGGGTCCGGCGGGGGCGAAGATGTCGAAGGACAAGCTGCGCGAGGCCCTGCTGGCGGGCGCGGTCATCGGCTATCTGTGCAAGCACAACGCCACCCTGTCGGCGGCCGAGGGCGGCTGCCAGGCCGAGATCGGCGTCGCCTCGGCCATGGGCGCGGCGGCCATCGCCCAGGCCTACGGCGCCCCGCCGCAGGTGGCGGCCAACGCCGCCGAGGGGGCGCTGGAGCACCATCTGGGCATGACCTGCGATCCGGTGGCCGGCTTCGTCCAGGTGCCCTGCATCGAACGCTGCGCCTTCGGGGCGGTGAAGGCCTGGACCGGCTACCTGATCGCCACCAACGAGATCCCGGTCAATCGCCGCGTGGACTTCGACAGCACGGTGGACGCCATGGCCCTGACCGCCAAGGAGATGAACTCCAAGTACAAGGAGACCTCCGAAGGCGGTCTCGCGGTCTCGGTCACCCTGTGCTGAGGCGACGATGGCGCGGAGGATCGCCAGTTCGGGCGGCGTGGGCGGCGTGATCGTCGTCGCCTGGCTGGCGACCTCCGTCTTCTATTTCTACCAGTACATCCTGCGCTCGGCGCCGGCGGTGATGATGCCGCAGCTGTCCGACGCCCTGGGGGTGTCGGCGGCGGGCCTCGCCGCGCTGGTGGGCCTCTTCTACTACGGCTACGCGCCCTTCAGCCTGGTGGCCGGCGTGGCCATGGACCAGCTAGGCGCGCGCAAGGTCGTGCCCCTGGGCTGCGCCGTTGTCGCGGTCGGGGCGCTGCTGTTCGCCACCGGCGACAGCAACCTGGCGGCGGTCGGACGGCTGCTGCAGGGCGTGGGCGGGGTCTTCGCCCTGATCGGCGCGGCCTATATCGCCACCACCAACTTCCCCGCCTCGAAGGCCGCCACCCTGATCGGCGTGACCCAGATGTTCGGCATGGCCGGCGGCTCGGCGGGTCAGTTCCTGGTCGGGCCGGCCATCGCCGGCGGCGTCGGCTGGCGGACGTTCTGGCTGGCCATGGGCGTGGCGGGCGCGGTCATCGCCGTCTTGCTGGTCCTGGTCATGCCCGGCGGCCGCAAGAGCGGCAACCGGAACTGGCTCGGTTCGTCGGCGTCGGCCCTGTGGGCGGTGGCGTCCAACCCGCAGTCGATCCTGTGCGGCCTGATCTCGGGCCTGTTCTTCATCCCCACCACCATCTTCGACATGGTCTGGGGCGTGCGCTTCCTGCAGGAGGCGCACGACATGCCCTACGGCGTGGCGGTGCTGCGCTCGGCCTCGGTGCCGTTCGGCTGGATCATCGGCTGCCCGCTGGCGGGCGTGCTGTCGGACTGGATGGGACGGCGCAAGCCGGTGATCGTCGGTTCGGGCGTGCTGCTGGCCGCCTGCCTGGCGATGATCCTGTACGGCCCGCCGGGCCTGTTCCCGCCCTTCCTGCTGGGCCTGGTCACGGGGATCGCCTCGGGCGCGGCCATGCTGCCCTACACGGTGATCAAGGAGGCCAACCGCCCCGAGCACAGCGGCACGGCCACCGGGGTGGTCAACTTCATCAACTTCTCGTTCTCGGCCCTGCTGGGTCCGGTGTTCGGCGGCTGGCTTCTGGCGGCGTCGAAGGGCGGTCCGCGCGAGCTGGAGCACTACCAGGCGGCGTTCTCGCCGCTGCTCTACGGGGTCGCCCTGGCGGTGCTGCTGACCCTGCTGCTGAAGGAGACCGGGACCCGCGCCCGGTCCGCGGCGCCGCCGCCATCCGTCACCCCCAGTCCAGCCTGATTCCAGTCCTCGGAGGCGTGCATGAGCGACTCGATCCTGAAGCCTTCTCCCGCGGCCGAAAAGGCGGCGGCGCCCTTCGCGGCGGGCTTGTGGTCGCGCGAGATCGACGTGCGCGACTTCATCCAGGAACACATCACGCCCTATGACGGCGACGAGTCGTTCCTGGCAGGCCCCACCGAGCGGACGACCGCGATCTGGGCCCGGCTGCAGGCCATGTTCGTCGAGGAACGCAAGAAGGGCGTGCTGGACGTTTCGCAGATCCCCAGCACGATCATCGCCCACGAGGCCGGCTACATAGACCGCGACAACGAGGTCATCGTCGGCCTGCAGACCGAGGCCCCGCTGAAGCGGGCGATCATGCCCAACGGCGGGTTCCGCATGGTGCTGACCTCGCTGAAGACCTACGGCTACGAGCCCGACCCGGCGGTGGTCGAGACCTTCACCAAATACCGCAAGACCCACAACGAAGGGGTGTTCGACGCCTATACCGAGGCCGTCCGCCGCTGCCGCTCGTCGCACGTCCTGACCGGCCTGCCGGACGCCTACGGGCGGGGGCGGATCATCGGCGACTATCGCCGCGTGGCCCTCTACGGCGTGGACCGGCTGATCGAGGCCAAGCGGGCCGAGAAGGCCGCCCTGGACGACGCCTGGTCCACCGACGAGATCATCCGCGACCGCGAGGAGCTGTCGGAACAGATCCGCGCCCTGGCCGAGCTGAAGGTCATGGCGGCCAAGTACGGCTTCGACATCTCCGGTCCCGCCGTCACGGCCAAGGAGGCCGTGCAGTGGCTGTACTTCGGCTACCTGGCCGGGGTGAAGGAACAGAACGGCGCGGCCATGTCGCTGGGCCGGGTCTCGACCTTCCTCGACATCTATTTCGAGCGCGACCTGGCCTCCGGCGCCCTGACCGAGAGCCAGGCCCAGGAGATCATCGACGACTTCGTGATCAAGCTGCGGATCGTCCGCTTCCTGCGCACGCCCGAATATGACGACCTGTTCTCGGGCGATCCCACCTGGGTGACCGAGTCGATCGGCGGCCTGGGCGACGACGGGCGGGCGCTGGTGACCAAGACCAGCTTCCGCTTCCTGCAGACCCTCTACAACCTGGGCCCGGCGCCTGAGCCGAACCTGACCATCTGGTACTCGCCGCGCCTGCCCGAGGGCTTCCGCCGCTTCACCGCCAAGGTGGCCATCGACACCAGCTCGATCCAGTTCGAGAGCGACGAGATCATGCGCCGCGAGTGGGGCGACGACGGGGCCATCGCCTGCTGCGTCTCGCCCATGCGGCTGGGCCACCAGATGCAGTTCTTCGGGGCGCGCGCCAACCTGGCCAAGTGCCTGCTGTACGCGATCAACGGCGGCCGCGACGAGGTCAGCGGCGAGCAGATCGCCCCGCCGTTCGAACCGGTCCAGGGCGACTATCTGGACTTCGAGGACGTGCTGGTCCGCTACGAGCGGATGATGGACTGGCTGGCCGGGACCTATGTCAGCGCCATGAACGTCATCCACTACATGCACGACAAGTACGCCTACGAGCGGATCGAGATGGCGCTGCACGACTACGCGCCGTTCCGGACCATGGCGTTTGGCATCGCCGGCATGTCGGTGGTGGCCGACAGCCTGTCGGCCATCAAGTACGCCAAGGTGAAGGTCGTGCGCGACGAGACCGGCCTGGTCGTCGACTACCTGATCGACGGCGCGTTCCCGGTATTCGGCAACAACGACAACCGCGTCGACCACCTGGCCTCGTGGCTGGTCAGCACCTTCATGGAGAAGCTGCGCAAGTACCCGACCTACCGCCACGCGCGGCACACCCAGTCGGTGCTGACGATCACCTCGAACGTGGTCTACGGCCGGGCCACCGGCAACACGCCGGACGGGCGCCGCAAGGGTGATCCGTTCGCGCCGGGGGCCAATCCCATGCACGGCCGCGACACCCACGGCATCCACGCCTCGGCCGCCTCGGTGGCCAAGATCCCCTATCGCGACGCCGAGGACGGCATCTCCCTGACCACCACCCTGGTGCCCAGCGGGTTGGGGCGGACGCCCGAGGACCGGATCACCAACCTGACGGGCATCCTCGACGCCTTCTTCGGCTCGACCGGCTACCACATGAACATCAACGTCCTGAACCGCGACACCCTGCTGGACGCCATGGAGCACCCGGAGAACTACCCCTCGCTGACCATCCGCGTGTCGGGCTATGCGGTGAACTTCGTGCGGCTGACGCGCGAGCAGCAGATGGACGTCATCAACCGCACCTTCCACGGCGGCTGAGATGGTCGGGGCGGTCGACGAGAAGACGCCGGCCCTGGAGGCCGCCAACGAGTTCGAGCTGCGGGTCGGGCTCAGCCGGCACGTGCCGGAGATGAACATCCGCACCGGCCTGGCCACCGGCGAGATCGGCTTCCTGCACTCGTTCACCACCGGCTCGGCGGTGGACGGGCCGGGGATCCGGCTGGTGGCCTGGCTGGCCGGTTGCATGTTCCGCTGCCGGTTCTGCCACAACCCCGACACCTGGACGCTGACCAACGGCCTGCCCGTGCCGTTCGAGCGGGCCGTGGAGGAGCTGCGGAGCTACGCCAACGGGCTGAAGGTGATGGGCGGGGGGCTGACCCTGTCGGGGGGCGAACCCCTGATGCAGGCCCGCTTCGTCGCCCGCCTGTTCGCCGCGGCCAAGGCCATGCGCGTGCACACGGCGATCGAGACCAACGGCTTCTACGCCGAGCGCCTGTCCGACGACGAGCTGTCGAACATCGACCTGGTGATCCTGGACATGAAGGGCTTCACACCGGAGCAGCACGAGCGGGTGACCGGCGTGGCCGACAACGCCCGCGTCATCGCCTTCGGTGAGCGGCTGGCCCGGCTGAAGCGGCCGATGTGGCTGCGGTTCGTGCTGGTCCCGGGCCTGACCGACGTCCCCGGCGAGATGGCCGCCCTGGCCGACTACGCCGCCGGCCTGGGCGTGGTCGAGCGGGTCGAGGTGCTGCCCTTCCACCAGATGGGGGCCTTCAAGTGGGCCCGGCTGGGGCTGGACTACGACCTGGAGGCCACCCAGCCGCCGTCGGCCGAGCAGGTCGAGGCGGCGATCGGCGTCTTCCGCGCGGCGGGGCTGTACGCCTGCTAGGGCGTGGCGGCGGGCTTCTGGGCGGGCTTTTCGCGTTCCACGGCGCAGGGACCGCTGGTCTGCTTCAGGCCCGAGGCGCCGACCGTCTTCCACGATCCCCGGCCGCTGGCCCGGTCGACGCTGAGCGTCAGGATCAGCGAGGCCGAGGCGATGACGCCCTCCAGCTTGGCGCGATCCGCCGTGCAGCTGAAGACCTCGCACAGATTGGGTCCGAAGCCCTTTTCGGCCGGCTTCCATTCCTGCAGCAGCTTGGGTGCGACGCGGAACGTCCGCGTGGTCTGGGTCGTGCTGTCGATCCGGCACCGCAGGATCAGGGCGTCGCTCGTCGGAGGGTCGGCGAGACCCACGGCCAGCAGGGTGATGAGCAGGGCGGTCGACGGCACGGGGGACCTCCGATTTGCCCCATCATGCGCCGCCCGGATCTCAGCGCCCCTTGGGTGAATACCTGAGATGCGCTGGAGGTTTATGCGGATGGCGCCTCACCACCTTTGGGTGTCTGTTTCAGCATTGAAACGAACGGTTGGGCGCCGTTCGGGCGGGGGAAGTCCCTTCGACGGAGGGACGATCGATCCAGACAAACCCTCGTCCTAGTCCAGAGTTGGTGTTGAGGGGCGTTGAGGGACCAGGTTTCGCGAAGGCGACCGCGTGAGCGGGCCTGTCCCCCTGTCCTGCCGGCGGTCGCGCTTGGCCTCGGTCAAGCGCGGCGCATGTCCACAGGGAGGGGCGTGAAATGCTGCGTATTCTGATTGCCGACGACCACGAGCTGGTCCGTCGCGGCGTGCGGAACGTCATCGAGGACCATCCGGGCTGGATGGTCTGCGCCGAGGCCTCCGACGGCCAGCAGGCGCTGGACCTGGCCCTCCAGGAAAAGCCCGATGTGGCCATCCTCGACGTGTCGCTGCCGATCCTGAACGGGGTGGCGCTGACTCGCCTCCTGCAGAAGGAGTGCCCCAAGATCCGCGTCCTGCTGTTCACGATGCACGACGACGACGAGACGGTCAGCAGCGCCCTGGCGGCCGGGGCGCGGGGCTATGTCCTGAAGTCCGACACCGGCACCAACCTGGAGGGCGCGATCTCGGCCCTGCACGTCAACCGGCTGTACTTCTCGTCGCCGGTCTCGGAGCTGCTGCTCTACGCCGCGCTGAACGAGCGCAAGAAGTCGCGGCTGGAGAGCTTCACCACCCGCGAGCTGGAGGTCGCCCAGCTGATCGCCGAGGGCAAGGTCAACAAGGAGATCGCCCGCCAGCTGAAGATCAGCATCAAGACCGTGGAGAGCCATAGGGCGGCGGGCATGCGCAAGGCCGGGGTGCGGACCGCGGCGGCGTTCGTCCGCTTCGCGATAAAGCACAAAATGATCCAGGCCTAGGTCGGCGCCACGGTCGCCTCCGGGTTCGGCCTGATACCCCCCTCGCCGCGATCTCGAAACACTTCGCGTGTGCGGAGGCATCGGTGACCAAGCAGATCTTCAAGCCGCGAGGCCAGAACACCACCCGCGCGATCGCGGCCAACGTGTTTTCGCTGTGCTTCCCTCTGTTCCTGGTCGACGCCGTGCGGCGGGTCCATCCCATGGCGCTGCAGCAGTTCCATCTGCTGCCGCCGGACGGCGCGGACCTGGCGCCGGGGCTGCTGGAGGACGATCCCCGCGTCGTCATCGCCAGCGCATGGATCGACCTGACCGACGGCCCCGTGGTGCTGCACCTGCCGCACACTCACGGGCGACACTTCGACCTCACCCTGATCGACACCGCCGGCGAGCCGTTCGCCGCCCTCGGGACCCGCACGGACAACGACGACGGCGTGGACGTCGCGGTGGTCGGCCCGCGCTGGAGCGGCGAGGTCCCGCACACCCACCTGGCCCGCCGGGCGCCCAGCGACGCCTGCTGGGCGGTCAGCCGCATCCACGCCCACTCGGCGCTGGACCGCCCCGAGGCCGAGGCCGTCGCCCGGAACCAGCACATCAGCTCGCTCGGGCGGCGAGCCGACCATCACACCGACCACGTCACCAGCCTGGAGCCGCCGGCCGTGTCGAGCCTGCGTCAGGTGGTCGAGCTGGGGCCGGCCGTGTTCTTCCATCGCCTGGACTCGGTGCTGGACCGCGCCCCGATCGGCTTCGAGCGGTCGGTGCGGCCCCTGATCGACCAGTTCCGCCGCGACCTGGACGGGCCGCCGCCGGTCTCCAGCTGGTCGCCGGACCTGGCCGAGGCCCTGGAGCAGGGCTTCGCCGACGGCCTGGCGGCGATCCGGGCGGCCACGGCCGCCATCTCCGAGAGCCGGGGCATCGGCTGGCACGCGGTGGCCGTGCCGCAGCACGACGAGTCCGGCGCGTCCCTGGCCCAGGCCGGCCGCGCCTATTCCAGCCTCGGCGCCCCTTCGCGCGAGGAGCTGCTGACCCTGGTCTGCGAGCACGACGGCCACGGCCGTCCGCTGCGCGGCGACCGCGGCTCGCGCCTGCGTTTCCCGCCCGACGGCCTGCCGCCGGTGCGCGGGTTCTGGCGGCTCTACACCCGGCCGACCGCCTCGGGGGACCGGCGGCACGGGATCGGCGACCGCAACGACCTGAGCCCCGACGACGACGGCGCGCTGAGCCTGATCATCCACGACCGGCCGCCGCCGCCCGGCGACCTGGGCAACTGGCTGCCGGCCCCGCGCGGCGAGATGTGCCTAGTCATGCGGCTGTACGCGCCCCGCGGCGAGGCCCTGTCCGGCGCCTGGCGCATGCCGCCGATCGAGATCGTGGACCTGGACGGTCCCAGGTCGGGCGTCTCGCCCCCCGAAAGCCTCAAGCCAAACAGGAGGACTCCATCGTGAGACCACTGCCCTTCGTCGCCTGCTGCGTCCTGAGCGTCGCGGCGGCGGCCTTACCCTCCCTGGCCTCCGCCCAGGCGGCGCCGGCCCAGACGACGCCGAAGCCGGCCGCTCCGGCGGCCGCCCCGGCGACGACGCCGGACACCGGTCCCGCGACGCCGACGGTCGAGCCCGAGGCCCGCCAGGCGCTGGAGCGGATGAGCGCGTATCTCGGCACGCTGTCGAGCTTCGAGATCAAGACCCAGACCACCGTCGACATCATCACCGAGATCGGACAGCGGGTGCAGATCGACGGGTCGGCCCACTACAAGGTGCGGCGCCCCAACGGCTTCGTCATCGACGTCGTCACCGACATGAAGACGCGCAGCTTCTTCTACGACGGCAAGTCGTTCACGGTGTTCTCGCCCAAGCACGACTACTACGCCACGGTCCCCGCGCCGGACACCATCCTGAAGACGCTGGACGTCCTGTGGGATCAGTTCGGCCTGGCCCTGCCGCTGGAAGACCTGTTCCGCTGGAACGACACCAAGAGCCGGCGGGCCGAGGACCTGAGCAGCGGCTTCCTGGTGGGCCCCGCCACGATCGACGGGGTGCTCACCAACCAGTACGCCTTCCGCCAGGGCGAGGTGGACTGGTCGGTGTGGATCGAGCAGGGCGACCGCCCGCTGCCGCGCAAGCTGCTGATCATCGACCGATCCCAGGCCGAGCAGCCCGCCTATGTGGCGCGGCTGGCCTGGACCCTGAACCCGACGTTCCCGGCCGACACCTTCACGTTCAAGGCCGGCCCCAACGCCAAGTCCATCCGCATGAGTACGCTCGAGACCGACACCGGGAGCACGCCCGCCAGGAGCACGCCATGAAAGTCCGCATCCCCCATGTGATCGCCATCACGGCCGGCGTSGCGGCCTCGATGATCATCTATGTCGACGCCGCCGACGCGGGTCGTGGCGGCGGCGGCGGCCGTGGCGGCGGCGCGCGCGGCGGCGGCATGAGCAGCGTGAGCCGAGGCGGTGGGGGCGGCGGCGGCTTCAGCCGTGGCGGCGGCTCCTCGTCGTTCGGCGGCGGCGGTGGCGGTCGCTCCAGCTACAACCGGGGCCCGTCCTCGGGCAGCAGCTTCAGCCGACCCTCCACCGGCTCGCGCCCCAGCGCGGGGACGCGTCCCAGCACGGGCGCGGGCGGCGGCCTGGGCGGCGGCGCGGCGCAACGACMCAGCGGCGGAGCCGGATCCGGCGTCGGCGGCGGGGCGGGCGCCGGCTCCAGGCCCTCCACAGGCTCCCGGCCCTCCACCGGCGATCGGGCGGCGGGCGGCGGTCGCGCCGACACGGGCGCCCGGGGCGATCGCGGAGACGGCAGCCGGGGCGACCGGGGCGATCGCGGCGACAGGGGGGATCGTGGCGACCGCGGCGACCGTCCCGACCGCGGCGACAACACCATCGGCGGCGGCGACCGCAACACGAACATCAACAACAACACCAACATCAACATTGACGACGGCTGGGGCGGCTGGGACGACGGCTTCTACCATCCGATCGCGGCCGGGATGGTGATCGGCGCGACGGCGGCGGTGACGGCGGCGGCCCTGACGCCCTATCCGTATTACGGGGCGGCCTACTATTCGCTGCCGGCCGGATGCGGCGGCTATCCGTACTACGGCCACTCGTACTACCGCTGCGACGGCTACTACCTGGAGCCGCGCTACGAGGGCGACACGATCGTCTACGTCAACGTCCCCGACCCGGCCTCGCCGGAGGGCAAGGCCGCTCCCCAAGGCAAGACGACCTCGTCGGCGCCGACCCCGACGCCCACCACGCCGCCGCCCACCCAGCCCTAGGGCGGCGGGGCGGCGGCCGGCGGCGGCCCCAGGACCGTGGCCAGCGAGAACATGCCCGGCGAAGAGGTTGGGATGGTCAGCAGCATCTGCAGGCCGATCAGCCAGGTCACGATCGACACGGCCGCCAGGGTGAAGCGCACCGAGGTCTGGCGGAAGACCTGGCCGATGCCGCCGAAGAACATCGCCGTGGCCAGCACCACGCCCGCGCGGTTGTAGGCGTAGGAGGTGCGGCTGGCCGCCTCGCCCAGGGCGAACTGGGTCTCGGCCTCCTTCTCGGCCCGCGCGGCCTCCTCGAAGCCGGGCGTGCGGTAGCCGGGCATGGCGAACGGGGTCGGCGGCGCCTTCGGGTCGTCCAGGGGACGGGTGGCCAGCCAGGCCTCGAACTGGTCGTGGAAGTTCTCGGGCATGCGGGTGCGGTAGAACTGCGCCAGGGCTTCGTTGCCCCGGCTCTTGGCTTCGATCCAGTCGCTGAACAGGTCGATCTGCACCGAGCGGACCATGTCGCCTTCGAACCGGGCCCGCGAGGCGGCGCCGCGCTCGAAATTCGCCCGGCCGAAATGCACGCTCTGCATGCCGTTCCAGATCGCGCCCTGGTGGGAGGCCCACGACGCCATCAGGCCGGCGACCGACAGGACGACGGCGGTCACCGTCTCGACCAGCCTGGCTCCCGCCGAGGCGTTGGCGCTGTCGTTGTCGTCGTGCCGGCGGGCCATCCTTCGCTCCCGTTCCTCGTTTCCCCTGAATCCCTCAAAGAACGGCCCCGCACATGTGCGGGGCCAGTGAGGAGGCTTGGAGACCTCCTAGTCCGCCGTCTGAGGGGAGGAGGGCGGACGATCCAGGGTCGCGCCGGGAGGCGGCCGCGACGATCCGTGATTACCCCGAGGCCGGGACCGGAGCCGCCCGGGTTCCCCGGTCCGGGGCGACGATGGAAAGCGCACCGCCCCGGAGCCGGCGGGCAGGACGGCGACGACGACCGTGCCGTTTCCGGGGCAGGCGATCTCGATCCGCCCCTTCAGCTGGGCCGCGCGGGCCCGCATGCCCGCTATGCCGACCCCGGACTCCAGGCTGGCGCTGTCGCCCCGCAGCAGAGCCGCGACGCCCTTTCCGTCGTCGCTGACTCGCACGGTCAGGACGCCGTCCTCGCTGACCAGCTCGACGTCGGCGTGCTGGGCCTCGGCGTGGCGGTAGACGTTGGAGAGCGCCTCCTGGACGATGCGGTAGGCCGCGTGCTGCACCGGGGGCGGGGTGGCGTCGACCGGGCCGCGGGTCAGGAAGCTGGCGGTCAGGCCGGTGCGGGCCCCGAAGCCGTTGACGAAGCCGCGCACCGCGTGGGCCAGGCCGTCCTGCTCGAGGCCGGCCGGCTTGATCAGGTAGGAGAGGACGCGGATTTCCTTCATCACCTCGCCGACCGAGATCGACATGTCGTCGAGCACCTGGTCGGCCTTGGCGCCGGAGACCAACGGCCGTAGGCGTCCCAGCGACAGGTTGAGCGCCGCCAGGTGCTGGCAGGTGGAATCGTGCAGCTCGATGGCGATGCGCACGCGTTCCTCCTCCTGCGCCGCCAGCAGGTCGCAGGCCCGGGCCGGCGACGGCCGCGCCTTGGGCAGGGGCAGGTCGTCGTGCACCACCACGAACACCGGCCCGGGGCTGGAGGGCAGGGGGCTGATCCGCACGTGGCGACGATGGGGCGGTTCGCTGTCGGTCACCGTGTAGTGGTGGGTGAACGAGGAGCTGTGTCCGCTCAGCAGGTCCTGGACGCCGTTGCGGAACGCGCCCCGTCCCAGGACCGGGCTGATCCGCGTGCAGAAGTCCAGATAGGGCTCGCCCAGGCCGGCGTGACGCGACGCGCCCGAGCGCCGGGCGCCCTCCCGCCAGGCGGGATTGACGGCGATCACCACGCCGGCCGCGTTGATCAGGGCCGTCTCCTGGACCAGGGCCTTGGAGACGCCGGCCAAGAGCCGGGCGGCGGCGCGGCCGGCGGGCTTCAGCCCGGCGGCGGGGGGCGGGGAGGTTTCCGCCGGCGCCAGGGCCGACCTGGCCCGCCGCAGCATCCCGGTCACCGACAGGCCCAGTCCGCGGGGCGTGGCGGACGGGGACGGACCGCCGTGGCCGCCGAAGATCGGACGGGGCCACGAGGGCGGGGCCGCGAGCGTCTGGTCGAGCCGATGGGACATCTCAAGCGTCCTTCCGCTGGCCTCTCCCGACAGGAAGCAAGTCCAAGGCCCGCCTCCGCGCGCGGGCCCTCCACTGGAAACGGTTTACTTGGGTGGGGCTGGAGCCGGTTGTCCGGTGTCGCTGATCGGAGACCGCGCCTTCAGCTCGTTGATGCCGCGAATGCTCACCTCGGCCCAGTCCTCGACCAGCCGCCGGAAGTCCGCCCGGTTGCTGACCCGGGTACGCTGTCCGTAGGTGTTGTCGCCCGCCAGGCGCCGATCGACGGCGCGGCCCAGCAGGGCGCCGGTCAGCGAGTCCCGCACCTCCACGAAATAGGTCGCCTCGCCGGCGTCGTTGGCGAAGCTGTAGGTGCGGCCGGGCTGCATGGTGTCCGGCGCCGAGACGCGCACGTTCAGCACGCCCGTCCTCAGCCACAGCACGTCGGGTCCGGCCTCGGTGACCACCGGATAGCCGCCCTTGGTGAACTCCTCGGCGAAGATCTCGCTGGCGCCGGCGATCCCCTGGGTGATGGCCTTCTGGACGTCCTTTTCAGAGACGTCGCCCGAGAGGCCCATGCCCTGGGAGTTGTAGTCGCGCCGCCAGTTCTTTTCGAAGCTGACCTCGGTGGGGTCCAGCTTGACCTTGGTATAGCCGGCGAACGACGCGCCCGGGGCCAGGTAGACCAGGTCGAACCGCTTGGTCTTGACCTGGATCAGGCCGTCCCAGGTCTGGGGAGGCTTGGCCGCGAGGGCCGGGGCGGCGGTGGCGACGGCGAACGCCAGGAACACCACCGGGATGAGCTGTCGACGATCCATTTTCTCGGCCTCGATCTGCTGAAGCCAAGCATCGCCATGACGACCAAGATCACCATCGGGGAAAACCCTCGGGCCGGCGCCGTACACCCCGCGCAAGCGTATCAGGCCCTCAACCGTGTCAGAAGGCGTAGCGCAGGCGCAGGGCCACCACATCCAGGCTCTGGCCGATCTGGACGCCGACCGGCGGGGTGGTCGGGGCCGGGCCGAAGGGCTCGGGGTCGGCCGGGCTGGCGGGGTTCAGGCGGTCCACCTTCACATGCATGGCGTTCAGCATCAGGCGGATGCGGTTGGACGGATACCAGTTCAGCGCCAGGCTGAGGATGGCCTGGTCGCCGCCCCGGACCCCGCCGGGCGGGGGCGGCGCGCCCGGATCGCCGGCGTACGAGTTGGCGTCCATCCGGCTGTAGCGCGCGGCCAGCTCCCAGGCGCCCCAGCCGCCTTCCCGCAGCGGATGTTTCGTCAGCGGCCGGCCGAACACCGCGCGCGTCGGGTCGAAGCGCCGCGCCTCGCCCGTCAGCATCCAGCTGCCCTCGATGTAGAACCCGAAGAAGCGCGGGTCGCGCGGCAGGTCGCGGGAGGATCGCTCGATCGCGAAATGGAACGCCTCGGCCTGCAGGAACAGGTTGCGGCGGCGGGCGGCGAACTCCAGGCCCAGCACCCGGACGTGATGGGCGACGATGTCGCCGGTGTCCAGCAGGGGCGTGTCGTCGACCCGCACCTCCGGCGTGGCCTGCAGCCGCACGCCGAACCCCGGCGTGCGGCCGTCCTGGCGGTCGCCGGGCGACAGCACGTAGATCAGCGATCCGCCCACGTGGTAGCTGGAATCCGCCGACGGATAGAAGGCCCGCGAGGTCCGCACGATGACCGCCGACTTGGGCGAGGTCTCGTCGTCCTCGTGCAGGACGGGTCCCGTCAGGCTGACGGCGGTCATCCAGTTGCGGGTCGCGCGCCGCACGGTCACGCCCAGCCGGCCGTCGCCGCCGCCCAGGCCGCGCGCCAGGTTGGCCGCCGTCGCCCGCTCCAGGAACGGGTTGGCGTCGGTGCTGGTGGCGTCCTCCATGTTGGCCAGCTGGGGATAGGCCCCGGCGATGAACACCCAGGGCGCGAAGCGGCTGTAGCGGGCCCAGACCTCGGCGATGCGGGCCTCGCCGTGCTCGTCGCGGCCGCCGATGTCGAACATCGCCCGGTAGGACAGGTTCTCGCCCCACTGGCCCTCGCCGCCCAGGCGGGCCTTGCGCAGGTACGAGCCGTCGGCCAGGGCCCGGGCGTCCAGGGTGTCGCCGCTGCCCACGGCGCCGCGCCGGAAGTCGGTCTCCGGCGGACCGGCGGCGGGCTGGGTGTAGTTCGCGCCGTCGAACTGGATGTAGCCCCGGAAGGTCCAGGGCCCCAGGCTGAAGTCCTGGTCTAGGACCGACAGCAGCTTCAGGGGCACGACCAGCAGGGCGTGGGGCGCCTCGGCCTGGTCCTCGGCCGACGGCGGCTGTTGCTGGGTCGGTCCGGTGGAGGGCGTCGTCGCGGGCGGGGGCGCCGGGGCGGCCGGCTTGGTCGGCGCCTCCGTCGTGGCGAGCGCCGCCGCGACGAGCAGCGCCAGGGTCAGGTCCGGTCTCCGACGGCGAGGGGGCGGGCAGGGGTCATGGGAAGCCTCCAGGTTCGCGTCCACGGTCGGGTGGGTCGGAGGCCTCGGCCATCGGGCGTATTCCCGAGCCGTTGGGGCGCAGACGCCCGAGCCGGAGCCCCGTCCCGGTTCTGGGCCGGCGATCGCGGCGGGCGGGAAGAGGCCGGGCAATCCACCTCGGGTCGTATCAGGTCCCTACCGGATACGTTCGCTCCGGAGCCGCTTCTAGCCTCTGCCGAAGATGCGTGGATCAGCCGCGCCGGTCACCGGGTCCAGTACGATAGGGGCGACACGATGAGAACTCTCCACGGGCGGCTTGGGCCGCGGTTGCTGACGGCGACGGCGATGGCCGGCGGCCTATGCCTGGCCGGAGCGGCTCATGCCCAGGACGGGCCGAGCTTCGAGGTCTACGGCTTCGCCCAGGTCGACTTCACCCAGGACTTCCAGCGGGTGGATCCCAATTGGGACGACGCCCTGCGGCCCTCGAAGATCCCCACGACGGAGGGGATCTACGGCGACAACGGCCAGACCTCGATCAGCGTCAAGCAGAGCCGGTTCGGCGTGAAGGCGCAGCAGGAGATCGCCGGCAAGCCGCTGTTCGTGAAGTTCGAGTTCGACCTGTTCGGGGTCGGCGGCGACGCCGGCCAGACCACCTTCCGCCTGCGTCACGCCTACGGTCAGTGGGGTCCGGTCCTGGCCGGCCAGACCAACAGCGTGTTCATGGACGGCGACATCTTCCCCAACACCATCGAGTACTGGGGGCCGACCGGGATGGTGTTCCTGCGCAACCCGCAGATCCGCTACACCTTCGGCTCCGGCCCGGGCCAGTTCGCGATCGCGGTCGAGAAGCCCAGCAACGACATCGACACGGGCAACATCCGCACCGTCTCGCCGGAGCTGGGCGCCAACATCCGGGGCGACGAGAGCCTGCCCGACCTGACCGGCCACTATCGCTACCAGGGCGACTGGGGGCACGTGCAGCTGGCGGGCATCCTGCGCCGGGTCGGCTACGACACGGCCGGCACGCCCGACAACAAGCCCAAGAACACCAAGCTGGGCTGGGGCGTGAACGCCACGTCCAACGTCAAGGTCGGGGCCAAGGACGTCGTCCACCTGGGCGTGGTCTATGGCGAAGGCATCGCCAGCTACATGAACGACGGCGGCACCGACCTGGGGCCCGAAGCGGCCACCGGCGTCACCCTGCCGCTTCCCACGCCCGCGCCGCCCGGCTCGCTGCGCGGCGACGTGCTGCCGCTGCTGGGGCTGACGGCCTATTACGACCACTACTGGAACGACCAGTGGAGCAGCTCGATCGGCTGGAGCCTGACCAAGGTCGAGAACACCGATTTCCAGGAAGCCACGGCCTACAAGTACGGCCAGTACGCCTCGGCCAACCTGCTCTACACGCCCGATCCGCGGATCCTGATGGGCGCCGAGTTGCTGTGGGGCGAGCGCGAGGACTTCAACGACAACAAGGGCGACGACCTGCGGGTGCAGGTGTCGTTCAAGTACAGCTTCTCCAGCAAGGATTTCCGCTAGGCGGCAGACGGGAGACGATCCGATGATGCAGACCAATGCTTCCCGCCGCGACCTCGCCAGAGGCATCGCCGCCCTGGGCTTCGGCCTGACCGCCGGCGTCGGCCTCGTGGCCGCGCCGGCCGCCCAGGCCCAGGGCTCTGGCGCGGCCGCCGCCGCGGTCAAGGCCGCCTACGACAAGTACAAGGGCCTGCAGGAAGGCAAGAACGCCGACTACATCCCGGCCCTGGCCAAGGTGCCCTCGAACTATTTCGGCATCGCCCTGGCCACGCCGCAGGGGGCGCTGGCCACCGCCGGCGACATCGAGCCGACCTTCTCGATCCAGTCGATCTCCAAGGTCTTCACCCTGGCCCTGGTGTTCCAGGAGCTGGGCGAGGACTTCGTCGAGAACGACATCGGCGTCGACGCCACCGGCCAGGTGTTCAACTCGATCACCGCGGTCGAGCAGTATCGCGGCAAGGAGATCAACCCCCTGGTCAATCCCGGAGCCATCGCCACCACCGGCCTGGTCAAGGGCACGCCCGACGAGGTGTGGAAGAAGATCCTGGCCCTGCATTCCGACTTCGCCGGCCGCCAGCTGTCGGTCGACGAGGAGGTCTACAAGTCCGAGGCCGAGACCAACCAGCGCAACCGGGCCATCGGCGCCCTGATGTGGGCCTATGAGCGGTTCAAGAGCGACCCGCTGGTGGCCACCGACATCTACACGCGCCAGTGCGCCATCGCCGTCAACGCCAAGGACCTGGGCAACATGGCCGCCACCCTGGCCAACGGCGGCAAGAACCCGCTGACCAAGAAGCAGGTGATCGAGCAGAAGCACGTCTCGCGACTGCTGGCGGTGATGGCGACGGCGGGCCTCTACGACGACAGCGGCAAGTGGCTGTTCCACACCGGCCTTCCCGCCAAGAGCGGGGTGGGCGGCGGGCTGATCGCCGTGTCGCCGGGCAAGTTCGGGGTCGGCACCTTCTCGCCGCCGCTGGACGCCGCCGGCAACAGCGTGCGGGGCCAGAAGGCCATCATCGACATCTCCACCGCCCTGGGCGGCAACCCGTACGACGCCAAGCCGGCCTAACCGGGACCGAGGAGAGTTCATGCGACGCTCAGCGTATCGGCGTCGGGCCCTGCCCGGCGCGGCGTCCTCCCTTGCCTGCGCCGCCGGCCTGATGCTGGCGAGCGCGGCGACTCCGGTCCTGGCGCAGGAGGCGGTCCCCACGGCGACGCCGCCGCCGCCCGTCGCCAGCGCCGAGGACTTGGCGGCCATGCGCCGCGAGCTCCAGGCCCTGAGGTCCGAGAACGACGCGGCCAAGGCGGCCGAGGCCGCGCGGGCCAAGCGCATCGACGCGCTCGACGCCCAGCTGTCCTGGGCCGCGGGCGCTCCGCCGCCGGCGGCGACGGCCGGGGAGACGACGTCCGACGACATCGTGCGGCTGCCGACCCGAACCGCCGAGGGACCCGCCCCCGACGCGCGCTGGGGCGGTTTCGAACCCGGCAAGGGCGTGATCGTGATGCGCTCCGACGTGGGCGAGGTGGACCTGGGTTTGGTCAGCTACCTGCGCTACCTGAACCAGCACGGCATGGACAAGACCTATACCAGCGCCTTCGGCCAGCCCTTCGACGTCACGCCTCGTGAGGACTTCCAGCTGGCCAAGGTGCAGATCACGCTGCGCGGTTGGCTGTTCGATCCCCGGTTCGGCTACAACGCCTATGTCTGGACCTCGCAGGCCAGTCAGGGGCTGGGCGCCCAGGTGGTGGTCGCCGGCAACATCAACTGGACGTTCGCTGACTGGTTGAAGGTCTATTTCGGCATCCACTCGGTGCCGTCGACCCGCTCGACCAACCGGACGTTCCCGTACTGGCTGCGCAACGACAACCGGCCCATCGCCGACGAGTTCTTCCGGGGCTCCTACACCCAGGGCATCTGGGCCGAGGGCAAGCTGGCCAGGGGCCTGGAATACCGCGTGATGGTGGCCAACAACCTCAGCGCCCTTGGGGTCCAGGCCCGTCAGCTGGACGCCAAGCCCAACACCTGGTCCGCCGCCCTGACCTGGGCGCCGTCGACGGGCGAGTTCGGCCCGGGGAACGCCTACGGAGACTTCGAGGAGCATCAGACGCTGGCCACCCTGTTCGGCGCGCACTACACGCGCAGCACCGAGGACGCTCAGTCCCAGCCCGGCACCGACTCGATCGAGAACACCCAGGTGCGGTTGTCGGATGGGACGCTGCTGTTCAACGCCACGGCCTTCCAGACCGGACGGATAACCCAGGCCCGCTACCAGATGACGGCTTTGGACGCGGCCTTCAAATACAAGGGTTACGCCCTCGAAGCCGAGTACTATGCCCGCTGGCTGGACCACTTCAGGGTCGAGGGAACGATCCCCAAGAACGAGATGTTCGACCACGGCTACACGCTGCAGGCGTCGGCCATGGTCATTCCAAAGACGCTGCAGCTGTACCTCTCGGGATCCCAGATCTGGGGCGAATACGGCAATCCGCACGACCTGGCCCTTGGTCTCAACTATTACCCCCTCAAGCGGCGCGATCTGCGGGTGAACGCCATGGGGCTGTGGGTCAAGAACTCGCCGGTCGGCTACACGGCCTATCCCGTGCCCGTTGGCGGCAACGGCTTCACCTTCATCACGGACTTCTCCCTCGCCTTCTAGAGGCGGGAGGCGCCGAGTCCGGGTAAAAGATCGCACCTGGGAAAAGGCCATTGCGAGACCATAGGACTCGGCAAGCCCAGATTCGGGTGAACTGAGGTCTAGGCTCAGGTCTACACCTGATAGGTCTTGTCCGCCCCGGCGCCAAACTCCTGTCCGAGTTTGGCAAGAGCTGGGAGATCCAAGATGGGTCATATTCTATCGGGCGTCGCGGCCGTGGCCGTGATCGCCGGCGGGCTGGCCCTGAGCGGCTGCGCCACCGAGAAGTACGTCGACGAGCATATCGCCGCCGTCAATTCGCGGGTCGACGCCGTCGACTCCAAGGTCACGGCGCTGTCGGGCCGCGTCGACCAGGTGGCCGGGTCCGCCCAGTCGGCGCAGGCGCGGGCCGACGAGGCCTACGCCCTGGCCCGGGGCAAGATGACCCGCACTGTGGTCAGCGAAAGCGACAGCATCACCTTCGAGACCGGCAAGTGGGCCCTGTCCGACGAGGCCAAGGCCACCCTGACCGCCTTCGCCGAGCGCCTGAAGGCCGACAACAAGAAGGTCTTCGTCGAGATCGTCGGCCACGCCGACTCCCGCGGCGACAGCGACGCCAACCGCATCCTGGGCGAAAAGCGCGCCCTGGAGACGCGCCGGTTCCTGTTCAGCCAGGGCCTGCCCCTGGTCGGCATGCAGACCGTGTCGTGGGGCGAGGACCAGCCGGTCGCGGCCGGCAACACGCCCGAGGACCTGGCGGCCAACCGCCGCGTGGTGCTGCGCATCATCGAGTAGTCCCGGACGGCGCGCGGGACGCCTCGCGCGCCGCCTCGGGTCTCGGCGCCGGGGCGATCAGGCTTCCACCTGATACCGGCGACTCACGGTTCCAGAAAGCCTTGCGCCTGGGGGGCTCCCCGCTTTTCTGGAGAACAGTATGAGCAAGACGCAGCTTGCCGCGGTCGGGATCTTCGGCTTGGCCGTCCTCGGCGCCGGCACCGCCGCCGCGCAGGACACCCCATGGAACGGCTTCTACATCGGCGCCAACGTCGGTGGATCGAAGGCGGACACGCACCTCAAGATGAAGGCGGCTTCAGGCAACGGCACGGTCATCATGCCGCCCGGCGACACGGCCCTGATCAATGCGGTCGGGTCCACCAAGGACAACGACACCGGCTTCAGCGGCGGGATCCAGGGCGGCTACAACTACCAGGTCGACTCCTGGGTGTTCGGCCTTGAGACCGACGTCGGCTTCTACGACATKGGCCAAAGCCGTTCGAAGACCTTTCAGTCGCCGCTGCTGATCACCCCGCCGATCAACTTCACGGTCGAGCAGAAGATCAAGACCGACTGGATCTGGACCCTGCGTCCGCGCATCGGCTACGCTACCGACAGCTGGATGATCTACGGAACGGCGGGCGTCGCCGTGTCGGAGATCAAGCTGAGCACCAGCTACCGCGACACCCGCGCCACGCCGATCACGGCCTCCAACAGCGAGTCCGACACCAAGACCGGATGGACGGCGGGGCTGGGCGGCGCCTATGCCCTGAACCCGAACGCCTCGATCCGGGGCGAGTGGCTCTACACCAACCTGGGCACGATCAAGTCCCAGACCACGGTGGGCGCAAACTACGCCACGCTCAGCTCGGAAGCCGACACCCGGGGCAACCTGATCCGCATCGGCCTCGACTACCGGTTCTGACGACCGGTCCCGGCGACAACCAAAAGCAAAGGGCTCCCGCGCGGGAGCCCTTTCGCGTGCCGCGGCGACGATCGGGCGGCGCTAGACCGGCGTGAACGGCCTTGCGGCGAAGCCTGCGGACGGCATAACTGTTACCGTTATCATCCACGAAGGATGAAACGGGAGGACGCATGGCGATCGAAGGTGGAGCGCGGCGCGCGCGGGCTGGGCTTTGGGCGCGGTGGATCGCGCCGCTGGCCGTATCGGCGATGACGGCGGGCGCGGCCCAGGCCGCCGAGCCGGTGAAGATGGCCCTGACCTTCGACGACCTGCCGGCCCACAGCGCCCTGCCGCCCGGCGTCAGCCGCATGGACGTGGCGGGTCGGCTGCTGGCCGCCTTCCACGACGCGGGGACGGGTCCGGTCTACGGCTTCGTCAACGGCGTTCAGGAAGAGCGCGAGCCCGACTCGGTCGGCGTGCTGTCGCTGTGGCGCGCGGCGGGCCACCCGCTGGCCAACCACACCTGGTCGCACATGAACCTCAACACCAACAGCCTGGCCGACTGGGAGGCCGACCTGGTCCGCAACGAGCCGCTGCTGGAGCGGCACATGGCCGGTCAGGACTGGCGCTGGGTGCGCTATCCCTTCCTCAGCGAGGGCGAGACGCCGGAGAAGCACGCGGCGGCCCGCAAGGTGCTCAAAGCCGACGGCTACCGCATCGCCAGCGTGACCATGAGCTTCGGCGACTACGCCTGGAACGAGCCCTACGCTCGCTGCATGGCCAAGGGCGACACGGCGGCCGTGGCGGTGCTGGAGGCCAGCTACCTGAAGGCCGCCAAGGACGCCCTGGACTTCGAGCGCGCCCTGTCGGCCAAGCTCTACGGCCGCGACATCCCCTATGTGCTGCTGATGCACGCCGGGGCCTTCGACGCGCGGATGATGCCCAGGCTGCTGAAGCTGTACCAGGACAACGGCGTGACCTTCGTCAGCCTGCAGGAGGCCGAGCGCGACAGGTTCTACGCCGCCGACTTCAAGACCGAGGCGACCGCCGCGCCCACGACCCTGGAAGAGGCCGCCAAGGCCAAGGCCCTCCTGCCGCCGTCGCCGGCGCCGGCTTGGGGCGGGGCCGAACTCGACAAGATGTGCCGCTAGGACGTTTCGACGAAGGTCGGGGTCCAGCAGGACCTCGGACTCGCGCAGGATGAACCGGGCTTCGGCGTCCGCCGGAGGCCGCATGAGAATGGGGAGGCGTCCATGAAGTCCTTCGAGAGCGGCGTCGATCGCCGTCGCCTGCTGGCGGGCGGCGCGGCCGTCGCCGGCGGCCTGGTCCTGCCTTGGGCGGCGCGCGCCGACGAGCCGTCCGAGACCGTCGAGACCGAGGTCGCCGAGGGCCGCCTGCGGGGCGCGCGGACGGGCGGCGTCGACGCCTACAAGGGCGTGCCCTATGGCGACAGCGTCTCGGGACCCAACCGCTTCAAGCCGGCCCGGCCGGTCGCGCCGTGGACCGGGGTGCGGGACGCCACGCGGCTGGGCACGCCCACCCTGCAGGACCCGACCACCGTCTACGGCCTGAACGAGCCGGCGCCGGGCGAGGACTGCCTGGTGCTGAACGTCTGGACCCCGGCCAGCGGGGGCAAGGGCAAGCCCGTGATGTTCTACAGCCACGGCGGCGGCTACACGACCGGCTCAGGCGGCAGCACGGCCCAGGACGGCTCGACCCTGGCCCGCGAGCACGACGTGGTGGTGGTGGCCCACAACCATCGCCTGGGCGTGCTGGGCTATCTGTATCTGGGCGAGCTGGGCGGGGCCGAATACGCCGGGTCCGGCAACCAGGGCCTGTCCGACATCGTGCTGGCCCTGAAGTGGGTCCAGCGGAACATCGCCGCGTTCGGCGGCGATCCCGGCAACGTCACGATCTTCGGCGAGAGCGGCGGCGGGGCCAAGACCTCGTGCCTGTACGCCATGCCGTCGACCGCGCCGCTGTTCTCCAAGGCCATCATCCAGAGCGGCCCGGTGGTGCGGATCTCCACGCCCGACGTCGCCGCCCAGACGACGCGGTTCTATCTGGACCTGCTGGGCGTCGCCCCGGCCGACTGGCGCAAGGTGCTGGACGTTCCCGCGCCGCAGATCCTGGCCGCCCAGAAGGCCCTGCAGGCCAAGTATCCGGGCGACAGCGGCGGCTGGAAGGGCATCCAGTCGCTCAATCCGGGCAGCTACGGGCCCATCGTCGACGGCGGCCTGCTGCCCCATCACCCGTTCGATCCGACCGCCCCGGCCAGCGCCGCCGGCAAGCCGCTGATGATCGGCTGGCTGGACCGCGAGGCGGCCTTCTTCTCCTGGCAGAACAAGGACGTCGAGGCCTTCCGGCTGGACGAGGCGGGGCTGAAGGCGCGCCTGACGCCCAAGCTCGGCGACAAGGCCCAGATGACGATCGACGCCCTGCGGGCGGCGCATCCGGACGCGACCCCCAGCGACCTCTATCTGACGGCGCTCAGCTTCTACGCCATGGGCGCGGGGTCCGTGGTCACCGCAGAGCGCAAGGCGGCGCAGGGCAAGGCGCCGGTCTATGTCTACAACATCGCCTACCGCTCCAACCGCAAGATGGAGGGGACCGACATCGAGCTGGGGGCCATGCACGCCAGCGACATCCCCCTGGTGTTCAACACCGTGGCCTCGCCCAAGACCCTGGCCGGCGACCGCGCCGATCGCTTCGAGGCGGCCAGGAACATCAGCGCCATGTGGGCCAGTTTCGCGCGGTCGGGGCGTCCCTCGGCGCCCGGCCAGCCGGCCTGGCCCGCCTACGACCTGAAGACCCGCCAGACCATGGTGCTGGACGTGGCGTGCAAGGTCGTTCCCGATCGGTTCGGGGCGGAGCGGGCGCTGTGGGCGAAGCTGGATCCGGCGGTCTAGGCCCGGCGGAAAAGAAGGGGGCCGCCGTCGCGGAGACGCCGGCCCCTTGAAGGTAATCCACGGGCGGATGGGCAAGCGAATGACCGCCAGCCTGAAAGCCCAAGATAGCGGTAACATCGTTCACGGTCCCGTCAACGGGATTTCTCCGCCAGGGCCGTCAGAGGGCGGATCGCCGGGCGAACCGCTGGGCGCCGCTACGTCAGGCGCCGCGATCGATCACAGGTTGACCCGGGGATCGCCCGCCGTGGTCTGTGTCGAGACTGCAACAACCGATACGCCTTGCGAAAAAGGCTTTTTCGTCAAAAAAGCGGCAACCCGCTTATTTGTCAGGGTTTCTGCTCATTTGTATGAGAAATGAGCCGATACAGCGCTGTCAAAATCGCTTTTCGATCGCTTGACCGATTTCGCGTACTGATGTTACCGCTAACTCAGTCGCCGCTATTCCGCTGTTTTTGACGAAAATCGCAAAAACTGGCGGGCCCAACGTATCGGCGCCGAAACAAAAAGAACCAAGCCCCTTCGGGGGCCACTTGTGCGGGGAAACGGCTATGAAGCGACACCGTCGCCTGAACACCTCTGCGTCCTTGCTGGCTCTGTCCATGGCGATCTTCGCCGGCGGTCAGGCCCAGGCCCAGAGCAACAACGACAGCAGCACGGTCGACGAGATCGTCGTCACCGGCATCCGGGCCTCTCTGGAGCGCTCGATCGAGATCAAGCGCAGCAACAGCGGTGTGGTCGACGCCATCTCGGCCGAAGACATGGGCAAGTTCCCCGACACCAACCTGGCTGAATCGCTGCAGCGGATCACCGGCGTGTCGATCGACCGCACCAACGGCGAAGGCTCGCAGGTCACGGTCCGCGGCTTCGGCGGCGGCTTCAACCTGGTGACCCTGAACGGCCGGACCATGCCCTCGGCCAACGTCTCGACCGTCGGCGGCGACCAGTCGGCCGACTTCCAGACCGGCACCAGCCGCTCGTTCGACTTCTCGAACCTGGCGTCGGAAGGCGTCTCGACCCTGGAAGTCTACAAGACCGGCCGCGCGGGCATCCCGTCGGGCGGCATCGGCGCGACGATCAACGTCAAGACCCGCCGTCCGTTCGACGCGCGCGAAAGCGGCCTGTCGGGCAGCGTCGGCGTGAAGGCCGTCTACGACACGAGCATGGACAACAAGCTCGAGGACGCGGCCAAGGTGACGCCGGAAGTCTCGGGCCTGCTGAACTGGACCGACGCGGACGAAAAGTTCGGCGTCACCCTGTTCGGCAGCTACCAGAAGCGCAACTTCACCAGCACCAGCGCCACGTCGAACGACTGGAACATCCGCAAGTATTCCGACTTCATCAATCCGGCCAACGGCTTCGTCCGTAACGGCGGCGCGACCCAGATCACCAACGCGCCGGCCAGCGGCGACACCCTGGTGGCGATCCCGAACGACAGCCGCTACCACTTCTCGCAAGGCAGCCGCGAACGCATCAACGCCCAGGCGTCGGTGCAATGGCGCCCGACCGAKAACATCCTGATCACGGCCGACGGTCTGTACGCCGACAACAAGTCGTTCGAACGCCGCAACGACCAGACCAACTGGTTCAACCGCCCGTTCGACAAGGTGACCTTCGACAAGAACCCGACGGTGGCTACCGCCGTGTTCCTGCAGGAAACCCTCAGCGGCACCAAGGACACCGGCTTCGAGCAGCAGTACCGCGCCAACGAGGACAAGCTGAAGTCGTTCGGCCTGAACGGCGCCTGGGACGTCACCGACCGCTTCAAGATCACGGTCGACGGCCACATCTCGAAGGCGTCCAGCGACCCGGACGCCCCCAACGGCACCAGCTCGACCTCCGTCAGCATCGGCGCGCCGATCATCTCGACGCACTCGGTCGACTACAACGGCAAGATCCCGGTCCAGTCCGTGATCATCAACGACGCCCTGCCGCGCGGCAACGGCAACGGCGTGCTGGACGTCGGCGACCTGGGCAGCCAGGTGGCCCGCACCTCGGCCCAGAGCCAGGACCAGGAGATCAAGGAATTCCGCGCCGACGGCGGCTACGAGTTCGACGACAGCGGCAGCCGCTTCGACTTCGGCTTCGACTACCGCAATTCGAAGATGAAGCAGGCCAGCATCAACACCCAGCAGGACCTGGGCAGCTGGGGCATCTCCAACCCGCGCGACGTGTCGCAGTACGCCGGCAGCCTGGTGAAGCAATTCTGCCTGGCCTGCCGCTTCGACACCTTCGACGCGCATCAGAGCGGCACGGGCCTGGTCGCCTTCCGCGCCGACGCGATCGCCCTCTACAACGCCCTGTCGCCGCACTACGTCTCGGTCGGCAACGCCATCGGCGTCACCAGCCAGGACGACAACCGCGTCGACGAGAAGATCTGGGCCGTCTACGGCCAACTGACCTGGAAGGGTGAACTGGCCGGCCACGAGGCCAGCATGGTCGCCGGCGCCCGCTACGAGGAGACCAAGTCGGAGTCCGTGTCGCTGATCCGCACGCCGCAAGCCGTCGTCTGGACCGCCGACAACGACTTCCGCATCGACACCGCCTCGACCTACTCGCCGATCTCGGGCAGCAACAAGTACAGCAACCTGCTGCCCGCCCTGGACTTCCAGATGGAGCTGAGGAAGGACCTGATCGGTCGCTTCTCGTTCAGCCGCACGATCGCGCGGCCGGACTACGGCAACCTGTTCGCTTCGGTCGCCCCCCAGGCGCCGAACCGTCCGATCGCCAACGGCGCCATCCCGCTGGCCACCCGCGGCAACCCGGAACTGCAGCCGCTGATCTCGGACAACTTCGACGTCTCGGTCGAGTGGTACTACAAGCCCGACAGCTACATCTCGGCGGGCTTCTTCGAGAAGCGCGTGAACAACTTCGTGGGTACGGGCACGTTCAACCAGAGCCTGTTCGGTCTGCGTGACGCCAGCTCGGGCGCCGCCGGAACCCGTTCGGGCGACGCCAAGGCGTCCCTGGCCGCGATCGGCGCCGACCAGACCGACGTCAACCTGTTCACGATGACCTCGCTGATCAACACGACCGGTTCGGTGGCGGCCGCCACGGCCCAGTACCAGGCCAACCGCGGTCCGTCCGGCGACCTGAACCAGGCCTTCGTCGACGCGATCCTCGCGGCCACCGACGTCTCGCCCAACGCGTCCGATCCGCTGCTCAACTTCCAGGTCGCGCAGCCGATCAACAACAAGACGGGCAAGATCCACGGCTTCGAAATCGCCGCCCAGCACTTTTTCGGCGACACCGGCTTCGGCGTCTCCGGCGCCTACACCCTGGTGCGCGGCGACGTCGGCTTCGACATCGGTTCCGACCCGGGCCAGGACCAGTTCGCCCTGCTGGGTCTGAGCGACACGGCCAACGCCACCCTGATCTACGAAAAGAACGGGATCTCGGCGCGACTGGCCTACAACTGGCGCGACAAGTTCCTGCAGGCCACCAACCGCGGCGGCTCGCGCAACCCGGTGTTCGTCGCGCCGTTCGGCGAGCTGGACTTCAACATCAGCTACGACGTGACGTCCAAGCTGGCGATCTCGCTGGAAGGCATCAACCTGACGAACGAGAGCCTGCGCACCTACGCTCGCGACGAACACGAGCTGTGGTACGCGCAAGAACTGGACCGCCGCTTCCTGCTCGGAGCGCGCTACAAGTTCTAAGGAACGTAGCCATGGTCGGGTCCCGGGGCTCTTGTCTTGGGGGCCCGGCCTAGGTCGGGGGGAAGGGCCGCTGTTCGCAGCGGCCCTTTCTTCTCTACAGTGGCCCGACATCGCACCCGCGACGCTTGGGCCGGAAGGCGGACATGACCAACAGAGTGCTGCTCAACAACGTCGACCACGGCGATCTGCACGTCGTCACCAGGGGCGACGCCGCGTTCGGCGACGACATCAACCAGGTGCTGATCTTCCCGACCGAGTTCGAGGCGGTGCAGCGCGAATATCCGATCTTCTTCCGCAAGGACGCCGAGGGCGCCTTCCAGTCCGTGGCCCTGCTGGGCCTGGACCGCGACGAGAACCTGTTCCTCGAGGAGCGTGGCTGGAACGCCCGCTACGTGCCGGCCATCCAGCAACGCGGGCCGTTCTCGATCGCCCTGCGCGGCGACGGCGAGCCGATGATCCATGTCGATCTCGACGATCCCCGCGTGCTCGCGGCCGAGGCCGAGGGCGGCGAGCGGGTGTTCCTGCCGGCTGGGGGCAATTCGCCCTATCTGCAGCATGTCGCGCGCCTGCTAGGCGTGATCTATGACGGCCTGGAGTTCAGCAAGGCCATGTTCGCCGCCTTCGAGGCCCATGGCCTGGTCGAGCCGGTCGATGTCGAGATCAAGCTGGACGACTACACCCAGTACGACCTGCCCGACCTCTACACGATCTCCCAGGATCGGTTCGCCGCCCTGGACGCCGCCGGGCTGGAGGCGCTGCACCGGTCGGGATTCCTGGCCGCCGCCCAGTGGGTCTTGTCGTCCCTGGGCAATGTGGGATTCCTGGTCGAACTGAAGAACCGCAAGCGGGCCCAGGCCTGAGCGGGGGGATCCGATGACCGACATCGCTCGCAAGACGCCGGTGGTGGAGGGGCTGACGCCCGACCAGATCCCGTTCGACGAGATCCTGACCCTTCAGCGGCCGACGATCTTCCGCGGCATGGCCCGCGACTGGCCGCTGGTGCGGGCGGGCCTGGTCTCGCCCCGCGCGGCGATGGACGAGCTGCTGGCGCACGACCGCGGCGAGCGCTTCATCGGCTATACCGGCGCGCCCGAGATCAAGGGGCGGTTCGGCTATGACGAGGCGGTCACCCGCCTGAACTTCCAGGCCGAGCGCACGCCGCTGCCGGCCTTCCTGGAGCGGATCGAGCAGACCCTGGACGAGCCCGGCGCGCCGTCGCTCTACATCGGCTCCAGCGACATCGACGCCTATCTGCCGGGCCTGCGGTCCCAGAACGACCTGGGCCTGGACCTGACCGCCCTGGGCGACGCCACGCCCCTGGCCAGCATCTGGATCGGCAACCGCACGGTCGCCGCCGCCCACTACGACATGTCCAACAACATCGCCGTCTGCGCCGTGGGACGCCGGCGCTTCACCCTGTTCCCGCCCGAGCAGGTCGAGAACCTCTATCCCGGTCCGCTGGACATGACGCCGGGCGGCCAGGCGGTCAGCATGGTCGACTTCGCCGCCCCCGACTTCGGGCGCTTCCCGCGTTTCCGCGACGCCCTGGCCGCCGCCCAGGTGGCCGAGCTGGAGCCCGGCGACGTGCTGGTCTATCCGGCCCTGTGGTGGCACCAGGTCGAGGCGCTGGAGCCGTTCAACGTGCTGGTGAACTACTGGTGGAACGCCGCGCCGGGTTTCATGGACGCCCCCATGAACACCCTGCTGCACGGCCTGCTCAGCCTGCGCGACCGGCCCGACTTCGAGAAGCAGGCCTGGAAGAAACTGTTCGACTACTACGTCTTCGGCCCCGCCGACCGGGCGGGCGCGCACCTGCCCGAGGGCGCGCGCGGCGACCTCGCGCCGATGGACGACCGCAAGGCCCGCCGGCTGCGGGCCTATCTGCTCAACCGCCTCAATCGCTGACGACCAGGAGAACCCCATGCAGGAACAGGTCGTGAAGAAGGTCGTGGTCGCCGGCGGCGGCACGGCCGGCTGGATGGCGGCGGCGGCGCTGGCCAAGCAGCTGGGCCCGCTGCTGGACATCACCCTGGTCGAGTCCGACGAGATCGGCACGGTCGGGGTCGGCGAGTCCACGATCCCCACCGCCCGCACCTTCAACGCCCTGCTGGGCATCGACGAGCCGGCGTTCATGCGCGCCACCCAGGCCACGTTCAAGCTGGGCATMTCGTTCGAGAACTGGGGCCAGATCGGCGACCGCTACATCCACTCGTTCGGCCAGGTGGGGAAGTCGAACTGGATGGGCAGCTTCCATCACTTCTGGCTGCAGGCGAAGGCGGCCGGCTTCGGCGGCGAGCTGGGCGACTACTGCTTCGAGTTGAAGGCCGCCGAGGCCGAGAAGTTCTCGGTGGGCGAGGGGCCCGAGCTGAACTACGCCTACCACCTGGACGCCACGCTGTACGGCGGCTTCCTGCGCAAGATGAGCCAGGCCCTGGGCGTCAAGCGGGTCGAGGGCAAGATCGCCAGTGTCCAGCAGGACGCCGGGACCGGCTTCATCGAAGCCCTGGTGATGGAGAACGGCGACCGCGTCGAGGGCGACCTGTTCATCGACTGCACGGGCTTCCGGGGCCTGCTGATCGAACAGACCCTGAAGGCCGGCTACGAGGACTGGGGCCACTGGCTGCCGACCAACAGCGCCCTGGCGGTCCAGACCAAGTCGACGGGCTCGGCCGTGCCCTACACCCGCGCCATCGCCCACACGGCCGGCTGGCGCTGGAAGATCCCGCTGCAGCACCGGGTGGGCAACGGCCTTGTCTACTGCAACGAATACATGTCGGACGACGAGGCGCGCGCCACCCTGCTCGAGGCGCTGGACGGCGAGCGGCTGATCGAGCCGCGCGTCATCCGCTACCGCACCGGCCGGCGGCTGAAGACCTGGTCCAAGAACTGCGTCGCCCTGGGCCTTGCCAGCGGCTTCGTCGAGCCGCTGGAATCGACCTCGATCCACCTGATCATGATCGGGGTGACGCGGCTGATGCAGCTGTTCCCGTTCACCGGCTTCAGCGAGGCGGTGATCGCCCGCTACAACCAGCAGGCCGTCGACGAGCTGGAGAAGATCCGCGACTTCATCATCCTGCACTACAAGCTGACCGAGCGGACCGACAGCCCGTTCTGGGACCGCTGCCGGACCATGGACGTGCCCGACAGCCTGGCCCACCGCATCGAGCTCTTCCGCGAAAGCGCCCAGGCCTTCCAGGCGCCGGGCGAGCTGTTCCAGGTCGACTCGTGGCTGCAGGTGATGCTGGGCCAGCGGCTGGAGCCGACCGGCTATCACCAGATGGGCCGGCTGATGCCGCCCGAGGAGCTTCGCGGGGCGCTGTCGGGCCTCAGCGCCAACATCGCCCGCGCCGTCGGCGGGCTGCCGGGGCACCAGGCCTTCCTCGAGCGGTACTGCGGCGTCCAGACGGCCTGAACCAACTTAAAGCTGCACCTTTCCAATCGGCGATCCATGCGCGATAGTTCGCCCTTGGGTAGTCATTTGGCGCTACGCAATCCCTGGTCAATCCTCGTGGCCGAGGCGGGCGCCGTTGGGAGGGGCAGTCATGGAATCTCACGCTCGCACGCGGTGCGTCGCCCTGGCCGGCGCATCGGCCGTCGCCCTGGTCCTGGCGGCCGCGCCGTCGTCGGGCCTGGCGCAGCCCAAGGCCGCCAAGCCGGCCGCCCAGGCGGTGAAAGAGGCTCTGCCGAACGTCTTCGCCAACCCGCCCGCCGCCATTCCGGAGGAAGAGCCCGCGCCGCCCCGGCTGACCGCGCCCCTGGGCGTGATCAAGCCGCCGGAGCCCGTCCCCGGCGCCGACAGCTACGTCGATCCGCGCAAGAACATCCTCTACAAGTTCTCGATCGAGTTCACCGAGGGCACGGTCCGCAATCCCTGGACGCTCAGCGACGACAAGGTGCTGCTGCGCTCGTACCACAGCTCGGCGGTCGACCCGAACACGCCCTTCCTGGCCCCGACCATCACCATGCGCCCCGGTCAGACCGTGCGGATCAGCCTGGCCAACGACCTGTTCGAGACCAAGGACGGCAAGCGACTGCCGGTCGAGAAGTGCAAGATGCCGGACGGCGGCGTGAACGTGCCCCACTGCTTCAACGAGACCAACCTGCACGCCCACGGCCTGTGGGTCTCACCGTCGGGCAACAGCGACAACGTGCTGATCTCGATCAATCCGGGCGTGACGTTCGACTACGAGTACAACGTCCCGTCCGACCACGCGGCCGGCACCTTCTGGTACCACCCGCACAAGCACGGCTCGACCGCCCTGCAGGTGTCCAGCGGCATGACCGGGGCGCTGATCATCAAGGACGACCGCGTGCCGACGGCCACCACGCCGGGCGACATCGACATCCTGCTGCAGGACGAGAAGGGCCAGGCCTTCCCCGACAAGGTGCTGATGTTCCAGCAGGTGCAGTACGCGTGCTTCGACAAGGACGGCAAGATCCAGCAGTCGAAGACGCCCACGGGCCAACCGTGGCTCTGCAACGCCGGCCAGGTCGGCGAGATCCGCGACTACGAGCAGCAGCTGAGCTTCAGCACCAGCTGGCAGTATTCCGGTCGCTTCACCTCGATCAACGGGAAGGTCCAGCCCGGCGTCACGGGGCTCCAGGCCGGCCGGTTCGAGCGCTGGCGGCTGATCCACGGCGGGGTGCGCGAGGCGGTGAACTTCCGGCTGTTCCCGATGAAGGCCGGGGCTCCCGACTGGAACACCGTGTCCGCCGACAAGCAGGACGAGTTCATGCGCAAGTACTGCGGCGGAAACGCCTTGCCGATGTGGGAGGTGGCGGTCGATGGCCTGACCCGGTCCCAGGCGTTCCGCACCAGCGAGGCGCGCCTGCAGCCCGGCTACCGCGCCGACCTGGTGGTCTATTTCCCGACCGCCGGGAACTACTGCATCATCGACGGGGCCAGCGACGCCCTGGGCAGCCCCAGCCAGGCGGCCGAGCCGATCAAGCTGCTGGGCGTGGCGGTGGTGGGCGCGGGCAAGGCGCCCGCCGATCCCGACAAGGCGCTGCGCGACCTGATGAAGGCCGCCGCCGATCGCAACATCACCGACGGCAAGATCAAGGCCGAGGTGGTCGGCGACATCGACGCTGATCTGAAGCTGTCGAGGTTCGTCTGGCACAAGCCGATCGCCGAGGCGGAGCTGAACGCGCCGCCGCAGGACCTGCATTTCGCCATCGTCGCCGACCCGAAGCGGCCGGGGAAATCACTGTTCCAGGTCAACAATCCCAAACTGCCGCCGGACGAGAGCGGAGCCTATGTCCCGTCGCGGATCGACCGCACGGCCAAGATCGGCGACGTCCAGGAGTGGCGGCTGACCTCGGACGCCGGGTCCCACCCGTTCCACATCCACGTCAATCCGTTCCAGGTGATAAGCGTGCTGAACCCGGCGGGCCAGCCGGTCACCGATCCGGGCACGAAGGCCTACGACCCCGACTACGCCGGCGTGCTGGACCAGTGGAAGGACACCCTGTTCGTCAAGCGGGGCTACAAGATCGCCGTGCGCACCCGCTACGAGCGCTACATCGGCGAGTACGTCCTGCACTGCCACATCCTCGACCACGAGGACCAGGGCATGATGGCCAACGTCAAGATCGGCATCCCCGACGGCCAGGGCGGCATGGCCGAGGCGCATGCCGGGCACGAGGGGCACTGAGGACGACTTGGGGGACACACACTCACCCCACGGCCCCGCCAAGCCGGCCGTCGCCTTTGGGTGAGTGTGTGTCCCCAGCTTCGAGCTGGGAGCTGTCTATTCCGCCGCCTGCAACCGCACGGGCGTCGCCGGCGCGGCCGCGGCCACCAGCGGCAGCCTCACCTGCACCAGCAGGCCTTCGCCCGGCAGGCTCAGCCGGATGTCACCACCGTGGGCGCGGACCACCGAGCGGGCGGAGCTGAGGCCCAGCCCGACGCCCTGCTTGCTGGAGGTGCGGGCCTCGACGCCGCGGTAGAACGGGGTGAACACCCGCTCCAGTTCGCCGGGCTCCAGGCCCGGGCCCCGGTCGCGGATCTCGACCACCGTCTCGTCGCCCTCGACGTGCAGGGCGACGCGGGCGCTGTCGCCGTACTTGACCGCGTTGTCGACCAGGTTGGCGAAGACCCGCTGCAGGCCCAGCACCGAGACCTCGACCTCGGCCGGTTCGCCCGGCTCCAGAGCGACGTCGGCGCCGGTGACCTCGGCCTCGTCGATCACGCATTCCAGCAGCGAGCGCAGGTCCACCCGCTGGCGGGCGCCGGCCTCGGCGTCCTCGCGCATGAAGGCCAGCACCGAGGTGATCATCGCCTCCATCTGGTCCAGATCCTGGCCGATCTCGCGGCGCAGGGCGGGCGAGGCGCGCTCCAGCCGGAAGCGCAGGCGGGCCAGGGGCGTGCGCAGGTCGTGCGAGATGGCACCGATCATCGCCGTGCGGTCGGTGATGTAGCGGCTGAGCCGCCCCTGCATGGCGTTGAAGGCCCGGGCGGCGCGGCCGATCTCGGCGGGACCGTCGGCGACGATCACCGGCGAGGCGGGGTCGCGGCCCAGCTGCTCGGCGGCGGCGGCGAAGCCGGCCAGGGGCGCGGCCAGGCGGCGGGCGAACACCCAGCCCAGCGGCGCCACCACGGCCAGGGACAGGGCGAACCACATCAGCACCCGGCGCTGCCAGCTGTTGGGGAAGGCCTCGGGCCGGGGCCGCAGGGTCACCCACTGGTTCGGACCCACCCGCAGGGCGGCCACGAAGTCGCCCTCGATGAACGGCGGCGGGGCCAGGCCGAACAGGCTGCGGGTCACCGGCGCGGGCAGGGGACGGCCGACCGCCGGCTCGGGCTCGGGAGCGGGCGCGCTGGCCCGGGGCGCGGGCAGGGCCACCGCCGGGGCGGCCTGGACCGGCTCGGTGACAGGCACGGCGGCGGCCAGGKGCTGGGGCGGCGTCGGACGGCGGATCGGCGGCGGCTCACGTGCGGCGGCGTCGGCGACCGGGTCCAGCGGCGGGGACGACGGCGCCACTCCGCGCAGCGAGTCGGGCAGGGTCACCTGGCGCGAGCGGAACGGCGCGGCGAACAGCGGATCGGTCGCGCGATCCGAACGGGCCCCGGACGATTGATAGCTGAAGATCCGCTGGCCGCCGGAGCCGTCCTGGGCGCCGTAGCCGGCCCGGTAGACCCGCTGGGCGCCGCCGGCCGGGAAGCCCTGGGGACCGCCGGTCATGACGCTGGTCATCGGCCCCGGACCCATGCCGCCGCGCATCCCCACCCCGCCGGGGCCGGGCCCGGCCGGCAGGGTCTGGGCCTCGGCGTAGGTGGTGAACAGCAGGGCCAGGGAGGGCGGGCGGCCGGGGCGGCGGCTCTCGGCGCCGGCGAACGGCGGCGGGGCGTAGAACAGCAGGCGGACGTCCTCGCGCGGCACCTTCAGCAGGCGGGCGAGGTCGGCGCTGGCGGGTTCGGACGCCACCCAGCCGGGGCTCTGCAGGCTGGGCGGCTGGGTCTCGACCGTGCGGACCAGGGGGCGCTCGGCGTCGCTGTCGGGCAAGGCCCCGCGCAGGCCGGCGGCGATGTCGGCCAGGCTGTGGTGCATCGGCGGGGCCGGCGGCAGCAGCAGCGTCAGGCCCAGGGTCACGGTCTGGGCCACCACCAGGGCGGCCAGCAGTAGGGCCAGGATCTGCACGGCGATTGGCGGGCTGGGCCAGCGCCTGGACAGCCTGGCCAGGAAGGAGACCCCCGAAGCGCCCCCCCGGGCGGTCATTCGACCGTCACCCTGGCGTCCAGCATGTAGCCCATGCCGCGATAGGTGCGGATCAGCGGGGCGTCGGACTGGGCCTCGATCTTGCGGCGCAGGCGGCTGATGTGCAGGTCGACGCGGCGACCCAGGTTCTCGACCGTCTCGCCGGCGATGATGGTCAGGAGCTCGTCGCGCGACACCACCGAGCGGGCGTGGTCGGCCAGGGTGGACAGGATCGTGAACTCGCCGGGCGTCAGCAGCAGCAGCACGCCGTTGGGCGCGGTCAGCTGGCGGGCGGCGACGTCCAGGCGGAAACCGGCGAACAGGCGCACGTCGCCCCGCGGACCCTTGCCCCCGGCCCGGCGGCGCAGCAGGGCCTTGACCCGGGCCAGCAGCTCGCGCGGCGGGATCGGCTTGACCACATAGTCGTCCGCGCCCAGCTCCAGGCCGACGATGCGGTCGACCGGGTCGCCCAGGGCGCTGAGCAGCAGGATGGCCGGGCCGTCGGTCCCCGCCACCTGGCGGCACAGCGACAGGCCGTTCTCGCCGGGCAGGTTGACGTCCAGCACCATCACGTCGACGGGACGGGCCTCCATCACCTCGCGCGCGGCGGCGACGTTGGCGGCCTCGCGGACGGTGTAGCCCTGGGTGTCCAGATAGCCGGCCATCTCCTGGCGCAGCACGTCGTCATCCTCGACCAGCAGGACGGTGGCGGTTTCGGAGAGCGCGCGCAAAGTCATGAGGCCCCATACAGCCAGATTATGGCCGCGGCTGGACCTTCGCCATGAGCGCCATGGGCGGGTCGTGCGTCCCAATCCCCTAGGAGGACTGAGTTTGTTGCGCCCGGATTTCCGGTCGCGCCGCGAGGCTGGGTCATTTGTATCGGTTGGTATCGACCATCGAAACAAAGCCCGGATTCCGCGATTTCGACCACGCGGCCGAACGTCGCGGCGGCCGACGATCGCTTCCATCACGTATGTTGACTCAGTCAAGATATTGGGTATTTGACTCAGTCAACTTAGACCTAGGATTCCGCTATGGTTCCGGAGACGGAAATCGCCGCCCTGCGCGCCTTCAACCGGCTGTACACGCGCAAGCTGGGCCTGCTGAACCCCCAACTGGACAACAGCCCGTTCTCGCTGACCGAGGCCCGGATTCTCTACGAGCTGGCCCATCGCGACGAGCCCAACGCCGCTGAGATCACCCGGACCCTCGACCTGGACCCCGCCCAGCTGAGCCGCACCCTCAAGCGCTTCGAGGCCCGGGGCCTGGTCGAGACCGCGCCCCATCCCGGCGGCGGGCGCAGCCGGTCGATCCGGCTGACAGCGGCCGGCCGCGAGGCCTTCGCGGCCCTGGAACGCAACACCCGCGGCGTGATCGGCGACCTGCTGGAGACCCTCCCGACGTCCCGGCGCGAGACCCTGCTGGCGGCGACCCGGTCCATCCGCGGGGTGTTCGACGAGACCCCCGACGCCGAGGCGTCGTCCGGCGTCGTGCTGCGCGATCTGCGGCCCGGCGACCTGGGCTGGATCATCCATCGCCAGGCGGTGCTCTACGCCCAGGAGTACGGCTGGAACCAGGACTACGAGGCCCTGGTCGCCCGCATCCTGGCCGACTTCGTCCAGGCGTTCGATCCCGCCCGCGAGGCCGCCTGGATCGCCGAGCTCGACGGCCGGGTGGTGGGCTCKATCTTCCTGGTGCGCGGCGAAACGCCGGAGGTCGGCAAGCTGCGGCTGCTCTATGTGGAACCCGACACGCGCGGCCGGGGCGTGGGCGCGATGCTGGTCCAGGCCTGCGTCGACCGCGCCCGGGCGGTGGGCTGCCGCCGCCTGGAGCTGTGGACCAACAGCGTGCTCGTCGCCGCGCGGCGGATCTACCAGCGCGCCGGCTTCGTCCTGGTCGCCGAGACGCCGCACCAGTCGTTCGGCAAGGACCTGGTGGGCCAGACCTGGTCGCTGGACCTGGAGTAGCGGCCGAGGCGGGCTTCCCGCGGGCAGCGCCGTGAGCTAGACGCGTGGGAGGGGGACGCTATGGAAGCTTCAGGGATTATCGCGGCGGGGGAAGCCGCTTCGGCCATGGCCTATATCAAGGCCCGCTGGGGCCTGTCGCCGCGCCAGGCCAAGGCCATCATCATGGTCAGCATGCTGGCCGTCGGCGTTCCCCTGTCCGTGTGGGCGTCGGGATCGTGGTTCTCGGCCTTCCTGTCGGTCGAGTTCGCCATCGRCGGGCTGGTCGTGGGCATTCTCGTGGTTCAGAGGCTGTCGGCCCCCAGCCTGCGGAAGGCGCTCGGCGAGCGGGGGCAGGCGGCCGACCTGGCGCTCACCCTGCGCCTGACGCCCGAGGCCATCGTCTATGACCTGGGCGACCTGACGACCACCGCCCGCTGGCCGCGCGTCACCGACCTCTATCGAACCCGCAAGCACTGGGTCTTCCTGGTGCAGAGCAGCGCCATGGTCCTGCCGCGACGCTTCTTCGCGACCCCGGAGGCCGAACGCGACTTCATCGCCGAGGCCCTGTCGCGGATGACGGACGCGGCCCGGGCGAGAAGCCCGGACGCGGTCGGGATCGCCGGCGGCTAACCGGCTTCCCGCCCGCCGCTACTCCTGCACGCGGTCCACCCGCGTGGCGAAGATGTAGCCGACATGGCGCACCGTGCGGATCAGGTAGGCCCCGCCGTCGATACGGCCCAGCTTGCTGCGCAGGCGGCTGATGGCGACGTTCACCTGCTGCGGGGCGGGGCGCGCATGGGCGTCGGGCGGACCCTGGCGCAGCTCGTCGCGGGTCAGCACCTGGTTGGGCCGATCGACCAGCGCCCACAGCACCAGGAACTCGGCCGTCGCCAGCGGCACGGTCCCGCCGCGCGGATCGAGCAGGGTCTGGGTGGCGACGTTCAGCCGCCAGCCGTCGAAGCTGAAGACGGGGGCGGTGTCGCGCGCCGGCTCGTCGGGGCGGCCGTCGTCGTGCCGGCGMAGCACCGCCCGGACCCGGGCCAGCAGCTCGCGCGGGCGATAGGGTTTGATCACATAGTCGTCGGCCCCCAGCTCCAGGCCCACGACCACGTCGCACTCCTCGCCCGAGTCCGAGACCACCATGATCGCCGGCGGGGAGGGCAGGGTCAGCAGGCGCGAGCAGACCGACAGGCCCGAGGCGTCGGGCAGCACCATGTCCAGCATCACCAGGTTGACCTGGGTCTCGCGCAGGATCTGCTCCATCTCGCGGGCGCTTCCGGCCCCCAGGGCGGTGAGGCCGTAGCCCGATAGGAGCCCGGTCATGTCGTGACGGGAGACGGGGTCGCCGTCGAGGATGAGAATGCGCTTTTCCACGGGCTAGAACATCGCCCTCCCTGTCAGACGCATGGTGTATTTGGTCTGCTTGCGCGAGGCCTCCGCGCCGCCTTCGAGGGCCACGTAGGACAGGGCCGAACCGGCGCGCAGGGCGAAGCCCAGGGTCACCGCGCCGTCCCGGTCGTTGTCGGCCACCAGGGTGAAGGGCGCGCCGCCGGTGAAGCTGGCGATCGTGTCGCCCATGGCCCCGGCCAGGGTCTTGCGATAGCCGACCCGCAGTTCGGGCCGCACCCAGACGTCCTTGCCGTACTGCTTGCCCAGCACCAGGCCCAGGTCGCCGCTGAGGTTGTCGGCCTCGCGCGCGGCGACGGTCAGGTCGAAGCCGGCGCCCCCGCCGTGCTCCTTGCGCTTGCCTTCCCACAGCCAGACATAGTCCAGCCGGCCCTCGGGGCGCAGGTAGACATCGCCCAGCCGCGCCTCGTAGGCGACGCCCGCGAAGGCGTTGGCGACCATGCCGTTCCAGGCGGCGGTGTTGGTGATGCTGACGTCGGCCGCGCCGTCGCCGTCGACGTCGGCGGTGACCAGGCCGCGGTCGCCGTTGAAGCGGCTGTAACCCGCGCCGCCGCCCAGGTTGAACCGCCAGCCGCCGACCGACCGCCGCCAGTAGAGGCCGGCCTGCAGGATCGAGGCGGTGGTCTTTTCGCCCAGCTTGGCGACCGTGTCGTGCTCCTCCAGGCTGACCGCCGCCAGGGTCACGCCCAGCGCCCCGCCGGCGTCGCCCATCGCCTCGTAACCGGCGACCATGCCCAGGGCCTGGGTGTCCGACCCTTGCGTGTCGCCGTCCTCGCGGCGAACCAGGGCGTTGATCTCGTGCACCCAGACGCTGTCGGGCCCGTAGCGATCGCCGGGGTCGGGGCGGTCGGCCGTGGCTGCCGAGATCTGCTGCTGCACGGTCTGCAGGGCCGCGAACAGGCCTTCGCCTTGGCTGGGCAGCATCTGGTCATAGACGCCGAGGAAGCCGTCGCGGGTGCTCTGGTTCAGGAAGGCGGTGGCGATGTCGTCGTCGTTCGACAGGGCCGCGAACACCGCGTCATAGGCGGCGGCCTGGCTGCGCGACAGCGAGGCCTCGGTCGCCGTGCGCCGCCGCACGTCGATATTGATGTCGTTGCCCGAGGCGTAGCCGTTGGCGACGTACATGTAGGCCACGTGGCCCAGCAGGTCCTGGTCGATCGTCCCGGCGGTCAGGCTGCCCGCCTGGATCACCGTATAGGTCGTCGGGGTGGTCAGCAGGCTCTTGAAGTTCAGGCCCAGCGAGGCGCCGGTCTCGACCGTGGCGGTGTCGACCACCAGCTTGGTCTGGGTCCCGGCGGCCGGATCGACCGTGAAGACCATCACGCTGTCGGCGCCCAGGGTCAGGCTGGTGGCCTTGATGGTGTCGGTGTTGGTCAGGCCCAGCGAGCCGTTGCCCACCTTGATGTCCAGCAGGCCGTCGCTGTCGTGCAGGGCGCCGATCATGTAGCCGGTGCCGTCGATGGTCAGCTTGTCGGCGCCGTCGCCGAACCAGACGTCGCCGATCAGGCCGCCGTTCAGGATCGACAGGCTGTCGGCGCCCGAGCCCAGCACCACGCGTCCGCGGATCATCGGCTCGTCGGCGTCGTCCACGCCGTCGCCGTCGGTATCGGTGTCGGCCACGCCGTCGTCGCCGTCGTCGCCGTCATTGACCCCCGACTGGACGATGGTCACGCCCGTGGTGTTCTTCGACACGTCGATGGCCGTGGCCAGGCCGTGGATCACCTCGTTGCTGGCGTCGGTGTCGTCGTCGTCGGTGTCGTATTCGTCGTCGGTGGCGACCACATAGGCCGCGATCGAGCCGGTGTTGGTGATGGTCTTCAGGCCGCCGGTCTCGTCGATGATGGCGTAGGACGAGCCGCCCTCGCCGCCGACGGTGGCGCTGATGACCCCGGCGTTGGTGATGCTGGTCATCACCGACCCGGCGCCGATGCTGACGGCCTTGGCGGTGACGGCGGTGTCGCCGGTGACCGAGGCGCTGATCGAGCCGGTGTTCCATAGCGTGTCGGCCACGGCGCCGGCGTTCAGCTTCAGGGCGACGGCGTCGCCTTCGTAGGCGCTGGCCGCGATCGAGCCGCTGACCTTCACCCCGCCGGTGATGATCGTCGACTGGCCGGCGTCGCCGCCCAGCTGCACGCCGGTGGCGCTGATCCCGTCGTGGACGCCCGCCGCCGTCACCGAGCCGCGGATGATCAGGCCGTAGGCGTCGTCGCCGGTCCCGACCGCGCCCAGGGTGACGGTCCGGGTGTCCGAACCGATCAGCAGGGCCGGGACCGAGCCATAGGCGGTGATCGCGGCCGAGCCCTCGCTGCTGTCGGTGACGCCGTCGCCGTCCTCGTCGTCGGAGGTGTCGTCGTTGGTGTCGGTGGGCGGCACGTCCAGCAGCACGCCGCCKGCGACATCGGCCGTGACCTTCACCGCGCCGCCGCCCTGCAGCAGGTCGTCGGCGTCCAGCAGGGCCTCGTCGTCCGGATCGGAATAGCGGCTGGTGACGCGGTAGCCGGTCGAATAGATCGTGCCCTGGATGGCCAACACCCCGCCCATGTTGGCGTCGACCGCCAGGCCGACGGAGTCGGCCCCGGTCACGCTGATCGAGCCGGTGCTGGTCACGCTGCCGCTGATCGGGGCGGCGATGTGGATGCCGTAGCTGCGGTCGCCGACCACGCTGATCGTCCCGGCGTGAAGCAGCGTACCGAGCAGGGGCGCCTCCAGGCTGATCCCCGCCGAGTCGTTGCCCTCGATGGTGATCGCGCCGCTCGAGTCGTTGGTAATCGTGCCGATGAGCGGATCGGTCCCGGTCAGCCGGATGCCGTAGCGACCCGAGCCCTTGGCGAATGGGCCGTCATAGTCGCCGTCGTCGTCGTCGTCGGTGTAGTCGTAGTCCTCGGTCAGGCTGATCGTGGCGCTGTTGAGCAGCGTGCCCGTATGGCCGCCCAGCACCAGCATGCCTATCGAGTCGTCGACGCCCACGCTGCTCAGCGCGCCGGCGTTGGTCAGGGTGTTGTCGCTGTCCAGCGCGGCGATCGCGCCGGAGCTGGAGAGGGTGATCGCGCCGTCGCTGGTGATCTTGACGTCGTCGGCCGCCCCCGAATTGGCGGTGGAGGTGGCGATCGGCGTGGTGCGCGAACTGCTGGTGACCTGGGTTTCGGCGACCGCCTTGCCTCCACAGATCAGCAATGGGGCCAAGGCGGCCGTGGCGAGGAGTTTGCGGGACATGGAGGTTTCGGGACGGCCTGTGCTGCGTGCCGTCCCTGGCTAGAGCGCCGCCATGGCCCCTGGATGACCCATCGGTATCGACGTCGATAAGCTGGGCTGTCCGAAAGCGATGAAGTGTTTCGGAAGTGTGTCGGTGTGATCCGCTCCTCCCCCAGAGGGGGAGAAGCGCCTTAGCTACCCCTCGCTCGCCGGAAGGGCGTCGGCCACCAGGGCCAGGTTCATGATCGCCGCCAGGCCCCATTGCGCCGTGCCGTTGGTGGTGACCCCGGCGGCCTCGTCGATGGGGTTGAGGACGTCGGGTCCGGCGTAGTGCCTGGTGGCGGTCGACAGGTTCAGGTCCTCGACCACGCCGCGGCCGAAGAACTCCTTCCAGGCCCGCTGGGCCAGGGCCTTGTCGCCCAGGCGCGAGGCGGCGTAGGCGGTGAGGCGCGAGTGCCCCTGGCGCAGGCCGTTGCCGCCCAGCGCCTGGCCGAACTGGGCCGTCTGCTCCTCGCGCGAGGCGTTGTACCAGCGGCAATAGTCCAGCCAGGCCTTGTCGTAGGCGGGCACGCGGATCAGGAACAGCATCTCGACATGGATTTCGGGGGCGCCGAACGCCGCGTTCAGATGCGAGACCGCCAGCTTGTCGCCGACCCCCGAGAACCGGCCGGTCTTGACGTCGTAGGGGGCGCTGCCGGCGAACCACTGCTTCTGCAGGGCGGCGATGGTCTTCATGCCGCCCACGATCCGGTCGCGCCAGCGCGGGTCGCCGGTGCGTTCCCACTCGGTGAACCAGGCGCCGCACAGCGAGCTCCAGTCGGTGCCGAACGAGGCGCGCACCTCGCCCTTGGGCCAGCCGTCGTCGCCCAGCTTGCGGCCGATGTCGACGCGGGTCAGGGACTCGTCGCCGTCGGTCAGGGCCCGCATCAGGTCGCCCACCCGCTCGTCGGCGGTCAGGTAGTAGTAGATGCGGCGATAGATGGCGTTGCTGACCCGGGGCTGCTTGGAGCTGTCGCCCCAGTGCTGCACCCCGTGCCGGGTGCCCAGGCCGCGGTAGGGACCCACGTGATAGACGTCGACCTCGCCGGTGTGGCGGGTCATGGCCTCGGCCATGCGGAACACGTCGGCCCGGCCGCCGCGCAGGTAGCTGAGCCACAGCCACAGGTCGGTCGAGAGCTCGGAATTGTCCCAGGCGAAGCCGCCGATGTCGTAGCGCCAGACGTGGCGGTCGACGTCGTAGCTGTGCATGACGTCGCCGTAGTTCCAGAAGCCGTACCAGCGGCGCTGCTCGATCTGGCCCAGATAGTAGTTCAGCAGCTGGTCCTGACGGTCCTCGATCCGAGCCCTGGCCGGGGTGCTGCGGTCGACCAGGCTCCAGGCGCCCAGCACCCCGGCGGCATGGATGCGCTCGGGCGTCGTCATCAGGCGCGGCGGCTGGTCGTTCAGCTGGGCCATCTTCGGGAACTGGTCGCGGGCCGGCGTGGTCTCCAGCGCCCACAGCCTCAGCTCCGAGGTGCGGGCGACGCCGGTCGGCGTGCCCCAGTTCTTCTCGTAGTCCTCGTAGGTGATGTTGAGGCCTTCGGTCTCCTGGGCGTGCGTCTCCATGCCCATGCCGTCGTGATAGAACCGGGTGTCCATCACCGGGGCGTCGGGCGACCACAGCCAGGCGGTCAGGCGGGCGGTGTCGCCGGCCGCGCCCTGGACCTCCAGGGCGGTCGGTGGGGCGCGCCAGAAGTTGCAGAGGCCGATCGCCGCCCCGCCGCCGGCGCCGCCCACATAGGCCACGCCGCTGGCCCGCTGGCCGCCGTCGGATTGGATCCAGGCATGGCCCGGCGCCGTGCGCTTGCGGATGGTGAAGCCGTCGGCCGTGGGCTGCGACAGCAGGAAGTCGCCCCAGTCGGGGATCAGGTGCAGGGACGAGCGCACCGGGGCGGCCATCTGGTCGAGGGCGGGGACCTTGCGGCCGGCGATCTGGGCGTCGCGGAACGCCTTGCCGGGATCGCGGCGCAGGCCGGTCAGCGGCTTGACCGCCTCGGCCCACAGGCCGCCGTCCTGGCCGGTGAAGCGGACGTGGCGGTCGTAGGCCGCGTCGGTCATCGGCACGTCGGCGGTGACGCCCAGGCCGCAGATGAAGTCCTTGGCCGCGTCGCCGTCGAAGATGAAGGTGTGCAGCATCCGCAGGGAGTCAGCGCCGGMATAGGCGTAGAAGCGGACGATGAACGGCGCCCAGGCGCGGTCCCCGCTCTTGTGGCGGCCCTCGATGCGGATCACCGCGCGGACCGGGCCGGACTGTTCCACGATCACCTTGTCGAGCACGCTCTCGAAGGCCTTGCGGCCCACGGCGGTCTGCTCGATCTCGGGAGCGTCCTGGGTCTGCAGCACCAGGCGGACATTGCGCAGCACCTCACGGCCGCCTCGGGTCGCCGAGGCGATCAGGGCCGAGCCGTCGCGCGGGAAGCGCCAGGTGGCCGGGCCGGTGGAGACCTCGACGGCGGCCGGGGTCTCGGTCACGCGCACGCCGGGGACGGCGCTCGGCTTGCCCGGCGCGATGGTCAGGCGCTGGCCCAGTTCGCCCGCCGGGACCGCGTGGCCGGTCCACTTCAGCGAACCGTCGGGCCAATAGGCCAGGGGCCAGGTCTGCAGGGCCACCTCGGCCCCGGCCGCGTCGCGGGCCAGGAACGGCTGCTTGGGCTTGAACGCGCCCTGCGGCCACGGGACGCCCCAGGTCTGGCCGGCGTTCAGCCCCGGCGCCTGGCCGTCGATCCAGCGGACCTCGGTCGGCGGCGGCGGCGCGCCCTTGGCCGGGGCGGCGGCCAGGGCCTTGCCCGACAGGCTGGCCCCCATGAGGCTGGTCAAGCCGCCGGCCAGGGCGGTTTGCACCAGCACGTCGCGTCGTGTGGGGGTGTTCATGGCGCGCTTCCTCATTGTGCGCCGTCTTCGGCGTCGACAGCCGGCAAGCGCGATCTTGCCAGCGACGCTAATTCCATATTCTGTGACGTCAATCCATTTTATGAGATATTGGGGAGGGCGCGATGCGTCGGTTCGGTTCGGGTCTTCTGGTTCTGGCCCTGTGCGTGGGGACGGCCTGGCCGGCCGCTTCGGCGTCGCGCTGGATCGGCTCGTGGACGACGGCCTCCGTGCCGTCCGAGGCGACGGCAACCTTGCCGGGCGCGCCGACGGGCGAGGTCACCCTGCGCCAGGTGGTGCGGCTGACGGCGGGCGGGCCGCGCCTGAGGCTGCGGGTCTCCAACCAGTTCGGGACGGCGCCGCTACGGATCGACGGCGCCCACGTGGCCCTCTCGGCGGCGCCGGCCGGCTCGGCGATCGCGGCCGGGACCGACCGCGCGGTCACCTTCGATGACGGCCAGGCCGGCGTGACCGTGCCGCCCGGCGCGACCTGGCTGTCCGATCCGGTGGACCTGCCGACCGAGGGCCTGGCCCGCGTCGCCGTCAGCCTGCGCCTGCCCCAGCCGCCCGCCCGGATCACCACCCACCGCGCCGCGCGCACCACGGCCTATGTCGCGGCCGGCGACCAGCTGTCGGCGCCGGAACTGCCGGGCGCGGCCACCTGGCTTCAATGGGCCCAGCTGGCGGGCGTCGATGTCGAAGAGGCGGCCAAGAACGCGGGCGCGATCGTCACCCTGGGCGACTCGATCACCGACGGCACCGGGGCGGGCGTCGACGTCTACGAGCGCTGGCCCGACGTTCTGGCCGACCGCCTGCAGGCCGATCCGCGCACGCGGGGCGTCGCGGTGCTGAACGCCGGCATCGGCGGCAACCGCCTGCTGACCGACAACACCAGCCCCAACGCCCTGTCGCGCCTGGAGCGCGACGTGCTGGCCCAGCCGGGCGTGCGCACGGTGATCGTGCTGATCGGGATCAACGACATCGGCGGCCTGTCGCGCGAGGGTCCGGTCACGGCCGAGAAGCGGGCGGCGGTGGTCGCGGGCCTGATCGCCGGCTACGGCCAGGTGATCGCCCGGGCGCACGAGCGCGGGATCCGCGTTGTGGGCGCCACGATCCTCCCGTGCGGCGGGACCAAGGTCTACCGCTCCGACGCGGACGCCGACGCCGACCGCCAGGCGGTCAACGCCTGGATCCGGACCTCGGGCGCCTTCGATGCGGTGATCGACTTCGACGCCGTGACTCGCGATCCGGCCCACCCCGAACGGCTGCTGCCGGCCTACGATTCCGGCGACCAGCTGCATCCGTCGGCGGCGGGCTACAGGGCGATGGGCCAGGCCGTGCCGATCGCGGCGCTGCTGGCGGCGAAGTAGGGCGCCGCCCGCGAGCCGACTATCGGGCCAGTTCCTTCAGCCGAGGCTTGCCCGCCAGGGCGGCGCCCAGGTCCGGGGACGGGGGCGGGCCGTTGAACCGTGTCAGCTGGCCCCCGCCCATCGCCGCGAGGGCGTCCTGGCCCAGGATCGCGGCGGTCCGGTCGCGGGCCGATCCGCGATAGAGCCGCCACAGCGCCTCGGCGGCCAGGTCCTCGTCGAGGCCGGCCGCCTCCAGTCCCGCCAGCCCGTCGATCTCGGCCGCCGTCGGGCCCAGGAACCGCTTCAGCGGCGTGACGTGGTCGTCGGCCAGCGGCACGTCCGCCAGGATCGTCGCGGACTCGGGCAGCGGGCGGGCCAGCAGTTCGCCGGCGTTCACCAGCCCCGCGCCCATGCCCTTCGGCCAGCCGGACGGCTTTTGCGCCGTGGCGGCGATCATCCGGTTGAAGATCGCCTGCACGGTCGTGCCGGCGGCGTCCGCATGGGCCTTGAGGACCGCGCGCCCATGCCGGGCGACCCAGAGGGCGGCGACGCCCGCGGTCAGCGACGTTGCCAGCGTCGTGCCTTCCGAGCGCGCGACGGCGTCGTTGGGCGAGGCCTGGTTCCGCTTGCGCGCCCCCCACACGGCCTCGCCGAAGGCGCTGACGGTGACGGAGTCGCCCTTGGAGGTCCTCTCCCACGGGGCCTTGAGGTAATCGACGGCCGCGACGGCGGTGGAAAGCCCCAAGGGCGCGAAGCGAGCGGGGAAGACCACCAGGCCCACGCAGTTGCCGGCGGCGCAGACCACCACGATCCCCCGACGGACGGCGGCCCGCAGGGCCACCTCGACGGGTTCGATCGGGAAGGGGCTGCCCAGGGCCATGACGATCACGTCGCAGTCCTGGGCGATCGCGTGCTCGATGGCGGCGGGGATGCGCGACTGGCGCAGGTCCACGACCGACCGGATGGCGCGGATGGGCAGGATCTTGGCCTCGGGCGCCGAGCCGGTGATCTCGCCGGGACCCGTGGTGTTCCCGTCGGCGTCGATGTCGCCCCGGCTGGCGGCGACGCTGGCCACCAGGGTGCCGTGACCGGGGTTGCTGAGCGGGACATTGGTCGAGAACCGGTCGTGCGCGTCGGCATTGTTCTCCACCAGGTTCAGCTGGGGCTTGGCGCTGATCACGCCCTGCAGTTCGACGTGGTCGCTGTAGCCGGTGTCGATCGAGGCGATGGTGACGCCCTCGCCCCGGCCGTGCGCGTCCCAGGCCGCCTTGACGCCCAGGGCCCACGGCGCCCAACCCCGGGCCGCCGGCCCCATGTTGTCGCCCGAGCAGGTGAAGAAGCCCGCCAGGCCGTCGGCGCCGGCCACGGTGGGATCGACCATCGCCTGGCCGATCAGCGAGTCGACCAGCACGGGGCGGCAGGAGTCCAGGCCCAGCTCCTGGGTCAGGGCCCGGGCGACCTCGAAGGCCAGGGTCTCGCCCCGCACCGCGTCCAGGCCCGGGAAGGTGAGGATCCAGAAGCGCCCGCCGGTCTCCGCCGCCAGCGCGCCGAGGAAGGCGGGCGTCGTCTCGGGCCGGTGGCCCGGCGCGGCGGCTTCGAGGCCGTCCCGGAACGCGTCGATCGTCGTTCCGCCGCCCAGGACGATGGAGAATTGCGCCGCGCCGTCCTCGGCGGTCGGGCCGAGCGTCGCCCAGCGGGCCAGCAGTTCGTTCAGGGTCGCCATGTGGGTTCCTCCGGTCGGAATGGGGGCGAGCTCAGATCGTCAGAAGCCGCACGGCGGCCAGCTTACCGTTCACGAAGCCGTCGATTTGCAGGGTGGACCCGACGGACGCCGGCACGGTCAGCTGCGTCGACGGGGTGGAGACGTCCTTCGACAGGCTCAGGCGCCGGTCGACGAAGATATCCAGCCGGTCGATCCCGGTCGTGGCGATGTCCAGGGTGACGGAAGCGCCATTGCGGGTGATCGTGACCGGCAGGCGGTCGGTCGAAGTCTCGGACAGCACCAGGCACGCCCGGTCCAGCAGGTTCTCATCGTCCTCGAGGATATCTCTGAGGGTCGGCTGGTGGATGATGTCGGACGGCGCGCCCAGGTCCTCGATCTCGGTCCCGGCCTCGGGGCCCACGCGCAGGGTTCGGCGGATCGCCACCCGCATGCCGACTCCCGCCGCCATCTGCGCCAGGGGCGTGGTGACGCCCGCGGTGGCGCAATGCTGCCGCACCAGCTCGTGGTTCCAGACATTGGCGCCGCCCGCGCCCGTGGTGGCGTCCAGGCCGATGATCTGGCCGATGTCGTGGTCGAGGAAGCCGCAGGCGAACATGTCGGTGGTGCTGTAGCAGCGGGCGTCGGTCAGCAGCACGACCGGACCGAAGTAGCGCTGGCCGATGTCGTTGCAGCGCGCGAGGTCGGTGATCGGGAAGGCGGCCGAATAGATCGCGCCGGTCTCGAAGGCGCGCCCCATCGACGGCTTCCACGCCGCCAGGATGGGATCGGCGCCGCAGAGCTCCACGGCCRGCGGCGTGGCGACCAGCTGGGCCCGCGTCGGTTCGATGCGGCGGGGCGTGAACAGCTGCAGCAGGCGCTCGCCCGCCCAGATCAGCCCGCCGCCGTTGCCCCGCACGTCCAGGATCACGCCGGTCTTCGGGAACAGCGGATCTTCGAGCAGGCGGATCGCCTCGTTCACGCACGCGTCGTCGTCCACATCGAAGGTCTGGATGCGCAGGTAGCCGAAGGTCCGGCCACCGTGGCTGACGGCCGCCGGGGTGAACACTTCCGGCAAGTAGGACTTCAGGCCGCTGGCGGCGCTTGCGACATCGCCGCCCGCCGCCTCCGCCGCGGCGGCCCGCCGCTTCGCCGCGGCCGGAGCATAGAGCAGGGTGGTGAGACGGCGACGGGAGTCGCCTTCCAGGTCGATGCCCATGAACTCGGCCACCGCCGGCGTCGCGGCGACGCTTTCCGGGCGGCGCGGCAGGTTCACCACATTCCACTCGACCTGAACCTCCCGCGTCTCGCCGTTGGCGTTCAGGTAGCCGACGATCACCCATTCCTCGTCGGGGGGCGGCCACAGGTTCATGGCGCGCGTGGTCAGCAGGTCCACGCCTCGGGCGTGACGCGCGGCCGGATTGCTGCCCGCGTGATAGCTGGCGGCGATCTCGACCGCGCGATCGATCGGGATCGCGTTCCAGTAGGTGAGCTCCACGCCGGGCCGGAAGTCGGAGGCGGGAATGTCGCCCAGCAGGTCGGACACGACGTACCGGCGATCGCCACGATCGTAGCAGGGCTTGACCTTGAACGGCAGGAAGGCCACCGCATCGGCGAAGTATTTCGGCAGGATGTAGTTGGTGTGCAGGTCCCGCAGCGAGGTGAAGATGGTCGTCATCTCGTGGTGGAACTGGACCTCGGACTCCAGCATGTGCAGGCGCCGCTTCAGGAGCTTCAGCCGTTGGACCGGATCCACGGCGTGCATCGCGCGCTTGAGCGGCAGGTGGGCGTAGAAGCCCTCCAGCAGGCAGATGGCCTGCTCGACGATCTCGACGCGGGCGTCATGGTCCAGCTCGTCGATGGCGCCGAGGAACTCGTGCAGGCCGCGGGCGCCGACCAGGGCGCCGCGCACGCTGTCGTCGGTGGTCTCGATTAGATCGCTCAGCTTGTAGCGGGGCGTGGCCGACGGGGTGTGCAAGATCGGGCGGTTCATAACAAATCCTCTCCGCAAGGATGAGCTGCGACGCCGCATTCCGGGGCCCCACGCCAAGCGCAKGGGTGCAAGCCGTTCGACGTCCGCCATGGGAATGGCGGGCTCACTCTCGGAGGGTTGAGCTCAGGCGGCGGTGTCGAACGGCACAGCTCGTTTGTGAGTTTGGCCACACCGCAGCGAGGGGGCTATCCCCCGCAGCTTTCCCGCACGATCAGGTCGGTCGCCAGGCGTTCGGGCCGGTGGTCGCCGTCGGCGTCCAGCACGCGGGCCACCAGCAGGCGGCCGGCCTTGTAGGTGTCCTGCTTGATGGTGCTGAGGGCGGGGGTCGACAGCCGGCTCAGCAGCATGTCGTCGTAACCCACCACCGAGACGTCCTCGGGCACGCGCATGCCGGCCCGGCGCAGGGCGCGGATGGCGCCCAGGGCGATCAGGTCGCTGGAGGCGAAGATGGCGTCGAAGGCCACCTTGCGGCGGACCAGGGCGCCGACCGCCGCCTCGGCCGATTCCAGTTCGAAATCGACGGGGGAGATCAGGGCCGGGTCGGCCTCCAGCCCGCTCTCCTTCAGGGCCTCCAGATAGCCGGCCTTGCGCTGCAGGGCTTCCGGCTCGGTTTCGCCGAGGAAGACGATGCGCTTGCGGCCGAGGCGGGCCAGGTGCAGCGTCGCCCGCCGGCCGCCCAGCAGGTTGTCCGAGCCGATCGAGCAGTACCTCTGGCCCGGCAGCTGGGCGCCCCAGACCGCGAAGCGGGCGTCGGCGGCGGCCAGTTCGTTGAACGCCTCGTGCAGGTTGCTCTGGCCCAGGAAGATCACGCCGTTGGCGCGGCTGGTGGTGGTGACCGTCAGCAGGTCGTCGTAGCTGGCCGGGGCGGTGTGGCTGACCGTGAAGTCGCAGCCGCGATCGCGCGCGGCCTCGCCGATGCTGGCCAGCAGTTCCAGGAAGAACGGGTGCGACAGCGGCAGCGGACGGCCGTGGGTGCGGGGCGTGACGATGGCGATCGAGCCCTCCGACCCGATCGGCCCCGCCGGCATGTAGCGGCGGAACGGATAGTCGTGCTCCTTGGCCAGGGCCCAGATGCGCTGCTTGGTGCGGGTGCTGATGGACGGGTGGTCGTTCAGGGCGCGCGAGACGGTCGAGGCCGAGACGCCCGACAGCTTCGCCAGATCGTCCAGCGTCGTGCTGTTGTTGCTACCGCTGCCCATTGCGTCCAGATACTGTCAGGAGAACCACGTTCCGCGCCTTAATGCACATCGAAGGAAAGCCTTTGCAAGGCAGCCGCCAAGACCTCGCCCGCCAAGACTTATTCGGGCGAAGCGGGACCCGCKCCGCATGACGAAGGCGCGGCTGTCCTTTTCGCAAATCTGGAACATGTGTTGCGGTCTGTTCGGGGTCCAGATCGTCTGGGGTCTGCAGAACGTCAACACCAGCCGCATCTTCCAGACCCTGGGCGCCGACCTCAACGAGCTTGCCATCCTGTGGATCGCCGCGCCGGCCACGGGCCTGCTGGTCCAGCCGATCATCGGCCATCTGAGCGACCGCACCTGGGGCCGGCTGGGCCGGCGGCGGCCCTATCTGTTCTACGGCTCGATCCTGACGGCGGTGTCGCTGTTCCTGATGCCCAACGCCTCCAGCGTGCTGACCGCCAGCCTGATGCTGTGGGTGCTGTCGGCCTCGATCAACGTGGCCATGGAGCCGTTCCGCGCCTTCGTGGCCGACACCCTGCCGGAGGAGCAGCGCACCACCGGCTTCGCCATGCAGGTGTTCTTCATCGGCGCGGGGGCGGTGTTCGCCTCGGCCCTGCCGTGGGTGCTGACCCATTGGTTCGGCGTGTCGGGCCAGGCCGAGGCGGGGCGGCTGCCGCCCTCGGTCCACACGGCCTTCTATGTGGGCGGCGTCACCCTGCTGGTCGCGGTGATGTGGACGGTCTTCACCACCCACGAGCATCCGCCCGAGACCCTGGCCGACGGCGCGCGGGTCCAGCCCGAGCACCGCACCCCCAGCGCCGAGGGCGCGGCCCTGATGCTGAAGAGCGGGGCGCTGTGGACCATCGCCGGCCTGGTCGCCTGCGCCCTGGCCTTCGCCAGCGGCTGGGCGCGCGAGATCTATGTGCTGGCCGGCTCGGCCACCGCCTTCGGCGCCGCCCAGCTGGCCGCCACCTGGCTGCGCCGCCAGGGCAAGGCGTCGCTGGGCGTGCTGGAGGTGGTCGAGGACATGCTGCACATGCCCCAGGTGCTGATCCGCCTGGCGGTGGTGCAGTTCTTCACCTGGTTCGGCCTGTTCGCCATGTGGATCTACACGACCCCGGCGGTAACTGCCCGGCACTACGGCGCGACCGATCCGACCTCGGCGGCCTACAACCAGGGCGCCGACTGGGTGGGGGTGCTGTTCGCCGGCTACAACGGCGTGGCCGCCCTGGTCGCCCTGCTGCTGCCGGCCCTGGTGGCGCGGATCGGCCTGCGGGTCAGCCACGCCCTCTGCCTGGCCATGGGCGCCCTGGGCTTCGTGGGTTTCGTGGTGATCGACGACCCGGCCCTGTTGTGGATTCCGATCGTCGGGATCGGCGTGGCCTGGGCCTCGATCCTGTCGGCGCCCTACGCCATGCTGTCCAGCGCGGTGCCGCCCCACAAGATGGGCGTCTATATGGGCATCCATAACCTGTTCCTGGTCCTGCCCCAGCTGATCGCCGCCGTGGTGCTGGGGCCGGTGGTCGGACGCCTGTTCAAGGGCGAGGCGATCCAGGCCCTGGGCCTGGCGGCGGGGGCCTTCGCCCTGGCCGCGATCAGCGCCCTGGTCGTGCGCGATCCGGGTCGGGACTCGATTCGATAGCCGGGCGCCCTCGCCGAGCCGGCGGGGCAAAGCTTGCATGCGCGTCGCGGCGATTGCGCTCATCCCGTTCGCCTCCCGAACTTACGCAAGAATTGCGTAAATCGAGTCGCTCCGCAAGGCCTTCTCGGGAAATCTATCGTTCCAAAAATGCCACAACACGCGATTCCACGCGAAAGTTAGCGCTAACGGTCCGAATTTTCGCAAAACAACGCTCTTGCGTTTGACGCAAAAGAACGCAAGATTGCGCAAGTCGAACGGTTGGACGTCGCGCGGAGGCCTCTCCGCATCCCGATCCAGGTGCTCGACGCCGCAAATCTTGCGAGGGTCGTCCCGAGGGGCGGCGCTGGCGGCGGAACGGACAACGGCGAACGCCGTGACGAAGAGGAGGGGAGGGGGATGACGGGGCCGAGCGCCCCGCGGGCGATCCCGGTCGGGGAGACCGGACGCTCATCGCGTCGAACGCGCCGCGCGGCGCCGACGTCTTTCAACGGAAATCACCGGTTCGGCGCGCCCCAGGGGCGTGGGCGGGACCGAGGGTGCAGGGGTCTCCGCGACGCTCCGGGAGGGGCTGCGCGGCTTCATCAAAAAAACCCCGCGCGACCAAGGCGCGGGCAGAAAATTAGGGAGAACGGGATGAGCAAGTTCAATGTCCGCCGCAAGGCGCTTCTGCGCGGCGGGGTGTCGCTGGGGGCGATCGCGGCCCTGGGCGTCCTGGGGGGCGTCATGGGCGCTGCCGCGCCGGCCTTCGCGCAGGACAAGTCCGCCAACGACGCCGCCGTCGTCGACGAAGTCGTCGTCGTGGGCGTGCGCAAGTCGCTCGAGACCTCGCAGCAGATCAAGAAGAACGCCGACACCGTCGTCGACTCCATCACCGCCACCGACATCGGCGCCTTCCCCGACAAGTCGGTCGCCGAGGCGCTGCAGCGCGTGCCGGGCATCACGGTGTCCCGCCTGCAGTCCAGCGACGACAGCTCGCACTTCTCGGCCGAGCCGGCCGGCGTGCTGATCCGCGGCCTGACCCAGGTGCGCACCGAGTTCAACGGTCGCGACAGCTTTTCGGCCGACGCCGCCCGCGGCCTGAACTTCAACGACATCTCGCCGGAACTGATGGCCGGCGTCGACAGCTACAAGAACCAGACGGCCGAGATGATCGAAGGCGGCATCGCCGGCACGGTCAACCTGCGCACCCGCCTGCCGTTCGACGCCAAGGACCAGGTGTTCTCGCTGTCGGGCAAGGCCAACTACGGCGACCGCTCCGACAAGGTCACCTACGAATATTCGGGCATCGTCAGCAAGAACTGGGACACCGACTTCGGCCGCATCGGCGTGATGGCCGACTACGCCTATTCGCACGTGCTGACCCAGACCGAAGGCGTGGTGATGCAGCGCATCGGCACGTTCTGCTCGGCCGGCATGAACGACGTCAACGGCAAGGCGATCGTCAACGCTGACGGCTCGATCCCCTGCACGACCAATCCGTACGGCGGCTCGGGCTGGCGCTACATGCCCGACCAGGTCAACTACTCGCAGGTCGAGTATGACCGCGTCCGCAAGGGCACGGCCCTGGCCGTGCAGTACGAGAACAACGACGGCACCGTCCGCTTCAAGGCCCAGTACAACGACTCCAAGTACAAGAACGCCTGGCTGGAGCGCAGCACCAACGTCGTGCTGTTCGGCCTGTGGGCCGCGTCCGCCTATTCGCCGCAGACCACGGCCTTCATCGCCCCGGCTCAGGGCTCGCCGGCCTTCACCTTCGGGTCTGACGGCATGCTGACCTCGGGCATCCTGACCCAGCCGACCGGCGACTGGGGCTCCAGCACCCAGGACAACATCAACCGCGGCTCGGCGGTCCCCGGCCTGCCCTTCGTCAACTACTGCGGCGCCGGCTCGGCCTGCGCCACTCAGCGCGAAGGCCTCTACATCGAGAACCAGGCGCGCAACTTCGACCACTCCGAAGGCACCAGCGACTTCTCGGCCAACCTGCAGTGGGACATCAACGACCGGCTGCACACCAGCTTCGACGTCCAGTACATCGACGCCAACACCAACAATTACGACATCCTGGTCGCCAACCGCACGATGGCGGACGCCCAGTACAAGGTGAACGACAAGGGCACGCCGCAGATCACCCTGCAGCCGGGTTCGAACGTCAACTACGCCCCGGGCTTCCTGTCGAACCCGCACAACTACTGGATCCCGTTCATCCAGGATCACTACGAGGACAACGACGCCCACGAACTGGCCCTGCGCGCCGACGGCGAGTACGAGTTCAACGAGGGCGGCTGGCTGAACTCGCTGAAGGTCGGGGTGCGCTACGCCGACCGCAAGCAGAAGGTCCGCTACTCGACCTACAACTGGTCGCCGGTGGCCGCGCCGTGGAACTGCAACGGCCCGGGCTTCAACGTCGACAACACCACGCCCCAGCCCTATCCCGCCGCCTGCAACCACGCGGGCAACTTCCAGGGCTACGGCGCCGGCATCTGGAGCGTCGCCGGCCTGGGCGACTTCTATGACGGCAAGGTGTTCCCCAACAACGACCTGGTGTTCCTCAGCAAGGGCACGCTGGCCGACCACGACGGGCTGATCAAGGCGCTGAGCGGCGCGACGACCAACTCGCCGATGGCCTGGACCCCGCTGTGCCAGCGCGCCAACAACACCGAGGGCTGCTTCATCGATCCGGAAATGGTCGATGTCGAGGAAGAGACCATGGCCGCCTACGGCATGTTGCGCTTCGGCGGCGACGACATGACGATCTTCAACGGCATCACCGTCCAGGGCAATGTCGGCCTGCGCTTCGTCCAGACCAAGACCACCAGCTCGGGCGGCGTCGCCTTCCCGACCAGCACCTGGTACACCTCGGCCGCCACCACGCCGTGCAACGCGCCGCTGGGTCCCAACTCGGTCACCAACATCTCGTGCTGGCTGACGCCCGACCTGCTGAACTTCAGCAACGGCGGCGGCGCGGCCAACGACTTCGCCGGCAAGCACGACAACTGGCTGCCCAGCCTGAACGTCCGCTTCGGCCTCAGCGACAAGAGCTTCGTGCGCTTCGCGGCCTCGCGGGCCATGTCGCGACCGGACTTCGGCCTGCTGCGCAACTTCGTCGGCATCCAGGTGCCGTCGACCGATACCTCGCCGAACTCGCAGTACGTGATCTGGAACGACCCGAACGCCCCGCACGTGGCGTCCAACGTCAAGGGCTTCAACTTCCAGTTCAACGCCGACTCCGGCTTCGGCGCGCTGAAGCCGATCACCGCCGACCAGTTCGACCTAGCCTTCGAGCACTACTTCACCGAAAGCAGCTCGTTCACCTTCGACGTCTTCTACAAGAAGCTGAACGGCAGCATCGCCTACGGCGAGTTCCTGCGCTCGTTCACCAACAACGGCTCGACCCAGAACGTGCTGGTTCGCGGCCCGCGCAACGGCAACGGCGGCGGCGAGCTGACCGGCTTCGAAGTGGCCTACCAGACCTTCTTCGACTTCCTGCCCAGCCCGTGGGACGGCCTGGGTATCCAGGCCAACTACACCCACACCAAGCAGGAAGACATCCACAACTCCAACCTGGCCACCCAGCCCGGTTACGCGGCCGGCGGCACCGTCGCCTTCGGCGGCGGCCTGCAGGTCAACGGCGCGGTCATGGACAGCCATCGCCTGGCCGGCATCTCGGACGACGCCTACAACATCGTGGGCCTGTACGAGAAAGGCCCGATCGCCATGCGCCTGGCCTACAGCTGGCGCTCGGCCTTCCTGACCAACAACCTCGACTGCTGCATCGGCCTGCCGATGTACCAGAAGGGCGCGGGGTTCCTGGACGGCTCGATCCGCTACCAAGTCAACGACCACATCGAAGTGTCGCTGGACGGCTCCAACCTCCTCGACACCACCACGGTCTTCCAGCAGCAGGTCTTCGGCGACTCGGCCCTGACCCCCGGCGCCAAGCCCGTGAAGATCGACTCGTCGTGGATCCGGAACGACCGCCGCATCCAACTGGGCATCCGCTTCAAGTACTAATCCCCCGATCGGGCCACGCCGTCGCGGATGTTCCGCGGCGGCGTCGGTTCCGGCGTAAACGGGAGGCCAGGACCAATGCACACGGACAAGGGCGCGACCCTGAAGGTCGTGATCGTCGGCGGCGGCACGGCCGGCTGGATGTGCGCGGCCGGCCTGGCGCGGCTGCTGGACCCGAAGGCGTATGACCTGACACTGATCGAGTCCGACGAGATCGGCACGGTGGGGGTCGGCGAAGCCACCCTGCCGCACATCAAGACCTACAACGACATGCTGGGGATCGACGAGGCGCAGTTCCTGCGCGAGACCCAGGGCTCCATCAAGCTGGGCATCGAGTTCCGCGACTGGAACCGCCCCGGCGACCGCTACATCCATCCGTTCGGCACGTTCGGCGAGCCGTGGAACGGGGTGGACTTCCAGCATCACTGGGTGAGGGCCAGGAACGCCGGGCGCGAGGTCGCGCCGCTGCAGGCCTATTCCTACGCCGTGGCCGCGGCCCGCGCGAACGCCTTCGAGTTCCCCAACCAGGACGACAAGTCGATCCGCTCGACCTACGCCTACGCCTACCATTTCGACGCCAGCCTCTATGCGGGCTTCCTGCGGCGCTGGGCGACCGCGCGGGGCGTGAAGCGGATCGAGGGCCTGGTCGCCGACATCGCCCGCGACACGGCCTCGGGCCAGCTGCGGAGCCTGACCCTGAAGTCGGGCGCCGTGATCCAGGGCGACCTCTTCATCGACTGCACGGGCTTCCGTTCGCTGCTGCTGGCCGGCCAGATGGAGGTGGCCTGGCAGGACTGGGGCCACTGGCTGCCCTGCGACCGCGCCCTGGCCGTGCCCTGCGCGACCGGCGGCGACGGCCTGACGCCCTACACGCGGGCCAGCGCCGACCTGGGCGGCTGGCGCTGGCGCATCCCGCTGCAGCACCGCACCGGCAACGGCTACGTCTTCTCCAGCGCCTTCCTCGATGAAGACCAAGCGCGCGAGACCCTGCTGGCCAAGCTGGACGGCCCGGCCCTGGACGAGCCGCGCCTGCTGCGCTTCAAGGCCGGCCGCCGCGTGCGCGGCTGGAGCGGCAATGTCGTGGCCATGGGCCTGTCCAGCGGCTTCCTCGAGCCCCTGGAGTCGACCAGCATCTTCCTGATCCAGGCCGCCGTGATCGACCTGGCCAACCTGATGCCGACCCCGGGCGACGGCGACCGCATGGACCCGCGCCTGGTCGCCGAGTTCAATCGCCTGTTCGAGATCCAGTACGACCGGGTCCGCGACTTCCTGATCCTGCACTACCGCGCCAACAGCCGGTTCGGCGAGCCGCTGTGGGACCACGTGCGGACCATGGCGATCCCCGACAGCCTGGCCGCTAAGATGGAGCTGTTCGAGCGCCGCGCGGCCCTGCCCAACTACCAGTACGGCCTGTTCTCGCGCGACAGCTGGCTGTCGGTGCTGGAGGGCCAGGGGCTGGTCCCCCGCGCCCACGACCGCCTGGCCGAGAGCCTGACGCTGGACGACCTGGAGACCCGCCTGGCCGACCTGAAGGCGCGGATCGACGGCAATGTCGCCACCATGACCAACCACGCCGACTTCCTGGCCCGCTACGCGCCCGGAGACCTCGGCGGACCGGTCCAGGCCGTGCGGGCGGTGTCGTGATGAGCGCGCCCAACAGCATCGTCGTGGTGGGGCGCGACGCGGCCCTGTGGCTGTCGGCCTGCGTGCTGCGCGCGGCCCTGCGCCCGGCCGGGGTCAGCGTCACGGCGGTGGAGCTGCCCACCCGCCTGACGCCCGCCGACGTCCACGCCAGCCTGCCGCCGCTGGAGGCCCTGCACGGGATGCTGGGCCTGGACGAGGCGGCCCTGCTGCGCGCCACACGCGGCGCCTTCTCGCTGGGCCAGAACTTCGCCGACGTCTCGGGCGCGACCCCGGCCTTCTTCCACGCCCACGGCACCTATGGCGCGCCGATCGACAACCGCGACTTCTTCCCGTTCTGGCTGAAGGCCCGGGGCCTGGGTCTGAACGTCGGCCTGGACGAGTTCTCGCTGACCGCCGCCGCCGCCCGCCAGGGCCGGGTGCTGCTGCCCGACGACGAGACGGAGGTCTTCGGCCGCACCGACTACGGCTACCACCTGCCCGCCCTGGCCTACGCCGCGGCGCTGAAGGGCCTGGCCAAGCGGCTGGGCGTCGAGCTGCTCCAGGCCCTGTCGGTCGCGCCGACGATCGACGCCGACGGCGAGATCGCCGCCCTGGACCTGGGCGAAGGCCGCAGCGTCCGGGGCGACCTGTTCGTCGACGCCACGGGYGGCGAGGCGGTGCTGATGACCGCCCTGGGCGTGGCGCGCGAAAGCTGGCGCGGGCACTTCCCGGCCGACCGCGTGCTGCGGGCTCAGGGGCCGCGCTTCGCGTCCCTGCCGCCCTATGCCGACATCCGCGCCTGGGCGCGCGGCTGGGTGGGGCTGCATCCCAGCCAGGCGGCGACCCATGTGGTCCAGGCCTATGCCGGCGATCTGTGCACGGACGACCAGGCCTTCGAGATGGCGAGCCGCGTCTCCGGCCTGGTCCTGGCCGACGCCGTGGTCTCGGTCAGCGATCCGGGGCGGCGCGTCCAGGCCTGGAGCCGCAACTGCGTGGCGGTGGGCGAGGCGGCCTGCGCCTTCGACCCGGTGCACGGCGTCGACCTGCAGGCCGTGCAGCTGGGACTGGTCCACCTGCTGCCGCTGTTCCCGGTGGCGGCCGACTTCGCGGCCGAGCGGGCGGCCTACAACGACACGATGCGCGAGGCGTACGAGCGCCTGCGCGACTTCCAGTCGGCCCACTACGTGGCCAACCGCTACGCCAAGGCGCCGTTCTGGGAGCGGGCCCGGGCGGCGGCGGCCTCGGACGTGCTGGCCCACAAGATCGCCACCTTCCAGGCGCGCGGCGACATCCCGCCTTCGGAGCACGAGACCTTCGTCGCCGACAGCTGGCGGGCCCTGCTGACCGGTCACGGCCTGACGCCCGAGACCCACGCGCCGATGATCGACCGCACCCCGCCCGAGGTCGTGAAGGGCGAGTTCCGGCGCATCCTGTCCTTCATCAAGGACCAGGCGCTGAAGCAGCCGACCCACGACCTCTATCTGGAAAGCTTCTGCTGATGGACGGCGGCGGCATGATCCAGCCTTGCGACATCGACGCCCTGCCGCGCGTGGCGACGGCCGCGTGCGCGTCGCCGGCCGACTTCGACGCGATCGTCCGAGCCGAACGGCCGGTGGTGATCCACGGCCTGCTGGAGACCTGGCCCGCCCTGGCTGCTGGCCGCCAGGGCCCCGCCGCCCTGAACGCCTATTTGAAAGCCATGGACACCGGCGCCCCGGCCCCGGTCATGGAGGCCCCCGCCGCCACCGGCGGCCGCTTCGGCTACGGCGCCGACCAGCGCGAGTTCGCCTTCTCCAAGCGCCAGGCCGGGATCGGCGAGACCCTGGACCGCATCGCGCGCCTGCTGGGCGACCCGGATGCGCCGTTCGTGGCCATCCAGATGCTGCCCCTGGCCAGCCACATGCCGGCGTTCGTGCGCGAGAACCCGAGCCCGCTCCTGCCGCCGCAGGTCATGCCGCGTCTGTGGATCGGCGGGGCCGTGCGCACCCAGACCCACAACGACCGCGACCACAACCTGGCCGGCGTGATCGCCGGCCGCCGCCGCTTCGTGCTGTTCCCGCCGACGGAGGTGGCCAACCTCTATGTCGGTCCGCTGGACAATCCGCCGCCGCTGTCCCTGGTTGATCCCGAGGCTCCGGACCTGGCGCGGTTCCCGCGCTACCGCGACGCCTACGCCGCCGCCCAGGTCGCCTGGCTGGAGCCGGGCGACGCCCTGTTCGTGCCGAAATACTGGTGGCACCACGTCACCTCGCTCGCGCCCTACAACGCCATGGTCAACTGGTGGTGGGGCGACACGGGCGCGGGGCTGGAGCGGGTCAACGACGTCTTCCTGACCGCGCTTCTGGCCTTCAAGGACCTGCCCCCGGGCGAGCGCGCCTACTGGCGGGCGATGTTCGAGGCCTATGTCTTCGCCGGCGACGGCGAGGCGACGGCCCACATCCCCGACGGGCTGAAGGGCGCGCTGGGGCCGATGAGCCCGTCGTTCCGCGCTAACCTGGCGCGCCAGCTGAAGATGGCCTTCCTGAAGGGCGGCGCATGACCGCAGCCATCGCCGTTCCCCCCTTGCTGCTCGGTCGCCAGATCCGGCTCCAGCTCCTCCACCTGGGCGAGGAGCGCCAGCCGCTGCTGGTCGTCGACGACGTGCTGGACGATCCGAACGCGATGATCGAGGCCGCGCGCCAGGCGGACTTCTACAGCCCGCCGCACACCAACTATCCGGGCCTGAACGCCAACCTGCCGGAGTCGTACTACCGCACGGTGGTCACCGCCCTGCGCGGGCCGATCGCCGCGGCGTTCGGCCTGCCCAGCGATGTCTACGTCAAGTATTTCGGCTATTTCGGCCTGGCCACGACGTCGGCGCGCGACGCCCAGCCGGTGCAGAAGATCCCGCACCACGACGGGCCCGATCCGAACCGGCTGGCCATGGTCCACTACCTGTGCCGGGGCGACCACGGCGGCACCGGCTTCTTCCGCCACAAGGCCACCGGCTTCGAGAGCGTCGACCAGGACCGCCACGCGACCTATGTGGCCGTGGCCCAGGCCCAGCTGGCCGAGCGCGGCGTCGGCGTGTCCGTCTATCCGGGGGCCGGCATGGCCGACTACGATCTGATCGGCCAGGCCGAAGGCGTGTTCAACCGGCTGATCGTCTATCGCAACCACGTGCTGCACTCGGCGCTGCTGGCGCCCGAGGCGGGCGAGGCCGATCCGGCCCGGGGCCGGCTGACCGCCAACGGCTTCATCGAGGCGGTGACCTCCTGATGCGCCGCTCCCTCCGCCATGTCGTCGCCGGCCTCCGGGCGCGGACGACGGGACAAGTCCTCCCCTGCGTCTCGGCTTTGGCCTGCGGAGCCGAGACGCCCTTTTTTCTTCTGACGCCCACCTTCCTTCTGACGAAAGAGACCGTTCGATGATGTTGCGAACCACGGCCCTGTTCGGCGCCCTGCTGAGCGCCCTGGCCGCCCCTGCCGTCGCGGCCGCCGCGGATCGCGAGTGCGCCCAGTCGCCCGGCAAGGTGATCGAGGTCTGCGTCTTCACCAAGGACGGCTCGGCCTTCTACGAGGTGTCGCGCGGCGGCAAGCCGGTGCTGGCGGCCGCGCCCCTGGGCCTGACCTTCGCCGGCGAACCCGCCGCCCGGATCACCGCCCTGACCGCCGCCAAGCGCGGCGCGTCCGACACCACCTGGGAGCAGCCTTGGGGCGAGCAGCGGGTGATCCGCGACAACCACTTGGAGCTGACCGTCTCGCTGGCCGGCGACACGCCGCTGAGCAAGAGCTTCGACGTCACCTTCCGGCTGTTCGACGACGGCCTGGGCTTCCGCTACGCCTACGGCGCCATTCCGGCCGGCCAGAACGTGTCCGTCACCGACGACCGCACCGCCTTCAAGCCGGTCGGGGCCTATGACGCCTGGTGGTACGAAGGCCTGGGCCAGGAGCGCGACGAGTACCTCTACAAGCAGACCGACGCGCGCCGGATCACCCTGGCCGAGACGCCGCTGACCCTGAAGCGCACGGCGGGCAACGAGGCCGGGGGCCTGTACCTGTCGTTCCACGAGGCGGCCCTGGTCGACTTCCCCAGCATGCTGCTGGCCGGCGACGGGGCGGGAACGCTGAAGGCCCGGCTGATGCCCTGGCAGGACGGGACCCTGGCCAAGAAGACCGGACCCTTCACCACCCCGTGGCGCACGGTGCTGATCGGCGAGACCGCCGGCGCCCTGGCCGACAGCCGCATCGAGCTGAACCTCAACGAGCCCAGCAAGATCGCCGACACCTCGTGGATCAAACCGGGCAAGTACGTCGGCATCTGGTGGGAGATGCACCTGGAGCGGTCCACCTGGGGCAGCGGTCCCAAGCACGGCGCCAACACCGCCAACACCGAGCGCTACATGGACTTCGCGGCCAAGTACGGCTTCGACGGCGTGCTGGTGGAAGGCTGGAACGAGGGCTGGGACGGCGACTGGATCAGCAACGGCGAGAAGTTCAGCTTCACCAAGGCCTATCCGGACTTCGACCTCAAGGCGATCACCGACTACGGCAAGAAGAAGGGCGTCAAGCTGATCGGCCACAACGAGACGGCCGGGGCGGTGCCCAACTACGAGGCCCAGCTGGAAGACGCCATGAAGCTGTATGAGAGCGTCGGCATCTCGCAGGTGAAGACGGGATACGTCCGCCACAGCGGCACGATCCTGGACCAGCAGGGCGAGCAGCAGTGGTTCGCCGGCCAGTACATGGTCCGCCACAACCTGCACGTCGCCCAGGTGGCGGCCCAGCACCACATCTCGATCGACGCCCACGAGCCGGTCAAGGACACCGGCCTGCGCCGCACCTGGCCCAACATGCTGAGCCGCGAAGGCGCGCGGGGCCAGGAGTTCAACGCCTGGGGCAACCCGACCAATCCGCCCGAGCACACGGTGATCCTGCCGTTCACGCGGATGCTGGGCGGGCCGATGGACTTCACGCCCGGCGTCTTCGACGTGGTGCACGGCAAGACCGAGCTGACCCGCCGCGGCCAGTCGACCATCGCGGTGCAGCTGGCGCTGTACGTGGTGCTGTACAGCCCGATCCAGATGGCCGCCGACCTGCCCGAGAACTACGAGGCCCGGCCCGACGCCTTCCAGTTCATCCGCGACGTGCCCACCGATTGGGAGACCTCGAAGACGCTGCAGGGCGAGATCGGCGACTACATCGTGGTGGCCCGCCAGCCGCGCGGCGGCAAGGACTGGTTCCTGGGCGCCCTGACCGACGAGACGGCCCGCAAGCTGACCCAGAAGCTGGACTTCCTGGCCCCCGGCAAGCGCTACGAGGCCCAGATCTACGCCGACGGTCCCGGCGCGGACTACATCACCAACACCACGGCCCTGGCGATCTCGAAGAAGGTGGTGACCAGCAAGGACTCGCTGGAGTTCGACATGGCCCCGGGCGGTGGAGCCGCGGTGCGGTTCAAGGCGCTGGATTGATCGCGGAAGCGGTTGGGGACACGCGCGAGCGCATGTCCCCGGCCGCGAGCGGGGACATGCCCTTGGGCGTGTCCCCAACCGGATCTCAGGCGCTGGCCAGGCTGACGCTCGACGCCTTCAGCCCCGGCGCCGAGGCGGTCACCCGCAGCTCGCCCGCTTGGCCGCGCCGTGTGCGGACGATCGCCTGGCACAGGCCGTTGAACGCCTTGCGCGAGCTCGCCACGTCCGGCTCGTGGCTGGTCGGATTGCCGTTGCCGACGCCGATCACCTCGGCCGGACCCGTCACCGCGAACGTCACCAGGTCGTCGGCGCGGGGCACGGGCCGGCCCTTGGCGTCCAGAACCTCGACCTTCAAAACCACCACGTCCTGGCCGTCGGCGGCTAGGCGCGAGCGGTCGGCCGTCAGGCGCAGGGCGGCGGCCGGGTCGGCGGTCTCGCGGCGATCGCGCAAGATGACCTTGCCGCCCTTGTAGCCGTGGGCCTCGATCACACCGGGCGAATAGGGCACCGACCACTCGACGTGGTGATTCGGGGTGACAACGCGGATGCCCTGGCTCTTGCCGTTCAGGAACAGCTCGACCTTGTCGCAGTTGCTGTGGGCCCAGACCGCGATCGGCTGGCCCTCGCGGCCTTCCCAATTCCAGTGCGGCAGCAGGTGCAGCAGCGGCTCGGGCCGCCACCAGGCGCGGTAGTAATAATAGTTGTCCTTCGGGAAGCCGCAGGTGTCGAGCGCGCCGAAGTGCGAGCTGATGCTGGGCCACTTGTTGAACGGCGTCGGCTCGCCGCGATAGTCGAAGCCGGTCCAGATGAAGCCGCCGGCCACCCACGGGCGGTCGGCCGCGTGGCTCCACCACTTCTCGGCCGTGGTCGCCCACCAGGGATGCTCGGTGTCGTAGGCGGGCACATAGAGCTTGGCGTCGTCGCGGGCGTATTCGCCGCGCGTGGCCACGGTGCTGGCGCTCTCGGTGCCGATGATCGGCTTGTCCGGGAACTTGGCGTGGAACGCGTCCATCTTCTCGTGTCGGTAGTTGAAGCCCTGCACGTCGATGACCGCGCTGATGCCCTCGCCGAAGCCTGAGTCCATGGCGGCGATGACCGGACGGGTCGGGTCCAGGCGATTGACCAGCCGCTTCATCGTCGTGGCCACCTTGGCGCCGCGCGCGGTGCCCTGCTGCGGCTCCTCGTTGCCGATCGACCACAGGATCACCGACGAGTGGTTGCGGTCGCGGCGGACCAGGCGCTCCAGCTCATCCAGCGAGGTCGCGTCGCTGGACATGCGGCGGGTCTCGTCGATGACGACCATGCCCAGGCGGTCGCAGGCGTCCAGCAGCTCGGGCGTCGGCGGATTGTGGGCGGCGCGATAGGCGTTGCAGCCCATCGACTTCAKCTGCTCCAGCCGCCAGACCTGCAGCGCATCGGGGATGGCCGCGCCCACGCCGGCGTGGTCCTGGTGGTTGCAGGTCCCCTTCAGCTTCACGCTCTGGCCGTTCAGCAGGAAGCCCTTGGCGCCGTCGAAGGCGATCGAGCGGAAGCCGAAGCGGGTCACGTGGCGGTCGACGACCGCGCCGCCCACCTTCACCTCGGTGACCAGGGTGTAGAGGGTCGGGCTCTCCAGCGACCACAGCACGGGGTTGTCCAGGGCCACGGTCAGGGACAGCGTCTGGCGCTCCCAGGCCGGCAGGCGATCGGACGCGGCGGCGGGGGTCAGCACCGGCTTGCCGGCGGCGTCCAGCACGGTGTGCAGCAGCTCGAACTCGGCGCGGGCGTCGCCGTCATTGACCAGGTCGGTGTCGATGGTCAGCGTCCMGTCGACCTTGGCCCGCACGAACACGCCCCACTGCGGCACGTGCACCGGGGCGGTCTTGACCAGCCAGACGTGGCGATAGAGACCCGCGCCCTCGTAGAACCAGCCCTCGCCCAGGCTGGCGTCGACCCGCACCACCAGACTGTTTTCCTGGCCGATATTGGCGATGTCGGTGATGTCGACGCGGAACGGCGAATAGCCGCTCTCCTCGCGCTCCAGGATGTAGCCGTTGACGATGACCAGGGCGTCGCGCATCGCGCCGTCGAACTCGATCGACAGCCGCTTGCCGGCGTCGGCGGCGGGCAGGGCGAAGGTCTTGCGGTACCAGCCGACGCTGGTCTCCGGGAACTCGCGGCCCAGGGGCTTGTAGCCGTGGGCGGCGCGCAGGTCCTCGTCGTCGGGCTTACCGGACGGCACGTAGGCGGGGTTGTCGACGAAGGGCAGTTCCACGCCCCAGTCGTGGGGGAGGGTCACCGGGGCCCAGGCGCCGGCGTCGAAGGCAAGGTCGGACAGCTGGCTGACCTGCCAGTTGGCGGCGGTCGCGCCGGCCTTGGCGAAGGTGCGCTGGTTGGCCCCGAAGCCGAAGTCGCGGGCCGGGTCCTGGGCGTGACCCAGCTTGAAGCGCCAGTCGAAGTCCAGCGACAGGCGCTCGCGCGGGGCCAGGTCGACGGTGGGAAGGGCGGGGCGCGAGGCCGCGGCGGGCGCGCTCTTCGAAGCGGCGCGGGCGGAAGCGGCGGCGACAAGAGCGGCGGCGCCGGCGGTGGCGGCCAGGGCTTGGCGGCGGCTGAAATCGACCATGGGGTCCTCACGCGGAAAGCAAAAAAATGGGGAGGAAGCGCGGATGGCTTCCTCCCCAGGTGCAGGATCTCATCGGGGAGGTGTGATGAATCCCAGCTTGACCGGACCGGAGCCTTTGCGAAAGCAAAGGCTCCAAATCAGAAGACCTGGAGCGTGGCAAAGCCACGCTCTGGGCCGGTCGCCGCCACCCCCGCAGGACGAAGGGGTGGCGGAAAGGGTTAGAACTTCAGGGTCACGTCGGCGAGGTAGCGACGGCCGTAGACGTCGTAGCGACCGATCCGGTTGGGATCGTTGTCGCGGTACATCCGCAGCTCCTCGTTGGTCAGGTTGTTGGCCTGGAAGCGGACCGTGACGTGGTCGTTGATGTTGTACGACGCGCTGAAGTCGAGGGTCTTCTCGCTCTCCAGGGTCTGCAGGTCCGCGCCGTTCCAGCCGTAGATGACCGTCATCGGCGAGTGGTACTTCCAGCCCAGGCGCGCTTCGATCGGGCCGTTGGCGTACCACAGGTCGACCGTGGCGGTGTGCTTGGCCAGGCCGGTCATGTCGAGCGGGTTGTTGGCCGGCGAGAACTCCTTCAGGTCGGAGTTGACATAGGCGTAGTTCGAATAGATGCCGAACTTGTCGAACGGGCCCGGCAGGAAGAAGAACGGCGTCTGGAAGGTCAGCTCCAGGCCCTGGATGTAGCCGTCGCCGCCGTTGGTCGGGCTGGAGACGGCGTAGGTGGTGCCGCCGTAGGCGATCGGGGTCTGCTTCCAGCCGATGTAGGAGCTGACGTCCTTGTAGTAGTACGAGGCCGCGATCAGGGCTTCCGGACGGAAGTACCATTCGGCCGAGGCGTCGAACTGCACCGCCTCGAACGGCTTCAGCGTCGGGTTGCCGGCGCTGCCGGTGTAGGGCGACCAGGTGGTCAGGGTGCGGCTGGCGCGCAGCTCGTCCAGCGGCGGACGGGCGATCACCTTGGCCAGGCCCAGGCGGAACACCTTGCCGTCGCCGAAGTCGAACTTCACGTTCGCCGAGGGCAGGATGTCGGTGTAGTCGTTGTCGATGGACACCGGCGAGAACACGCCGGACGTGTTGGCTTGCTGGCCGTCGCTGCTGGTCTCGGTGTGCACCACGCGGGCACCGATGTTGCCGGTCGCCCACGAGCCGCCGATGCTGTCGGCGGCGAAGTTCAGCTTGCCGTAGCCTTCGAAGACCTTCTCGTTGACGCTCCACTGCTGGGCCAGGTTCTCCGAGCCATGGCTGGGGTCGAAGGCGTTCGCGCCGTACAGGACCGAGGCCAGGGCGTCGAAGTCGCCCGTGACGACCGCCGGCACGTCGAAGGCGCTGACCTTGTAGTAGCTGAGCATGCTCGCCGGCACGACCGCCCCGGCGTTGGCCCAGGGGTAGAACTGGAACATGCTGTGGTCTTTGGTGCGGTTGGACGCCCGCGCGCCGAACTGGACGCTCTTGAACGCCCCGCCCGTCAGGTCGCGGGTGAAGTCCAGCGCGCCGGCCGCCAGCTCGTCGTTCAGGTGTTCCGGACCGTCGTTCTGGCCGCCCTTCCACGAGTTGTACTGCGGCAGGGTGGTGATGTCCTGGGTCAGCTTCACGGTCGGCTTCACGCCGGCGCGGGTGTCGAACGACATCGTCGACGGATAGGTTTCCAGGCGCACCGCCGCCCAGTTGTTCTCACGCTCGGCCTTCGAATAGGACAGGTCGCCGACGACGGTCCACGCGTCGTTGGTCCACTTGCCGTTCAGGCCGGTGACGAACAGCTTCTTGTCCTCGGTGTAGCGCGCGATCACGCTGTGCACCGCGTTGTTGGACACCAGGTTGGCGGCCACGACCGTGTTGTTGATCAGGGTGTAGGACGCGCCCGGGGCGTTGTAGTCGCCGGCGTTGCCGTTGGCCCAGTTGCCCCAGTTGTTCCAGCCGTAGATCGCCTGGTCCTGGTTCTCGTTGATCTTGATGTCGGAATAGAGGGCGTCGAACTTCAGTTCGAAATTGTCGCTGGGCTTCCACTGCAGGCCGGTGGAGACGCCGTTGCGCTTCTGACTGAGCTTCTTGACCTCCAGCTGCGCGCCCCACGGGGTGGCGTCCAGCTTGCCGTCGCCGTTCAGATCGCCGCTGGAATCGCTGGCGCCGGCCGGCTGGCGGATGGTCGAGTCGTTGTAGCCCCAGCCCTGGAACGACACGTAGCCGTTCTTCTGCTTCTGGCTGGTCAGGCCCAGCACGATGGCCAGGTCGTCGTTGATCTTGTGCACCCACGAGCCCGAGGCGCGGTAGCCGGTCTGGTCGTAGTTCGGGATGTCCTTACCGCCGTCGTAGAAGACCGGGCCGGCGCGCAGGACGAATTCGGGGCCCTTGTAGTCGAGCGGGGCGATCGTATCGATGTTGATCGTCGCGGCCACGCCGCCGGCGATCAGGTCGGCCGACTGCGACTTGTAGACCTGGACGCCCTGGACGACTTCCGAGGGGTAAATCTCCCAGCGGACGTTGCGGTCCGGCTCGGACGAGGCGACTTCGCGGCCGTTGACGGTGCCCAGCACCAGGCGGGCGCCCAGGCCGCGCACGACGGCCTGGCTGTCGTTGCCGCGGTCGCGGGTGGCGTTGACGCCGGGCAGGCGGGCGATGGATTCGGCGATGGTCACGTCGGGCAGGACACCGATGTCCTTGGCCGAGATGGCTTCGACGACCTTGTCGGAACCACGCTTCACGTCGAGCGCTTCGCGCAGGCTCTTGCGCACGCCGGTGACGACGACTTCGTCGACCTGCGACGAGTCGGAAGCCGGGGCCGGAGCGCTTTGCGCATGGGCGCTGGCGGCGGCCATCAGGGCCAGGCCGCTGGCGGCTGCAAGCAGTTTGTAGTGGGTCATCGTTGGTTCCCCCAGGGACGACGGCGCCGCGTTCGCAAAGACGCGGCTGCTCTGTGTTTGTGATGCGGTGAACTCGCCGGCGCGAAAAAGGCGGCCGGTTTGAGGTGGACGCGGGGTCCGCGTCGTCGCGCTTCTGGCGAGCGCTTCCGTCTCGGCGCGAGCGCCAAGCGGAACCTTTATTTATCATATCAATCACACATGACAAGCCTCACCATGTGGGACGGCGGATTTGTCGGACCGCTGTGTCGCAAAGAACCCACCTCGTGCGTCTTCAGTTATGTCGACATCAGAAACGGAGGCCGTCGCCATGGACGCCCGACCCACGCTCACCCCAGCTGCTGAACTCGCCGCGCGAAGCCCGGTGCGGTTCCCCAACGAGAGTCCCGAATACCGCGCCGCCCGCACGGCGCTGCTGGCCGAGGAACTGGAGCTGCGCCGCCACCTCGAGCGCGTGGCCCAGCAGCGTCGCGACCTGCCGCCCGGCGGCGAGGTGCGGGGCGACTACCAATTCGAGGGCGAGGAGGGCCGTGTCGACTTCGCCGGCCTGTTCCGCGACAAGCAGACCCTCGGTGTCTACAGCTACATGTTCGGCCCCCAGCGCGAGCGGCCGTGCCCGATGTGCACCGCCCTGCTGGGCCCGCTGGACGGCAACGCCGCCGACCTGGACCAGAAGATGTCGCTGGTCGTGGTGGCCCGCTCGCCGCTCGACAAGCTGCTGGCCTTCAAGAAGGAGCGCGGCTGGCGGAACCTGCGGCTCTACACCGACCTGAACGGGAACTATTCGCGCGACTATTTCGGCCTGCTGCCGAACGGCGACGAGATCCCGGCCTACAACGTCTTCACCCGCCAGGACGGCGTGATCCGCCACTTCTGGTCCGGCGAGATGACCGGCGACAGCGCCGACCCCGGCCAGGACCCCCGCGGCGCGCCGGACCCGGCGCCGCTATGGAACTTCCTGGACATGACGCCGGAGGGCCGAGGCGAGGATTGGTATCCGAGCTTGGATTACGGCTCCAAGCCCTGACACCAACCACCGTCATCCCGGGCCTTGTGCCCGGGACCCCTCTATCCGCCGCAGGTGCGGTAGGGGCGGACCGCTGGCGGTCCGCTTGCGTCTCACGTGCAAGCTGAACCAGGGGTCCCGGGCACAAGGCCCGGGATGACGATTGAAAGGTGAGGGATGGGTGAGCGGCTTACTCCCCCACCCGCACCACGCTGGCCCGCTGCCCCACCGTCGCGGTCACCGCCGAGGCGTCGGCCACGGCCGCCGCCGTCGGCGCCGTGGCCACGGTCACCGAGGTCCCGGGCGTCAGGCGCGTGCGGTAGACGAAGGCGTCGCCCTCGCGGACCATGGGACGCGGCCCGACGCCGGCCAGGAAGTCGCCGTCGATGAAGGCGGTGTCCCCGGCCGCCTTGGCCTTGAACGTCACCTCGACCGGCAGGACATAGGCGTGCTTCAGCCAGGCCTCGGCGCTGCCGTTGTCCTGGCCCTTGTAGTCAAACACCGCCGCGTTCTCCCAGTTGGAGCCCTTGCCCCAGCGGGTGCCGCACGACTTGGTCGAGACCCAGGCGGGCTCCCAGTAGAAGACGCCCGTGCCGCCGCTGGACAGCACCAGCTGGGTCAGGTCKACCAGGTACTTCTGCTGGCCGGCCGGCGTTGCCGGGTAGCCGGCGATCAGCGAATCCTCGCCCAGCAGGTTGGGCGAGCTGTCGGCGTTCTCCGTGGTGAACGGATAGGCCGTCTCGACCACCAGCACGTCGGCGGCGTAGGTGTGGCGCAGGCGGTCGATCGTCTGGCCCAGCTGGGCCATCGAGCGCTTGGACCACTTGCTGTAATAGCTGAGGCCGATGATGTCGTAGTCGGTGACGCCCGCCTGGGTCGCCGCCGCGAACCAGGGCTCGGCGTTCTCGGGCTGGGCGATGTGCAGCATCACCCGGGGCGGCTTGCCGGTCTCCTTGCCGGCGTCGCGCACGGCCTTGATCCCGGCGTTGAACAGCAGGGCGTTGCGGTCCCAGTGGATGGGTTCCTTGGCCTTGGCCAGGCTGGAGACGATCTCGCCGTTGGTCTCGTTGCCCACCTGCACCAGCTCGGGCATCAGGCCCTCGCGGTTCAGCTCCAGAAGGGTGTTGTGGGTGAAGGCGTACAGCGCCTTGGCCTGGTCGGGCGTGGACAGCTTGGCCCAGGCCTTGGGGGCGATCTGCTTGTCGCCGTCGGCCCAGTCGTCGGAATAGTGGAAGTCCAGCAGCACCTGCATGCCGGCCTGCTTGGCGCGCTTGATGCTGCGCTTCACGTCGGCGAGGTTCGAGTACTTGGTCCAGTCCGGATCGTTCCAGATGCGGATGCGCGCCACATTGGCGCCGGCCGACTTGAAGAACCGGAACTGGTCGACGGTCTGGCCGCCGGATTTGTAGACCGCGCCGCAGTCGTCCATCTCGTTGGCGTAGGAGATGTCGACGCCGAGATAGATCGGGGGCTTCATGGAGTCCGGGGCGGCCTGGGCGACGCTCAGGCTCAGCAGGCTGGCGGCCATCCCGGCGATGATGAAGCGGTTGCCCCGCATGACGTTCTCTCCCGACGTTTACACGCCTCGTTGAGGAGGCGGGCGGAAGGTCGCTGCAATTATATTATAAATCAAGCGCGGAGTTTGAAGGCGGGGACACACACTCACCCTGAGACCTTGCCGACCTGGCGAAGCCCATGGGTGAGTGTGTGTCCCCCAAGTCGTCTACGGCCCCACCCCGCTGAACGTCCGCTGCTCCTCGAACCCCGGTCGGGGCGTCACGCCGTCGGTCCAGATCGGAGGCGCGGGATGGGCGTCGGCGACGCTCCGGGTGCTCAGCCCGTCATGCGCGAAGTCGTCGACGGCGATCACCGCCGCCACGGCCTTGTCGGCGGCCTCCAGCGCCGCGATCTCCTCGGCCGACACCCAGCCGCCCTCGACCCCGTCCTTCCAGTGGCGGATCTTCTGGGCGCGCAGGCGGTCGTGGATCGGCTGGGTGGCGACCACGCGTTCGAAGGCGTCGATCAGCTGGCCGACGGCCTCGTCGGCGCCGCCCACATAGACGTTCTCGATCAGCCGGTCGCGGGTCTCCGAAGGGTGCAGCAGCAGCTCGGCGCAGGCGGTGGTGACCTTGTCCGACGGCCCTCGGCGGCGCGGCCCCAGCGGTAGGATCGCCGCCCGCAGCAGCCAGCCGGCCAGCTGGTTGGGCAGGTTGGCGAACACCTCGTCGAAGCGCTGCTCGATCGTGGCGAAGCCGGTGTCCACGCACCACTGCAGCAGCGGGAAGTCGGCGTCGTGGCGGCCCTCGTCCTCCCAGCGCTTGAGGGCGGCCGACAGGAAATAGAGCTCGGCCAGGATGTCGCCCAGGCGGCCCGACAGCATCTCCTTGCGCTTCAGCGCGCCGCCCAGGGTCAGCAGGGCGATGTCCGAGGTCAGGGCGAAGGCGGCGCTGTAGCGGCCCATCTTGCGATAGAAGCGGCTGGCCCGGCCGGCGTCGGGCGCGGGGGCGAAGGCCGCCCCGGTCCAGCTGTGGCCGACGGCCCGCAAGCCGGTGCGGATGGAATGGGCCACGTGCTTCCAGAACACCGCGTCGAAGTCCGCCAGCCCCTTGGCGCGGTCGTCCTCGCCGATGGCCAATATCTCCTGCAGTAGATAGGGATGTGCCCGGATCGCACCCTGGCCGAACACCATCAGGCTGCGGGTCAGGATGTTAGCCCCCTCGACCGTGATGCCGACGGGGATGGCCCGGTACTGCGAGCCCATGTAGTTGCGCGGGCCCTCGATCACCGCCTTGCCGCCGTGCACGTCCATGGCGTCGTTGACCACCACACGCATCCGCTCGGTGGCGCCCGACTTCAGCAGGGCCGAGATCACCGACGGGTGGTGGCCCAGGTCCAGGCCCGCGCAGGTCAGGCGGCGGCCGGCGTCCAGTAGGTAGGCGTTGCCGGCGATGCGGGCCAGGCGCTCCTGCACGCCTTCGAACTTGCCGATCGGCACGTTGAACTGGCTGCGCACGCGGGCGTAGGCGCCGGTGGTCAGGGCGCTGAACGACGCCGCCGCGCCCGACAGCGCCGGCAGCGAAATGCCGCGTCCGGCCGCCAGGGCGGTCATCAGCATCTTCCAGCCCTGGCCCACGCGCTCGGCGCCGCCGATCACCAGGTCCATCGGGATGAAGACGTCCTTGCCCCAGTTGGGTCCGTTCTGGAACGTCTGGAAGGCGGGCAGGTGGCGGCGGCCGATCTCGACCCCGGCCGTGTCGGTGGGCACCAGGGCGCAGGTGATGCCGATGTCCTCCTCGCCGCCCAGCAGGCCGTCGGGGTCGCGCAGCTTGAAGGCCAGGCCCAGCACCGTGCAGACCGGTCCCAGGGTGATGTAGCGCTTGTGCCAGTTCAGGCGGATGCCCAGCACGTCCTGGCCCTTCCAGGTCCCGCGGCAGACCACGCCCTCGTCGACCATGGCCCCGGCGTCCGAGCCGGCCTCGGGGCTGGTCAGGCCGAAGGCGGGCACCTCGCGCCCGTCGGCCAGGCGCGGCAGCCAGTGGTCGCGCTGGGCCTGCGTGCCGAACTTCATGATCAGCTCGCCCGGGCCCAGGCTGTTGGGCACCATGGCCGTCACCGCCGCCGACACCGAGCGGGTGGCGATCTTGCGGACGATCTCGGCATGGCCGAAGGCGCTGAAACCCAGACCGCCGTAGTCCTTGGGGATGATCATGCCGAAGAACTTCTGGCTCTTCAGATAGGCCCAGGCCTGGGGCGGCAGGTCGCGCGTCTCCCAGGTCATGCTCCAGTCGTCGAGCATGGCGCACAGGGTGTTCACCGGTCCGTCGATGAAGGCCTGCTCGTCGGGGCGAAGCTTCGGCGCGGGGAAGGCCAGCAGTTCGTCCCAGTCGGGATCGCCGGTGAACAGGGCCGCGTCCCACCAGGTGTCGCCGGCGTCGATCGCCTCGCGCTCGGTCTGGGACAGGGCGGGCATCACGCCGCGCGCCCATTGCAGGATCGGCCGCGAGATCAGGTCCCGGCGGAAATTGAAATCGGTCATGACGCCACCTCGGAAACAGATGGACGTCAAACGCGGGGAAGGCCTTTGGGCTCCGGTCAGGCCGCCGTGTAGAGCGAGATCGAGCCGGTCAGGGTGGGGATCACGCGCCGCTCCTCGACGCCCGCGAAGCCGACCTGGGCCATCAGCGAGGGCAGTACGCCCTTGGCGTTGGGCTCGGTGAGGGCGAAGCCGTCCACCGCCTGGACCACGCGGAACAGCAGCCGCATCAGCGCCGTGCGCTGCAGGCCGTAGTCGCCGACGACGATCGCCCCGCCGGGCTTCAGCGCCGCGTGCATGGCCTGCAGGATGGCCAGCTTCATCGGCAGAGGGCACTGGTGCAGCACCAGGCTGGAAACGACCTTGTCGACCGATCCGCCCGGCGCGACCTCGGCCAGGCGGTCGCCCATGGCCCGGCGCCAGTCGATCTCGACCCCTGCCTTGCGCGCCTTGGCGGCGGCGATGTCGAGGATGGCCGGGTCAGGATCGACGCCGACGATCCGCGCGGCCGGGCAGGYGGTCTTGAGCATGATCGCCAGGGCGCCGGTGCCGCAGCCGACGTCGAGGATCGTCTCGCCGGGCCGGGGATTGGCCAGGGCGACCAGGGCCGTGCGCCAGGTCCGCTCGCGGGTGACGAGGGCGACGACGTGGTCGTAGAGGCCGGTCAGCTCAGGCCGGCCGAGGGCGGGGACGTAGGGGCGGGTGTCGGGGGTGCGGGTGTCGGTCATGGGGGCAGCATGGCCGGGGCGCATGCGGGGCGCTTGAACGTAGCGGCTAGGGCCACCGCGCTTCATCGCATCCCCACGGTTGTCATCCCGGAAAGCGCGCAGCGCTTGTCCGGGACCCAGGTGAACCGCAACGCTTCCGCCCAGTCCCCTGGGTCCCGGACAGCCTCTGCGAGGCTTCCGGGATGACAACCTTTTGGGGGCGGCCCTACAGAGGAATCTGCGTCGCCGTCACCCCGAACATCCCCTTCAGCGTCCGGGCGAAGTGGGCGGCGTCGGCGAAGCCGGCCAGGTGGGCCGAGGCGGTCACGTCCTCGCCCGCCTTCAGCGCCACGAAGGCGCGCTGGACCCGGCGCCACAGCAGGTAGCGGCGATAGGGGAGGCCCAGGGCCTCGACGAACAGGTGGCGATAGCGCTCGGGCGACAGGTTCGCCGCCCAGGCCGCCACGGCCAGGGGCACGGGGCCCTCGGCCAGCCGCGCGTCGATCACCGCCAGCGAGCGCTCCAGCGCCTGGGGCAGGGGCGCGGCCCTGTGCGGCTCCAGATCGGTCAGGATGCGCCGCCAGGCCTGGAGGCGCGGATTGGGCGAGCTGAGGATCAGCGCGTCGGGCAGGGGGCGCAGGGCGGTCAGCATGGCCACGGCCTCGGCGCTGGGGGCCATCGCCTCGACGAAGACCTGGCGGGCCTGGTCGTGCGGTTCCAGGCGATGCTGCACCAGCGGATCGATCAGCACGGCTCGGGCCGTATGGCGGCGGCCCAGGCCGTCCACGACACTAACTGGCGTGTCGCCCAGCACCAGCTGGGCGGCCAGGTGGCGGTGCGGAACGCTGGCCCCGATCGAGCCGGTCCACATCGCCCAGCGGTCGCCGAGGTCCAGTTGGCCATGCCAGAGCCGATCGCTCACCGCCGGGGTCCTCGCGCTGCGCCGTCCCCACACCTAAGCCCATCCGCGCCGTCGGCAAGGCCGGTCGCGCCTGTCAGCAAACCGACACACGATGCGGCTAGTTCAGCGCTTCGAGGATCCGGCGCAGCGATGAGGGGGCGGGACGTCTTCCATGGCTTGGCTACGCGACATCGACCGCTGGTTCGCCGCCAGCGTCCTGCCCTACGCGGGAAACTATCGCGCTTACGCGCGCAAGCTGGTCGGCGACGAGGGCGACGCCGAGGACCTGGTGCAGGAGGCCTACGCCAAGGTGCTGGGCGTGGCCGAGTGGCGGCGGCTGGAGGCCCCGGAGCGGTTCGTGATGACCATCATCCGCAACCTGGCCTTCGAACGCTTCCGCCGCGCCAAGGTGGTGGGCATCCGTCAGATCGGGGTGCTGGAGATGGACGCTCTGCCCGACCCGGCGCCGGACGCCTATGCGGTGACCAGCGCTCGTCAGGAGCTGGACCTGGTGCTGGCCGCCCTCGAGCGGCTGCCCGCCCAATGCCGAAAAGTGCTGACCTTGCGAAAAATGCACGGCCTCTCGCCCGGACAGATAGCGGTTAGGTTGAACTTGTCCGTCTCTACAGTCGAGAAACACCTCGCCAAGGGCCTCAAGCTCTTGACCAAGGCCCTGGCCACGGGCGATGGCCGCAGTATCGGGAAACGAACGAGTTCATGGCCAAAGCGGGCGATCAAGACAGAGACGCGCTGATCGCCGAGGCCTCGCTGTGGCTGGCGCGCCTCGACGCCGGCCGTGCTTCCGAACAGGACCTGGACGCCTGGCGCGAGGCCGATCCCCGCCGCGCCGCCGCCTTCGCCGAGGTGGCCAGCGCCTGGACCCGCCTGGACGCCTTGCGCGTGGCAGAGGTC